>NZ_JBNCLF010000005.1:197917-360076 GCF_049844535.1 Streptosporangium sp. DT93
TCAAAACCCGGGGGCCCGGCCCCCGGGGGGGGGGGGCCCAGGGCGGCGGGCTGGGGCGGGGGGCACGAGCACGCGCCGGACGGTGGTGAGGTCAGACGGTGGTGAAGGCCACGGCGACGTCGTGGCCGCCGAAGCCGAAGGAGTTGTTGATCGCGGCGATCTGGCCGCCGGGCAGGTCGCGGGGCTCGCCGCGCACGATGTCGACCTCGACGCCGTCGTCCAGGTCGTCCAGGTTGATCGTCCCGGGCGCGCGCCGCTCGTGCAGCGCCAGGACGGTGAAGACGGACTCGATGCCGCCGGCGCCGCCCAACAGGTGCCCGGTCATCGACTTGGTGCCGCTGACCAGCGGGTGGTCGCCGATGACCTCCTTGATCGCGATCGTCTCCACCACGTCGCCGGCGGGCGTGGAGGTGGCGTGCGCGTTCACGTGCTTGATGTCGGCGCCGGTGAGACCGGAGTTCTCCAGGACGCGGCGCATGGCCAGCATGACCCCGGCTCCGCTCGGCTCGGGCTGGGCGATGTGGTGGGCGTCGGCGGAGTACCCCACTCCGGCGGCGACCGCGTAGATCGTGGCGCCGCGGGCGCGGGCGTGCTCCTCGGACTCCAGCACGACGATGCCGGCGCCCTCGCCCAGGACGAAGCCGTCACGGCCCTTGTCCCACGGCCGCGAGGCGCGCTCGGGCTCGTCGTTGCGGGTGGACATGGCGCGCATGGCGGCGAAGGAGCCGATGTTCAGCGGGTGGATGGCCGCCTCGGTGCCACCGGCCACGACCACGTCGGCCCGGCCGGAGCGGATCATCTCGATGGCGTACCCGATGGACTCGGCGCCGGTGGCGCAGGCGCTCACGGTGGCGTGGACGCCGGCGCGGGCGCCGACCTCGATGCCGATCCAGCCCGCCGCGCCGTTCGGCATCAGCATGGGCACGGTGAACGGTGAGAGCCGCGTCCAGCCCTTCTCCTTGAAGGTGTCGTAGGCGGCGAGGATCGTGGTGATGCCCCCGATGCCGCTGCCCACGACGACGCCGAGGCGCTCGGGGTCGACCTTCTCGATCGCGGCGTGCGCCCACGCCTCGCGGGCCGCGACCAGCGCGAACTGCTCGGCCCGGTCCAGCCGTCGCGACTCGGGCCGGGGCAGCACCTCGGTCGGGTCGACGGCCGCGAAGGCGGCGAACTTCACCGGGACGGAGTCGACCCACTCCTCGGTGATGGTGCGGACCCCGGACCGACCGGCGAGGAGCGCCGACCAGGTCGAGGCGACGTCTCCACCGAGGGGCGTCGTCGCGCCGAGCCCGGTGACGACGACACGTGCCTGGTCTGTACTCACTGCTGCGCTCCTTGTGTGTCGCTGGTCTGAGGAAAGGCCCGGACGTCTCAGTTCTGGATGAAGTTGATGACGTCCTTGACGGTCTTCAGGTGCTTGAGCTGGTCGTCGGGGATCTCGACGCCGAACTCGTCCTGGGCGGCGACGGCGATCTCCACCATGGAGAGCGAGTCGATGTCGAGGTCGTCGACGAAGCTCTTCTCCGGGGTGACCTCGGCGGCCGGGATTCCGGTGATCTCGTTGACGATCTTGCCGATGCCGGCGAGGATCTCCTGCTCGGTCAGAGCCATGTCGGGTGTTCTCCTTGGATTCGTTTTCTCTGGTTTCCCGTACGGCGGAGCCGCGCGGAAGCTCTAGGGGATCTCGATGATCTGGCCCGCGTAGGTCAGGCCCGCGCCGAAGCCCAGCAGCAGGGCGAGCCCGCCCGAGGGGACCTCGCCCTGTTCGATCATCCGGGACAGGGCGAGCGGGATCGAGGCGGCCGAGGTGTTGCCGGCCAGCACGATGTCCTTGGCGATGACGGCGTTGTCGGCGCCGAGCTTGCGGGCGATGGCCTCGATGATGCGCAGGTTGGCCTGGTGGGGCACGAACGCGGCCAGGTCGGCCGGGTCCACCCCGGCGCGGTCGCAGATCTCCCTGGCCACCGGGTGCAGCGCGGTGGTCGCCCAGCGGAACACGGTCTGTCCCTCCTGGTGCAGGAAGGAGTCCCGGTCCTTGACGATGATCGCGTCGAACTTGTCGCCCGCGCTGCCCCAGACCACGGGGCTGATCCCGGGCGTCTCGGAGGGGCCGACGACCGCGGCGCCGGCGCCGTCGGCGAAGATCACCGCGGTGGCCCGGTCGGTCCAGTCGATCCACTGCGAGAGCTTCTCGGTGCCGACCACGAGCACGTGGGTGGCCGAGCCCGCGCGGATCGCGTCGTCGGCGACCGCGAGGGCGTAGCAGAAGCCCGAGCAGGCGGTGTTGACGTCGAACGCGCCCGGGGCCTGGATGCCCAGCCGGGTGGCGACCCGGCCGGCCGCGTTGGGGATCTGCGTCTCTAGCGTGCAGGTGGCGACGATCACCAGGTCGATGTCGGCGGCCGACAGGCCGCTGGCGGCCAGGGCCTTGCCCCCCGCCTGCACGGCCAGGTCGATCTCGGACTCGCTGTCCGGGGCGATCCGGCGCTCCTTGATGCCGACGCGGCTCTGGATCCAGGCGTCGTCGGTCTCCATGGTCGCCGACAGGTCGTCGTTGGTGACCACCTGGGAGGGCTGGTAGTGGCCGAACGCCAGGATTCTCGCACCCGGTGAGCCCTGAGAGACCTTCATGCGTCGATCACCGCTCCTCATTCGACCCGAGGGCGGCTCGCGCGGCCTCCAGGTCGTCGGGGGTCTTCAGGGCGACGGCCGTCACCCCGCGCAGAGCACGCTTGGCCAGGCCGGTCAACGTGCCGCCGGGAACAAGCTCGATCATGGTGGTGGCGCCCAGACCGGCCATGGTGGCCATGCAGGCGTCCCAGCGCACCGGGCTGGCGACCTGGGCGACCAGGCGCTCCAGGAACTCGGTGCCGCTCGCGACCGCCTCGCCGTCGCGGTTGGACAGCAGCGTCACGGTGGGGTCGGCGGGGCCGGTGGGGCCGATCTCGGCGGCGGCCTCGCGCAGCCGGTCGACCGCGGAGGCCATGTGCTCGGTGTGGAAGGCGCCGGCGACCGCGAGCGGGATCACCCGGACCCGGGCGGGCGGCTCGGCCTTGAACGCGGCCAGCTGCTCCAGCGTGCCGCCGATCACGATCTGCCCGGCGCCGTTGACGTTGGCGGCGGTGAGGCCCTTCTCGGCGACGGCCGCGAGGACCTCCTCCTCGACCCCGCCCAGGACGGCCGACATGCCGGTCTCGGTGACGGAGGCGGCCTTGGCCATGGCCAGGCCGCGTTCGCGGACCAGGAGCAGCGCCTGCTCGGGGGTGAGCACCCCGGCCAGCGCGGCGGCGGTGAACTCGCCCACGCTGTGCCCGGCGACGATGTGGGGCGAGGCCCCGAGGACCTCGGCGACGGCCAGGCCGGCGGCCACGAGCAGTGGCTGGGCGACGGCGGTGTCACGGATCTCGTCCGCGTCCGCGATGGTCCCGCAGGCGATCAGGTCAAGGCCGATCAGATCCGACCAGGCGGTCAGCCGATCGGCCACGCCGGGCAGGTCGAGCCATGGACCGAGGAATCCTGGGGTCTGGGCGCCTTGGCCCGGAGCGACGATGACGAGCACGAAATCCAGCCTGCCCTGTAGGAGTTCACTACCCGGATGGGGATCCAGACGAAGTTCGTCCCCAGTTTTTTGTAGGTTAACTACAACGGGAGTTTCATGGAGATTAAGTAAAGGACATTAGATAACAGTTGTTTCGGACAGTCGACCCAGGATCAGCCCGACTTGAAGGGTGAACGCGGACCTGCCCTCGGTCGGCTGATACCCGGTCATTTCGGTGATCTTACGCAGACGGTAGCGCACCGTGTTCGGATGGACGAACAGCAGCCGGGCCGTCGCCTCCAGCGAGGTGCCCTGTTCCAGGTAGGTGGCCAGGGTGTCCAGCAGCGGCGTGCCGATCAGCGGCAGGTAGACGTTCTCGACGAGCTGTGCCCTGGCGTCGCCGTCGCCGTCGATGGCCCGCTCGGCCAGCAGGTCCTCGGCGTGCACGGGACGGGGGGCGTCCGGCCACCCCGCCGCCGCCCGGAGCCCGGCCATCGCGGCCCGCGCCGACCTGGCGGCCGAGTGCAGGTCGGCCACCTCGGGCCCGATCACGACCGGGCCGGGGCCGAAGCGCGGCACCACGTGCCTGGCCGCCGCGGCGACGCTGTCCGCCCCGCCGACGATCACGATCAGCCGGTCGCCCTGCACGCCGGCCAGCATGTCCAGCCCCGACCTGCGGCCCCGCTCGCGCAGCGCGTCGATCACCGCCTGCGGGTCGTCGCCGGGCGTCTGGCCCGCCAGCACCACGACGGGCGCGGAGGTCCAGCCGAGCGCCGCGGCCCAGGAGTGCAGGCCGTCGTCGACCTCCCCCCTGACCAGGGCGTCCACGATCAGCGCCTCCAGCCGGGCGTCCCAGGCGCCGCGGGCCTCGGCCTCCCGGGCGTAGACCTGTGCGGCGGCGAACGCCACGTCGCGGGTGTAGCGCAGCATCGCCTGCTGGAGCTGGTCCTCCCCGCCGGGCGCGGCCAGCTCACCGGACCGCGCCTCGACCACCTCGACCACGACCCGCACGATGTCGACGGTCTGCTGCAGCGAGATGGACCGCTTCAGCTCCCGGGGCGCGGTGCCGAAGAACTCGATGCTGGGGGTGGGGCGGCCCTCACCGGCGTGCTGGAACCACTCCACGAACGCGGCGATGCCGGCCTGGGCGACCAGCCCGACCCAGGACCGGTCCTCGGCCGACAGCGCGCGGAACCACATCAGCCGGTCGTCCATCCGGGACATGGCGGCCGTGCCCAGCGTGCCCATGGCCCGCTCCAGCCGCCGCGTGGTGTCCTGCCGGACCCGGTCGGATTCGGGATCCCTCCCCGGCCCCGCCGTGACGCCGCCCTGTCCTGCCGCCTGTCCGCTCCGCTCCCTCACGTCACCAAGGGTGCCAGGTCGCGCGGGATGCGTCGGCCACGGATCCGTACAACGCGCGGCCCCCGATCTTGTGGGACCGCACCGGCGTCCCCGTCACGTGGGACGGCGCGTCCCTCCGGCCGCGGCGCCGACCATGGCACCGGCCGTGGCATCCACTGTGGCATCCACTGTGGCATCCGCTGTGGCACCGCCCGCGGCACCGGCCGCCGCTCCCGCGCGGCGGGAGCGGCGGGGACCGTGCTCAGACGACCGCGACGGCGGTGATCAGGCCGATGGCCAGGTGGGTGACCGCCAGCAGCCGGGCGCCGGGCTGCAGCTCCGGCTCGGAGACCAGCTGCCGTACGGAGATCCCCGCCACCTTGTCGAAGACGATCATCCCCACCGTCTGCATGGCGATGCCGAGCAGGCCGAAGACCGCGGTGGCGAGCAGGCCCTCGTGCAGGGCGCCGCCGGAGGACCAGATGGAGGCCGCGACGATCAGCCCGACCGCGGCCAGCCCCGAGCTGGTGAGCAGGGTGGCGTTGGGGTTGCGGGCGTCCTTGATCAGGTGACTGAGCTTGCCCGGGATGGCCAGGTCGATCACGTAGAAGCCGATGACCAGCAGGATCACTCCCAGGACGGCGTAGGCGGCGATCGCGAGCGCGCCGCGCCCGAGGTTCTCGGCGAGCGAGAGCGTCTCGGCGCCGGCGGGGGATGGGGACATCAGGGCCGACGCGATGGTGGGACTCATTATGCCGTTTCTCTTTTCGGGACTCAGAGCTCGATGCGGTGCGGGACGAATGACGACGTGTCGTCGGTGATGAACCCCGAGGTCTCGCGGATGCCGAGACCCGCGGCCTCGTCGTGGACGACCCAGGCTCCCAGGACCGGGCGCCAGCCGTCGAAGACGGGCAGGGCCTGGAACTCCTGGTGGACGTGACCCTCGGCGCCGTAGCCGCCCCCGGTCTCCAGGTGCTCGGCCGGGGTGACGATCCGCATGTTCGCGCCCTCCCGGCCCAGCAACGGCTTGGAGATGTACGAGGACATGCCGTGCGGGTCGCCGAGGTAGGCGGGCAGCAGGTTCGGGTGCCCCGGGTACAGCTCCCAGAGCACCGCGAGCAGCGCCTTGTTCGACAGCAGCATCTTCCACAGCGGCTCGATCCAGGTCATCGAGACCTGCTGGCGCACCGCCTGCATGCCGAACGGGTCGGCGACCGCCCACTCCCACGGGTACAGCTTGCACAGGGTGCGGATCACCCTGCGTTCCATGTCGACGAAGCGCAGGTTGAGGCCGTCCCAGCCGATGTCCTCCATGGCCACCGCGACGGTGGCCAGCCCGGCCTGGTCGGCGGTCTCCTGCAGGTAGGCCAGGGTCATCGCCTCCTCGCCGGAGGTGTCCATGCTGGTCCAGGCGAAGTGCGCGGGCCCGGTGGGCATGCCGGTCGCGATCTGCTGCCACCGGGCGATGAGACGCTCGTGGATGGAGTTCCACTGGTCGTCGTCGGGGTAGCGGTCGCGCAGCCAGAACCACTGCACCACCGAGCTCTCCAGCAGGCTGGTGGGGGTGTCGGCGTTGTACTCCAGCAGCTTGGCCGGGCCGGTGCCGTCGTAGCGCAGGTCGAACCGGCCGAACAGGTGCGGGTCGTTGCGCTCCCAGGAGGCCGCGATCTCCGGCGCCACCCATTCGGGGATGGCGAACTCGGCGTAGCGGCCCTTGGCGACGACGTGCTCCACGGCGTGCAGGCACATGCGGTGCAGTTCCTCGACCTGGTTCTCCAGGTCGAGGACCTCGTCCATGGTGAAGACGTACTGGACGGCCTCGTCCCAGTACGGGCGGTCCAGGCCCTCGGGATGGGCCGAGCGGTGGTAGGCCAGGCCGTGACTCTCGATGATGCTCTCCCAGCCGTCACGGGGGAGCGAGGTCTCGCGTCTCATCTGCTGCTCATCTGCGCGGGTTCAGCTCCCGCTTGAGCCGCGGCCGCCGAAACCGCCCCGCTGGATCACTGATCCCTTGGGCGTGCTGATCCTGACGTCCGCGGGACGGACCGTGGTGCCCTGCCGGATGCGCACGCCGCTCCTGACGCCGCCGTAGTACCAGCCGTAGGCGCCCCGGGAGCCGTAGTAGGCGCGGTTGCCGTCGTCGCAGTAGTCCTCGTCGACGACCGCGTACGTGCCGTCGGGCAGGCGGCTGTTCATGTCGACGCACTCGGCGCCGACCTCCTCGTAGTCGTTCTGCGCCGAGCAGTAGCCGATCAGCAGCAACGAGACGACACCGATGCCGGTGAGGGTCACCACCTTGGACGCCATGCCCTTGGAGGACTTGGCGGGTGGTCTGGGCGGAGGATTGCCCCCGGCGGCCAAAGGGTGTTTCGGTGGTCCGGACATCGAGCTCCAATGAGATGTGTCGCCATAGGCTATCGATGGGGTTTTGTCTGTTCAACAGCACTATCCATCTTTGATGGTATGCACCGTCGTGACGGCGTGCGCCGCGATGATCGCCGATCTTCGGGCGAGCGCGTGAGCGCTTCGGCGGGCGCGTCCCGGAGCGGCCGGGTGAACCGGGCCCCGGGCGGTCTCGCGAGCGGGCCTCAGGCGGGCCCGCGGGCGGGACCGGAGCGGTCCCCGAGCGTGAGGAGAACCTCGCGCAGCAGGTCGGCCAGGGCCCGCGCGGTCTCGTCCGGAACCCCCGCGAGCAACTCGGCGTGCGCCTCGCCGGTGGCCAGGGCCAGCTCCTCGGCCCGCCGCACGCCCTGACCGGTCAGCCGTACCCACGAGCTCCGGCCGTCGTCGGGGTCGGGCTCGCGCTCGACCAGCCCGGCCGCGGTGAGCCTCTGCAGGATGTTGCTCGTGCCCCCGGTGGTGAGGGAGGAGCGCGAGGCGAGCCTGCTGGGCTTCAGCCGGTAGGGGGCCCCGGCCCGGCGCAGCGTGGCCAGCACGTCGAACTCCGCGTAGGTCAGGCCGTACTCGCCGAGCACGGCCTGGGTGACCTCCTCGACCAGGGACTTCAGCCGGGCGGTGCGCTTGACGATCTCCAGTTGCACGGTGGCGGCCTCGGGCAGCTCCGCCCGCCAGCCGTCCATCACCTCGTCGACGCGGTCGCGTCGCGCCGCCTGCCGTGCGCACATGGGGTTGAGGGTACCTCCTCACGCTGATAGCTTTCCAAAAAGCTTTTTTGATTGCTTTACGAACGGAGAGATTCCCGTGCGCATGCTCATCACCGGTGCGACCGTGATCGACACCGAGCCGCGGCCGCGCGTCCTGGAGGGCGCCGGCGTGCTGGTGGAGGAGGGGGTGATCACCGCGGTCGGGCGGGGCCTGCGCGCGGAGGGCGCCGAGGTCCTCGACGCGGCCGGCGGGATCCTGCTGCCCGGCTTCGTCGACACCCACCGGCACGTGTGGCAGAGCGTGCTGCGCTCGGTCGCGGCCGACGCCACGCTCGGCGGCTACCTCGACCTCGTGCTGGGCAGGCTCGGCCCCGCGTTCCGTGCCGAGGACGTGTACGCGGCGAACCTGTGGGGCGCGCTGGAGGCGCTCGACGCGGGCGTCACCACGCTGTACGACTGGTCGCACATCCAGCTCACCCCGGCCCACACCGACGCCGCCCTCGACGCCCTGCGCGAGGCCGGGATCCGCGCCGTGTTCGGCTACGCGCCCCCCTCGCCCGCGGACGGCGCGCGCCGTGAGGACGAGGTGCGCCGGATCGCCTCCCTCGCCGGTGGTTCCGGCCCGGTCACCCCCGCCCTGGCCGCGTGGGGACCCGTCTACGGTTCCGCCGCCGCCGCGGAGGCCGACTGGCGGCTGGCCCGTGAGCTGGGCCTGCCGATCAGCCTGCACGCGACCGGCTCCGGCGCGGTCGAGTGGCTGCACGCCAACGGCCTGCTCGGGCCCGACGTCATGTTCGTGCACGGCAACGGCTTCTCCGACGAGGCGGTGAGGCTCCTGGCCGCGAGCGGCTGCGCCGCCTCGGTCGCGCCGGTCGTGGAGGCGCAGATGGGGCACGGGTACCCCGAGTCCGGCAGGTTCCGCGACGCCGGGGTCCGGGTCGGGCTGGGCGTGGACACCGTGACCGACGCGCCGGGAGACATGTTCGCCGTGATGCGGGCCGCGTTCGCCGCCGAGCGCCTGCGCGGCGGGGCGTCGTCCACCGCCGACATGCTGAGGATGGCCACGCTCGGGGGAGCCGAGGCCCTCGGCATGGCGGACCGGATCGGATCGCTGCGGCCGGGCCGGCAGGCCGACCTGGTGATCCTGCGAACGGGCTCCCCGGCCATGGCGCCGGTCCACGACCCGATCGGCGCGGTGGTGACCTCTGCCGGCCCCGGCGACGTGGACACCGTGATCGTCGGGGGCCGCGTCGTCAAGGGCGGCGGCCGCCTGCTGCACCCCGGCCTGTCGCGGGCCCTCGACCTGGTCTCCCGCTCGGCCGCCCGCCTCGCCCGCACCGCCGGGCTCACGACGGCGGCGGCCGGCTGACCGGCCGCTTCCCGGCGGGCCCCGGGGGTGCCGGAGCCCGGACCCGCCGCCGTGCCGGGCGGCCGCCGTGCACCGGTGGGGATCCGCCTCGGTCGTCCGCGTGTGTAATGATCTGGCAAAGCGCGCTGAACGAGGGGTCCGCGGTGCCGGAGATCAGACCGTTGCGGCCGGGGGATCCGCCGCGACTGGGGGAGTACTCGCTCAAGGGCAGGCTGGGGGAGGGCGGGCAGGGGGTCGTCTACCTGGGGGAGTCCGACGGCGGCGAGCGCGCCGCCGTCAAGCTGCTGCACGTGCGCTTCACCGGTGAGGCGCAGGCGCGGTCACGGTTCGCCCGGGAGCTGGCGGCGGCCCGCAGGGTGGACGCCTTCTGCACCGCCAGGGTGCTCGACGCCGACCTCGACGGCGAGACCCCCTACATCGCGAGCGAGCTGATCGAGGGCCCCTCGCTGCGCGAGGTCGTCGAGCGCGACGGGCCGCTGTCGGGGGAGGCGCTCGACCGGCTCGCCGTCGGCACCGCCACCGCGCTGGCCGCGATCCACCACGCCGGCATCGCGCACCGCGACCTCAAGCCCGACAACGTCCTGCTCGCCGCCGACGGCCCCAGGGTCGTCGACTTCGGCATCGCGAAGATCATCGACGAGAGCGGGACGATCACCACCCGCGCGGTCGGCACCCCCGCCTACATGGCGCCCGAGCAGATCGCCGGGGAGCGGGTGGGCTTCCCCGCCGACGTGTTCGCCTGGGGCTCGACCATCGCCTTCACCGCCACCGGCAGGGCCCCCTTCGGGAGCGAGACGATCGTGGCGACCCTCAACCGGGTCATCAACCACGAGGCCGACCTGAGCGGCCTGCCCGGCGGGCTGCGCGAGATCGTCGCCGCCTGCCTGAACAAGGAACAGCGTCTGCGGCCCACCTCCGACGCCCTGCTGAGGCGCCTGCTCGGCCACCCGCCCGGTGAGGGGGAGGCCTCGGAGGAGGAACCGGCCGAGGGGGCGCAGACCGCCACGGCCGACCTGACGGGGCAGGGAGGCCGGGCGGGCGCGGGGACTGCGGGGAGGGCCGGGCCGGCGGGCACGCGACGGCGCCGTACCGTGATCGCCGGCGTCGCCGGGGGGCTCGCGGTCCTCGCGGTGACGGGCGCCCTGCTGGCCGCCAGGTCCGGCGCCCTCACGGCGGGGGCCACGCCCCCGCCGGCCGCGGCGCGGACGCCTGCGGCGCGGACGCCGGCACGGACCCCCGGGACCCCGGGGGTCTCGGCCCCCTCGCGCCTGCTCGACCGGATCGAGGCCACCGGCACGCTCCGGGTGGGCTACCGCGCGGGACTGCCGGGGATCTCGCTGGGCGACCCGCCCCGGGGTTTCGAGATCGACGTGGCCGGACGCGTGGCCGAGGGCCTGGGGGTGCCGTCCGGCGGCCTGAGGTTCGTGGACGTGGGCCTGGGCAGGCAGGAGGCGATCGAGAGGGGGAAGGTCGACCTCGTGATCTCCGGCTTCTCGATCGGGAGCGCCGACCGCGAACGGATCGCCTTCGCCGGGCCGTACTACGTCGCCCACCGCGACGTGCTGGTCCGGGCCAGTTCGAGGATCGACCGGCTGGGGGACCTGCGGGGCAAGAGGCTCTGCCTGCCGCAGGGCCAGACCACCGGCCAGCTGATCCGTGACCGGGGCATCGGGTTCGTCCGCGTCGATGCGGACGACTCCTCACGGTGCGCCTCCCAGGTGGCCGACGGCAGCGCCGACGCCATGCCCGGGGAGGACCTGCTGATCGCCGGCTTCGGGGCCCGCCTCCAGGGCACCGAGCTGGAGATCGCCGGGCTCAGGCTCACCACCGAGCGCTACGGCGTGGCGATGCGGCGCGGCGACCCGGTGGCCTGCCGGAGGATCAACGAGGTGATCGCCTCCATGTACCAGGACGGGAGCATGGAAGGCCTGCTGAGAAGACACCTGGGCAGGGTCGGCTTCCGCTTCGAGACCGCGCGGCCCCGCCTGGAGACCTGCTAGACGCCCACGGCCTTCGAAGGCCCCCGCGGACCCGCGGCCGGGACGGGCGCGAGAGCCCGTACCGGCCACGGGGGGTGGGCGAGGGCTCAGGAACCGACGCAGGTGACGCCCTTCACCGGGACCTTCCCGCCGATCAGGTAGTCCTCGGTCACCTTCTTGACGCACGCGTCGCCGGACAGGTAGGCGCCGTGCCCCTCGCCCCTGTAGGTGACCAGCACGCCGGTGCGCAGCTGGTCCGTGAGCTTCGGCGCCCACTCGTAGGGGGTGGCCGGGTCGCCGGTGCCGCCGATCACCAGGATCGGCGCGGAGCCCGAGGCGTCGACCCGCCGGGCCGCGTCGCTCCCGGGGACCGGCCACATCGAGCAGATCAGCCCCATGCCGGAACCGCCGAACAGCGGCGAGATCCTCAGCGTCTCGGTCTCGATCGCGGCGATCTGGCCCGCGGTGGGCCGCTCGGCGGTGTCGACGCAGCTGATCGCCGGGAAGCTGCTCATCAGGGTGGTGTAGTTCCCGTCCGGCAGGCGGCCGTTGTAGCTGTCGGCCATCGCCAGCAGGATCCGCCCGTCCCCCTTGGTCGCCTCGCTCAGCGCCTGGTCCAGCAGCGGCCAGGTCAGTTCCGAGTACAGCGCCGCGGCGACGCCGACACCCGCCAGCCCCTGCGTGAGCCGCCGGTCGCCGACCTTGAGCGGCCTGTCGTTCAGCTCGTCCATCAGCGCGGTGACGTTCTTGCCGGCGATGGTCGCGTCGGCGCCGATCTCGCACTCGCCGACCCGCTTCACGCAGTCCCGCAGGAAGGACTCGTAGGCGTGCTGGAAGCCCTTCGTCTGGACCCGGGAGCGCTCGGCCATCGACACCTTCGGGTCCAGCGGGGCGTCCAGCACGAACCGGCCCACGTTGCCGGGGAAGCGGGTCGCGTACACCGCGCCGAGCTGCGTCCCGTAGGAGATGCCGAAGTAGTGCAGCTTCCGCTCGCCCAGGGCCACGCGCAGGCGGTCCATGTCGGCGGCGGCGTTCACGGTGCCGACGTGGGGCAGGACCTTGCCCGAGGTCCGCCCGCAGGCCGCGGTGAACATCCCGGTGATCCGCTGCATCTCGGCGCGCTCGGCGGCGTTCGCGGGCAGCGTGTCCATCGAGGTGTAGGCGTCCATCACCGCCCTGTCGCCGCACCGGACGCCGGAACTGCGGTCGACCCCGCGCGGGTCGAAGCTGACCAGGTCGTAGCGCTTGTTCAGGTCGGCGAAGGCCTTGGCGGCCTGGGCCAGGGTGTCGACGCCCGAGGCGCCGGGACCGCCGAAGTTGAACACCAGCGAGCCGATCCGCGCCCCCGGCCCCCGGGCCTTGATGCGGATGACCGCGATGTCGAGGGCCTCACCGGCCGGGGCCGCGTAGTCGAGCGGGACCCGGAGAGCGCCGCACTGCTGGGCGGGGTCGGGCCTGGCGGGGGTCTGCTCGCCGGGCCGCTTGATGTCGGTGCACGGGCCCCAGGTGATCGCCCCGGCGGGCACGGGCGTGGACGCCGGCGAGGGCGCTGAGGGGGAGGAGGGGCTGGACGAGGCCGGGCCGACGGCCGGTCCCGAGCCCGCCGGTGCCGCGCCGTCCCCGCCCCCCTCACCGCTGCAGGCGGCGAGCGCGGTGGACAGGACGGCGATCGTCACGGCCGTCCTGAGGATTCTTGCCATGGAAGAGCTCCCCTGGAGTCGTCTGCCGGGGGAAGCGATTCCACCCTAACCGGGCGGGCTCCCCAGGAAAAGGAGAACCCGCCCGGACAGGATCACACACCCATGGACTGGGTGTCGTTGCTCTCCGCGCCTCCGGCCTCGGTGACGCCGTTCTTCAGGTGGTACATGGCGATGGCGTCGCCCAGCACCTCCGGGTCGAGCTCGCCCCGCCCGACGAGCTGGGTGAGCACGGCCAGCGTGATCGACGCGGCGTCCACGTGGAAGTGGCGGCGCAGCGCCGAGCGGGTGTCCGACAGGCCGAAGCCGTCGGTGCCGAGCGAGGTCCAGTCGCCGGGCACCCACTGGGCGATCTGGTCCTGGACCGCGCGCATGTAGTCGCTGACGCCCACGAACGGCCCCTGGGCCGCCGAGAGCGCCTGGGTGACGTACGGCACCCGCTTCTCGGCGTCGGGGTTGAGCAGGTTGTGCTCCTCGGCGGCGAGCGCGTCGCGGCGCAGCTCCGCCCAGGAGGTCGCCGACCACACCTCGGCCGCCACGCCCCAGTCCTCGGCCAGCATCCGCTGGGCCTCCATGGCCCACGGACCGGCCACGCCCGAGGACAGGATGTTGGCCTTCGGCGCCGAGCCAGAGACGGCCGGAGCCGGGGCGAACCGGTACAGACCCTTGAGCAGCCCCTGCACGTCCAGGCCCTCGGGCTCGGCGGGCTGGGGGTAGGGCTCGTTGTAGACGGTCATGTAGTAGAAGATGTTCTCCGGCTCCTCGCCGTACATCCTCCGCAGGCCGTCCTTGACGATGTGGGCCACCTCGAACCCCCAGGAGGGGTCGTAGGAGACCGCGGCCGGGTTCGTCGAGGCGATCAGCGGGGTGTGACCGTCCTCGTGCTGCAGGCCCTCGCCGTTCAGCGTGGTGCGCCCGGCCGTCGCGCCGAGCAGGAAGCCCCGGCCCATCTGGTCGGCCATCTGCCACATCTGGTCGCCGGTGCGCTGCCAGCCGAACATCGAGTAGAAGATGTAGATCGGAATCATCTGCTCGCCGTGCGTGGCGTACGACGAGCCCACCGCGATCGCCGAGGCCATCGACCCGGCCTCGCTGATGCCCTCGTGCAGGATCTGACCCTCGGTCGACTCCTTGTACGACAGCAGCAGCTCGCGGTCGACCGCGTCGTAGGTCTGCCCGTGCGGCGAGTAGATCTTCGCCGTCGGGAAGATCGCGTCGAGGCCGAAGGTGCGCGCCTCGTCCGGGATGATCGGCACGAACCGGTGGCCGAGCTCCTTGTCGCGCATGAGGTCCTTGAGCAGGCGGACGAACGCCATCGTGGTGGCGACGTTCTGCTTGCCCGACCCCTTCTTCAGCTGCGCGTACGCGGCGTCGCCGGGCAGCGTGACCGGCTTGGCGCGCACCACCCGCTTGGGCAGGAAGCCGCCCAGCGCGGCGCGGCGCTCCTTCATGTACTGGATCTCGGGGTCGTTCTCGCCCGGGTGGAAGTAGGGCGGGAGGTCGGCCTCGAGCGCGGAGTCGGGGATCGGCAGGTAGAGCCGGTCGCGGAACTCCTTCAGGTCGGCCTTGGACATCTTCTTCATCTGGTGCGTCGCGTTGCGCGCCTCGAAGTCCTTGCCCAGCGTCCAGCCCTTGATGGTCTGGGCGAGGATGACCGTCGGCTGGCCGACGTGCTCGCGGGCCGCCTTGTAGGCCGCGTACACCTTGCGGTAGTCGTGGCCGCCGCGCGAGAGCTTGCGGATCTCCTCGTCGGACAGGTGCTCGACCATCTTGCGCAGGCGCGGGTCGTCGCCGAAGAAGTTCTCCCGGATGTAGGAGCCGTCCTCGACCGAGTAGGTCTGGAACTGCCCGTCCGGGACCGTGTTCATCTTGTTGACGAGCACGCCGTCGACGTCGGCCGCCAGCAGCGTGTCCCAGTCGCGACCCCACACGACCTTGATGACGTTCCATCCGGCGCCCCGGAAGTACGACTCCAGCTCCTGGATGATCTTTCCGTTGCCCCGCACCGGCCCGTCCAGGCGCTGCAGGTTGCAGTTGATCACGAAGGTGAGGTTGTCGAGCTCCTCGCGGGCGGCCACGCCGATCGCGCCGAGCGACTCGGGCTCGTCCATCTCGCCGTCGCCGAGGTAGCACCAGACGTGGCTGCGGCTGGTGTCCTTGATCTTCCGGTTCAGCAGGTACCGGTTGAACCGGGCCTGGTAGATCGCCCCGATCGGGCCGAGACCCATGGAGACCGTGGGGAACTCCCAGAAGTCGGGCATCAGGCGCGGGTGCGGGTAGGAGGGCAGGCCCTTGAACCCGTGGGAGAGCTCCTGGCGGAAGGCGTCGAGCTGGCCCTCGTTGAGGCGGCCCTCCAGGAAGGCGCGGGCGTAGATGCCCGGCGCCGCGTGCCCCTGGAAGAAGACCTGGTCCCCGGACTCGCCGTGGTCCTTGCCCCGGAAGAAGTGGTTGAAGCCCACCTCGTAGAGCGAGGCCGCCGAGGCGTAGGTGGCGATGTGCCCGCCCACGTTGGTGCGGGCGTTGGCCCGGGTCACCATGACGGCCGCGTTCCAGCGCGTGTAGGCGCGGATCCGGCGCTCGACGTACTCGTCGCCGGGGAACCAGGGCTCGCGCTCCGGCGGGATGGTGTTGATGTAGTCGGTGCTGCGCAGGCCGGGCACGCCGACCTGGTGCTCACGGGCCCGTTCCAGCAGCCGGAGCATCAGATAACGGGCTCGGGTCCGACCTTCCGCCTTGATGACGTTGTCGAGCGACTCGAGCCACTCCTGGGTCTCACTGGGATCGACATCAGGGAGCTGGCTGGGTAGGCCGTCACTGATGATCGAGAAACGCTGGCGTCCGGAAGCCACTGGGTCTCGCCTTCCGAGGATGGACTTTTGTCTGGTGTGGGTCGTCTTCCATCCTGGTCGCTTACCCCGGAAAGTGCATCTCTACTTGCCGGTAACCAGGAGATCCCTGCTGGCAGGGGAAGGAAAGTGGCCTAGACCACCGATGGTAGGACGAATTGCCACCAAAGGGTACATGGAGGTTCCTCCTTTTTCACAGGTCCCCTCCCAGGGAATCTGTCCTGTCCGGCCGGGCCCTCGCGTGGCGGTCTCCCGGACGACGGCCCGGGCCCTCTCACGACGGCCCTCCGGACGGTGGGGCGGACCTCCTCACGGCGGCCTCCTCACGGCGGACCTCCTCACGGCGGCCTCCTGGACGGCGGGACGAGTCCCGGGGGACCGGCCGATCGACCGGCCGGGCGCCAAGTCCTCGCCTCGTTCTTTCCTTATATATGTAACGAACGACTCTCGTCCGTGGTGCCCGCCCTGACCGGGTTCCCGGCCGAGGGCGGGGCCGGGAGCGGGCAGTACGTCACCGTACGAGGAGATATGGCCGGCCGGACGCGGGGGTGGAGAGGCCTCCGGCGCGCCCGTGCCGGGGCGCGACCGTCATCGCAGCTCAGGATGGATCGTAGGATCGGTATGTGAGATCTCAGACGATCGAGGTGGTAACGGGTTCCCGGGAACGGGTGCACGACATCACCTCCGAGTGCGAGAGCTTCGTCCGGTCATGCGGGGGCGACGGGCTGCTGAACGTCTTCGTGCCCCACGCGACCGCCGGCGTCGCCCTGCTGGAGCTGGGCTCCGGCAGCGACGACGACCTGCTCGCGGCCCTGGGGGTCCTGCTCCCGGCCGACGACAGGTACAGGCATGCGCACGGATCCAGGGGGCATGGACGGTCGCATGTCATGCCGGCCCTCATTCCGCCGTACGCCACCGTCCCTGTGCTGTCGGGACGGCTCGCGCTGGGAACCTGGCAGTCCATCGCGGTGGTGGACCTCAACGTCGACAACCCGGAACGCCAGGTCCGTTTGTCATTTTTGTCGGACTGATTCATACGTAGCCCAGTCGTTGCCGTGGCGACCGTTGACGACTGAGGGTCACAGCGTGTGGACTGTGCCGAAGCACTCTGAGCACCGTGTGAATGCGGGGCCATCCAAGCAGGAGGGACAAACGTGAGCGCGACCGCGGGTCAGGCGCAAGGCGAACGCGGCCTGGCCGAACGGCTCGGCCTCAAGCCGGGTCAGGTGGTGCAGGAGGTCGGATGGGATGAGGACGCCGACGACGATCTGCGCAACTCCATCGAGGAACTGACCGGCAACGAGCTGGTCGACGAAGACTTCGAGGACGTCGTCGACATCGTGCTGCTCTGGTGGCGTGACGGTGACGGCGATCTTTTCGACTCCCTGAGCGGCGTGGTGACCAACCTCACCGACGGAGGCCAGATCTGGCTGCTCACTCCCAAGGCCGGCCGGGACGGGCACGTGGAGCCGAGCGACATCGGGGAAGACGCCACCACTGCGGGTCTCTCGCAGACCAGCAGCATCAGTGCCGCCCCCGATTGGTCGGGGACGCGTCTGGCGACGCCCAAGGCGCGTCGCTAGGGTTCCGCCCTGCCGTACGGCTCGCACGGAGCCGTACGGCAGGATGATGACGCGCGTCTCACACCGCCATCGGACGAAAGGACCCCGCCATGGCCGTCGAGGTGGGGGCCCGGGCTCCGGACTTCGAGCTGCGCGACCAGCACGGCACCCCGTTCAGGCTCTCCGCCCAGCGGGGCCGCAGGGTTGTGCTGATCTTCTATCCCCTCGCGTTCAGCGGGGTCTGCGGCAACGAGCTCGACGCCGTCAGGGACGAGTTCCTCCCCGCCCTGCCCGATGACGTCACGGTGGCCACCGTCTCGGTCGACTCGATCTTCGCCCAGCGCGCCTGGGCCGACCGGCAGGGTTACGTCTTCCCGCTTCTCTCCGATTTCTGGCCACATGGACATGCCGCTCGGGCATACGGTGTCTTCGACGAGGAGAACGGCTTCGCGGGGCGCGGGACCTTCGTCATCGACGGCGAGGGCGTGGTCCGCTGGCGTGTCGTGAACCCGGTCCCGAAGGCCCGCGACGTCGCCGAGTACCTCAAGGCGCTCGCCGGACTTCCCTAAGCGGTGATCCGGCCGTCCACGAGGCGCCCGCCGGTCCGACCTCTCGGAGGCGATCATGCCCTGCTTCTCCTGCGGGGCCAGGCAGACCGACCCCGTACGCGGCGCCAGCCCATGGACGCGCGGGGTACGCGACGAGACGCAGGTGCTCGTCTGCCCGGACTGCAGGCGCACCCACGACGTCGACCTCGACACGTGCTCCTCGTGCGGCTCGGCCGCGCTGATCTGCCGGCTCGGCGAGGTCGAGTGCCGCTCCTGCGGGGCCGTACGGCTCGCCCGCGGCGGCACCGGCGCCGGCCGGCCGGTCGCCTCCTGCTCACCCGGCCTGGCCGACGAGGTCGAGGCCGCCCTGGCCCGGGTCCTGCGCCGGGTCCCCTGAGAGGGCGCTGTTTTCTCCGGTCCGCCGGGGTCGTGCCCTCGTCCGCGCCTCCTGAGGGGGTGCTGTTCTGTTCGATCCGCCGGGGTCGCCCTCTTCCGCGTTTCCCGAGGACCTTGGCCGCTCCTCGATCCGCCGGGGTCGCGCTCTTGTCCGCGTTCTCCGAGACGTCGCTGTTCTTCTTCGATCTGCCGAGGTCGCGCCCTCTTCCGCGTTCCCCGAGGATCTTCCTTCCTTCTCGATCCGCCGGGATCGCACCTTCGTGAGGCCGACGAGCCCGGCAGGTCCGGGAAAAGGACATCCGGCCCCCGGTGGCCCGCCGGCGGTGCGCTAGGGTCGGGGCTCGATCCCGCCCCTTCGACCCGCTGGATGGGTGCATGAGCTCCTTCGTCGTTGCCCTGGACGTCGGTGGGACGTCGATGAAGGGCGGCATCGTCACCCGCTCCGGCGAGATCCTCCGTACCGGCCGCCGCGCCACCCCACGCGACCGGGGTCCGGCCGCCGTCATCGCGGAGATCCGCTCCTTCGTCTCCGACCTCGCCGCCTCCGGTGGCGGCACCCCCGCCGGGGTGGGCCTCGCCGTTCCCGGCCTGGTGAACGCCGGCACGGCCCTCTACTCCGCCAACATCGGCTGGCACGACGTACCCGCCACCGACCTCGTACCGCTGGACGTCCCCGTCCTGCTCGGCCACGACGTACGTACCGGCGGCCTCGCCGAGAGCGTCCTGGGCGCCGGCCGTGAGCTCACGGACTTCCTGTTCCTGCCCATCGGCACCGGCATCGCGGGAGCCACGATCCTGCGCGGCGAGCCGTACGGCGGGACCGCGGGCTGGGCCGGCGAGATCGGTCACATCCCGGTCCTGCCGGAGGGGGAGCGGTGCGCGTGCGGCCAGATCGGCTGTTTGGAGACCTACGCCTCCGCCTCGGCCGTGGCCCGCCGCTACTCCGCCCGCCTGGCCGGGGCACCACCCCGCCCGGAGGGCGTCACGCCCGCCGCCCCCTCAACCGTTCCGGAGGCGGTCGCGGCCACCGGTCCCGCCCGCGCCGCCGCCGAGCAGGTCGCGGCCACCGGTCCGGCCCCCGTCACCGCCGAGCAGGTCGCGGCCCTGACCGCCGCCGGGGATCCGCTCGCCACCGAGATCTGGGGCGACGCGGTCGAGGCCCTCTCGCTGGCCCTGGCCACCTACACGCTCCTGCTGGACCCTTCGGCCATCGTCCTGGGCGGTGGCCTCGCCGAGGCGGGCCCGCTCCTGTCCGTCCCGCTGGCCGAACGGCTCGGCGCCCGCCTGGCCTTCAGGGACGCCCCGCCCCTGCGCCGGGCCGCCCTCGGGATGTCCGCCGGAATGCTCGGCGCCGCCCTCCTGGGCTGGCGCGCGGCCGGCGTCACCGACGCGGGCGATACATGGTCCGTCGATGTGCTGAAGTCCCCTCCGGTGGCGTAAGGTGTTGTCCCACCTGTCCGGTGGGATCCCCGGGGCGCTTAGCTCAGCGGTAGAGCGCTCGCCTTACAAGCGAGATGTCACTGGTTCGAACCCAGTAGTGCCCACCAGTAAGCAGTGCCCACCAGGCAAAACGTCCCTCCTCTCGCCTTGGACGCAGAGTAAGAGTGACCACTGGGTGACTGACCCTTGAAGGCCTCGCCTAACACCTCTGTGCCTGTAGAACACGGCGAAGGCGCAGTCGTGAGGATCCTGGTCGGTCGGTATGGAGGGGTCCTCCGATCCCATCCCCGCCTGGGGGCAATCGGCCGCTCGGGCGACTTCGGCAAGATTCCTTCCCTGGGCCACCCGTGATTCCTGCCTCAAGATCTCCGTATCAAGAGGCGAGGGGAGGTTTTGTGACGCCGACAATACGCTGAGTTGCCAAAGTGTCGACGACGCGCGAACGGTGACCCCCTGGCGACGGGATGCCGCCACCTGTCCGACGTGGGGTTCGCGGGCCGCCCCGTCGATGCGCCCGACCTCACCCCCGCGGGATGGATCGGGAGCCGCGGGCTCGATGAGGCGGGTCGATGCCCCAGCTGATGACGCGTCGCGGATGGATACGGATGATCGCGCCGAACGTACGGGCGGCACTGTCGGAAGGGGTGTCGATGGCTTCCGCGGTACCGCGGATCTCCAGGCATCGAATGCTGTCCATGCCGCCCGGCATGTCGTCGACGACGACGGCGGCCTGTGGTCTCGCCCGCACGTTACGGTACTTACGGCTGGCGGCCATGTTGTGACCGCCGATGTCGATCGTGTCGGTCAGCGGATTGTAGTAACAGGAGACCGGATTGACCTGCGGGCCGTCGTCCGGTGCGATCGTGGCCAGGCGGCCGAGTCGCTGGGAGGAGAGGTAGGCGATCTCACCCTCGGTGAAGACGCCGGTGTCGATTCCGCTCACGTCGTCACCAGCACGATTTTCCCGCGGGCATGACCGGTCTCGATCTCGCGATGCGCAAGGGACGCTTCCTCCAGGCCGAACCGCTTCCATATCGGCACCGTCAGGTCGCCTTTCTCGTAACGAGCGACGAGATCGGCGAGCCGGGCGGCTGAGCGGTCGGTCCCGACCCTGCGTACCCCACAGCGTTGCTCGGCCTGCCAGTCGACCAGGGTGACGGCACGCTCGGCCGTGCCGAGCAGTTGCACGGAGATGTCGTTGGCCTCGCCGCCGACGCAGTCCAGCGCCGCGGTGATGCCCTCCGGCGCCAGCCGCCGGACCCGATCGGCGAGTCCCGGTCCGTATGTCACCGGTGTGGCGCCGAGGTCCTCCAGGTAGGCGTGATTGTGCCGGCTCGCGGTGCCGATCACCGTAGCCCCACGTGCGACCGCGAGCTGTGTCGCGAACGAGCCGACGCCACCGGCCGCCGCGTGTATCAGCAGGCGGTCGCCGGCGGTGACGTTCAGCGCGTCGAGCGCGGTGTCGGCCGTCTGCCCGCTGGCCGACAGCACTCCGGCCTCCGGCCACGGCATCGCGGACGGCTTGCGTACGGCGTTGGCCGCCGGTGCCACGGCGGTGTCGGCGTAGCCGACGGAGTCGACGAAGGCGATGATCGGCTCGCCCGCCGTGAACCCGGTGACACCGGCCCCGACCATGTCGACGACACCCGCCACCTCGTTGCCGAGGCGCGCCGGGAACACGGCGGGGTTGTACCGGGCGAAAGCGCCACGCCGGTAGCCGGCGTCGAACGGCTGTACACCGGCCGCCTTCACCCGGACCCGGATCTCTCCTTCCCCGGGGTGCGGGTCGTCCGTTTCGATCACCCGCAGTACCTCCGGTTCGCCGTACTCGGCGAACACCACGATCCTCGCCATGTCCTGCCTCTCCATGTGATCCAGGTGGTCGAAGAAGTATCAATCGTTTGATTGATGTTTGTCAATCAAACGATTAACTGCTGTACTGTGACGGTGACCGCGCACGAAGGATCCGACGAACAGCCACGCGCGTCCCGCCGGCACCGCACTCCAGGAGAGCGTGACCGGATGGCCGAGCGAACACGGCAGAAGATCCTCGACGCGGCCATGGTCGAGTTCGGGGCCAAGGGCTACTCCGGTGCCCGAACCGCAGGCATCGCGGCCCGGGCCGGTGTCAACCAGCAGTTGATCGCCTACTACTTCGGCGGGAAGCAGGGCCTGCTCGACGAACTCAGACGGCGCTGGTCCGCCCGCCAGGAGACACTGGTGCCTCCGGGGGCCACCTTCGCCGAGTCGCTACAGGCATATCTCGACGTGACCCTCGATCACCTGGACTGGGCACGCCTGGTCGTATGGCAGGCCCTCGGCGACGACCCCGGCCAAGGTGCCGAGGAGTCCGATCACACACGGGGGCGGCGAATCGAGGACGGTGTGCGCCGCATCCGTGATCGTCAGCGCGCGGGCGAGCTCACCGACTCGGTCAGCGCCGAGTTCATCGTGCTGCTCGCGCACATGGCCGCCTTCGCCCCGGTCGCCATGCCGCAGATGGTGCAGAGCATTCTGGGCGTCGCCCCTGGCTCCGCGGAGTATCGCCGACTATGCCGGGACCAGCTCGCCACCCTGCTCGGCCCGGGCGAGGCCGTTCACGACACCCCGCCGGGATGATCGGCGCGTCTGACGACGGCGCGGCCTGCGCCGCGCCGTGCCGACGGATCGGCACCGTCATGACGCGGGGCCCGTCATGACGCGGGGCCCGTCATGACGCGGGCGGGCCTCCCGGCGTGGGAGACGGCTCGACGACGCCGGGAGGAGAGGGGCGGTGGCGTCACCCGGTGACGGCCACCGCGTGCCGAACGGGTGTCACGGGCGGCCGGCGCAGATGAGGACGGGAGACGACGGCGTACCGCCGGCCAGGAAGCCGAAGGTGGTCGTGCCGGACGCCGGGATCGAGCCGTTGTAGGCGGCGTTCGTCACCGTCACCGTGGAGCCGTCGACGGCCGGCGTGCCGTTCCACACCTGGCTGACCGTCTGGCCGTTGCCCGGCGTCCATCTGACGGTCCATCCTCTGAGCGCCGAGCCGCCCGCCGTCACCGTGACCTCGCCCTGATAGCCACCCGGCCACGAGTTCGTGGTGCGGTAGCTCGCGGTGCAGCCGCCCGCGGACGGGGAGGGTGACGGGGTCACCGAAGGCGAGGGCGAGGGTGACGGGGTCACCGAAGGCGAGGGCGAGGGTGAGGGGGTGATCGAAGGCGAGGGTGACGGGTCGCCCGGCGGGACGTACGGGCACTTGTTGCGGTACATCGAGATACCGGTGGAGTCCATCAGCGGGCACAGGAACCGGGTGTACCGGGTGTCATTGTCGACGAAGATCTTCAGCCACGGGATCAGCGTCCGCATCTCGGTCGTGTTCGCCCTCGTCGCGAACAGGTGGTCCACGCCGGTTATCTCCACCCAGGCGTTCTGGGCCGTGGCCGGGAGAGTGCCGTACAACCCGTTGAGGTAGGACTGCGTGACCACCGTGTCCCTCTGCCCGGAGATGAACATCGTGGGCACCCGGTTGTCGGCCAGGCTCAGGTTTCCCGTGGGCGATCCCGGTGCGAGCCCGACGGCGGCCTTCAGCGAGGGCCGCCGGAGTGCCGCGGTGAGGGCACCGGCGCCACCCGCGGAGTGGCCGACCACCGACAGCCGGCCGGGGTCGACGCGGTCGCGTACCGGACTCCGCTGGGTGAGATAGTCCAGCGCTGCGAGCAGCTGGGTCGCCCGGGGGTCGGCGCCGTCGGTGCGGCTGTTGGTCTCGATCCCGATGACGACGAAGCCGAAGGACGCGAGCCAGGGGCCCATCCAGGCCTCCTCGTCGGCGAACCGGGCGGAGTAGCCGGGCACGATCGCGACCGCGCCGAAGGTCCCCTGAGCGGTGTCCGTCGGATAGTAGATCACCCCGCCGCCGAACCCGTTCCCGGACGGCACGCCGACCTGCGCGGTGGCGAAGCTCCCCCTGGTGGCGGACACGCTGGTCAGGGTGGGATCGGGACCTCGCTGGTAAGGGTTGTCGGCGGCCGACGCCGGCCGGGTCGCGACGGTCACCGCGAGCAGCCCGAGGACGACGACCACCGCGGCCATCGCGCGCCGCGTCCACCCGTCCTGAGGCCCGGACCCTGATCGGACGCTCCGGGCGGCACGAGGCGCCGGGGTCTCACTCACACGTCGTCGCACTGTGGTGTTCCTTCCCTTCGGGTGAACCCCTCGTCGGGATCGGCACCTGACGGCCGTCACCGAGTGGTCTTCGGCGCGACGGCTCCGCACCGCACCGGTCGCCTCCTCGTCCCGGCGCCGGAACGCGTGCCACGAGGGCGTCGTGATCAGGTGGCCCCCGCGTCACCGTCCGGAGGTGAGAACCGCTCCGGGGACTCAGTGTGAGAACGTCTCCGAAACTTGTCAAGATTCCTGTAAAACTTTCGGCGGCCCGCTTGGGCATATACGCGTCCTGTGGTGTGTCGGTACAGGACGGTCACGATGAAAGCATCTGAAACTTTCATCACCGCCGTGGAGCCAGCCGGGTGTGGAGCACTGCCCGCCGAAGGCGCGCGTGGTGACCGGGGTTTCGTGAAGCGCGGACCGCGCCTTCCCCCTGCGGGGCCGACGTGATGTTCCCCGGATCGCGTGAGAAGGGGCCGAGCCCGGCGGTCCACGGCCGGATCACCTGCAAGGGCCGATCCGGAATGCGGTCGTCCCGGTTCGGCGGACGTGTCAGGGCCCGCGGTCACGCGACGGCATGACCGTCCTCGGGACGCGCCGGACGCCGAGTCGCTCGTTCGACGGTGATCGCCGTTAGCGGTGAGGGCGGCCCTGCCTTGCCGAGGTCCCCCCGTGGCGGCCGCGCGGTCGAGCGCGGCGGCAGACGCGGTGACGACCCGTGCGTGCACCGCTTTCCTCGCGGCGCGGCATCCGTCGGCGCACCTGCCCGCGGGTCACCGGGGCCGTTTGCCCTTCCTCTTGGGGGCGGCCGGTACGGCCCGGCGGCCGGAGTCGCTCTGCGCGGGTTTCTGTGCCTGCCGCCGCGCCGGTTTCTTCGCAGGGGCGTCGGGGGTACGGCCCCGCGAGCTGTTCACCGTCCGGCCGCGGACGATACCGATGAAATCCTCCACCAGGTCGGTGGTCGCGTCCGTCGGCCAGGTCAGCGCGACCTGAGACTGAGGCGCGTCCGTCACCGGCCGGTAGGTGAGGTCCCTGCGGTGGTGGAGACGCGCCAGCGACAGCGGAACCAGGAGGACCCCGGTACCGGTCGCCACCAGCTCGACCGCGTCCGCCGTCGTGGCCGGGCGGGTGAACGCGGACAACCCGGGCCGGACCGTCCACTCGATGGTGTCGTCCAGAGGATGGAACACCTCGTCGTCGGCAAGATCGGCGATCGACACCTCGTCGGCGGCGGTCACCGCGTGGTCCTTGGGAACCATGACCACCGTGCTCTCCACGTAGAGAGGGATCACGCTGAGCCCGTCCCGATCGACCGGCAGCCTGACCAGTCCGGCGTCGGCGCCGCCGTCGCGCAGGAGCCCCACCGCCTCGGCGGCGGGAACCGCGACCAGGGTGGCCGGCACACCGGGCATTCTCTCGGTCCAGACGTTGACCCATTTCGCGGGTGTCACTCCGGGCACGTAAGCCAGCCGGAAGGTCCTGCCGGTCTCTCCATCAGTCACTTCCTCAGGGTACCGATGTCAGGGGAACCCGTTCCGGCTGGCTATTCTTGACGCCATGACCTCGTCCAAACCGAAGACCATCCAGACGATGAAGGCCACGACCGCGGCCAAGAAGCTGGGTGTCCCCTTCTCTGCCACTCCCGCCGAGTTCCAGACGAGTGTCATCTCCAGGGACGAGCTGAACGCGCTGCAGTCGACGCCACCCGACTGGCTCGCCGACCTGCGCCGCAACGGCCCGCACACCAAGCAGGTCATCGCCGCGAAGCTCAAGATCTCCATCGCCGGCCTGCTCAGAGGCGGGATCACCGAGCCGCTCACCACCGCTGAGATCGACGCGCTGAAAGAGGAGAACCCGGCGTGGCTGGAGCGCGAGCGGTCCCTCCAGGCCGAACTCCGCAAGGAAGCACCCCGCCCCAAGCAGAACTAGACGACTGAGATCCCGCGGGGCTCCGGCCCCGGGCGCACCTTCAGGCTGCCGCCACCGCCTCGCCGAGTGATCTCCGGGTGACAGGCCCCGGACGCGTGCGGACGGCCGAGCATCCGGGCGGAACGTTCACCGAGGCGAGATGCCGGTTCGTCCGGGGTGTCGCTTTCCCGGCGTGCCTTGTGAGCGGGATGTCACCGGTTCGAACCCGGTCGTGCCCACCGGTTCACAACCCTCCGTACAGGAAGGTGCCGGAGCGGGAGAAGGTCGTGACGATCTCTCCGGGTGCCGGGGCGTGCCGCTGCGTCCGCCCGGCCCCGGACGGCACCGGCTGAACCACGTGAGGAGAACGTACGTCTTCCGGGCATGAGACTACGAATGACCTTGATCGTGATGTTGTTGTCCCTGGCAGCGGCCTGTGGAGGAGTGGAACCGGACATGTCGGCGACCCAGGCTGACGACGAACCGGCGAAGCCGGTCGCCCTGTGGGGGGCCGAGGGCGGGTTCGTGACCCCGACCACGAACGTGCTGCGCCCGCCGAGGGTGGTGGTGTACGACGACGGCCTGTTGATCGTTGACGCGAACAGGCGGTTGAGGCTCACCGGTGCCGAGGTGGACGAGACGGTCGCGTCGATGGAGACGTATCTGGCCGGGCGGCCGCCGACCGCAGAGCCCCGGCCGGGCGCGCCGATGGTGACGGACGTGCCGACCACCGTCCTCGCGGTACGCGGGAAGGACGGCACGATGCTGGAGGTGCGGGTCCCGGCCCTGGAACAGGTCGCGGACTTCTACCCGAAGGAACTCTCGGACGCGAGGAAGCTGATGGACGGCCTGGCGACCCGGGCCGCCGCCACGGGCACCGACTATGTCGCCGACCGCGTCCGAATGGCCGCCGAAGGAACCCCGTCGGCGGAGGGCAGGCCTGAGCCGTGGCCCGCGGGGGTCCCGGAGCCTACGGGCACGGTGGACCCGGTATGGCAGAAGGACATCGAGGGGGCGGCGGTGAGTGCGATCACCAAGGCGCTGCCCGCCGGGCAGGAGCACGGCCGGTCACTCTTCACGACCGGCTCGGGGGCGCTCTTCGTGCTCTCCTGGCGGTACCTGCTGCCCGGCGAATGACAGGGGAGTGACGACGGGGCTCGCGACGTGCGGGGCGAGGTTCCCCAGGTGCGGTCCCGTGTTCCCTGACATCTCGATCACGGCGGAGAACGACGACATGGTCGTTAGAGTGATGCGGCATGACGTCCGACTCCAGCACACCGATCGATCTCGCGTCGTTGCCGAAGGCGGAGTTCGCCTTTCCCGGCCCGCTGCGCGACCGGCTCGTCGCCGCGATCCTCGACGGCCGCAAGATCGCTACGACCAGTCTGGTCGTCGAGTACGAGCGCGAAGGGGCGCCGCTGCCCGAGAGCGGTGAGCGGTCCGTGGTGGTGGACTCCGCGGACCGGCCCGTGGCGGTCATCGAGGTGACGAGTGTTCGGGTGGTGCCACTGGGGGAGGTGGACACGGCCCACGCGGTGGACGAGGGTGAGGGACACGCGACCGTCGCGCAGTGGCGTGCGGCTCATGAGAGGTTCTGGCACGGCCCGGAGATGCGCTCGGCGCTGGGCGATGCCACCTTCGCCGTGGACGACACCACCCCGGTGGTCCTGGAACGCTTCCGTTTCGTCGCCGACCTCCGCCGCACGACATGACGGTTCCCGCGAACAGGCGGGACTCGCGGGGCACGTCACCGCATCTCATCGAGTGTGTCGGCCGGGACAGGTTTCCGTCCCGCTCGCGCTCCCGCTCGGATCGCGTTGCGGCCGAGATGCCAGCGGCTCAAGGACACACCGTCCGGGCGGCGACTCCGGGGGCGTAGAACTCCCATTCGTCGGCGGTCATGAAACTGCCGGCGACGGCACAGACCGCTCCGGGAAGATCGGCCGGAAAACCGACATCCCACAGTCGTACGGTGTTGTCGCCGCTCGCGGTGGCCAGGGTGTGTCCGTCGGGGCTGAAGGCCGCCGAGAAGACGAAGCTGGTGTGGCCGGTGAGAGGGACGCCGACGGGCTTGCGCGTCCGCGCATCCCACAGTCGCACGGTGCCGTCCTTGCTCGCGGTGGCCAGGGTGTGGCCGTCCGGGCTGAAGACCACCGACTCGACGGTGTCGGTGTGGCCGGTGAGGGGGGCGCCGACGGGCTTGCGCGTCCGCGCATCCCATAACCGCATGGTGCTGTCGCCGCTCGCGGTGGCCAGGGTGTGTCCGTCGGGGCTGAAGGCCGCCGAGAAGACGAAGCTGGTGTGCCCGGTGAGTGGGGCACCGACGGGCGCGCGGGTTCGTGTGTCCCACAGTCGCACGGTGCCGTCGATGCTCGCGGTGGCCAGGGTGTGTCCATCCGGGGCGAAGGCCAGCGAATTGACGGCGCCGGTGTGGCCGGTGAGTGGGGCACCGACAGGCGCGCGGGTTTGTGTATCCCACAGCCTCACGGTGTGCTCGCCGCTCGCGATGGCCAGGATGCGTCCGTCCGGGCTGAAGGCCACCGAATTGACGGAGCTGGTGCCGGCGAGGGGAGCACCGAGGGGCTCGCGGGTTTGTGTGTCCCATAGCCGTACGGTGTGGTCGCCGCTCGCGGTGGCCAGAGTGCGTCCGTCCGGGCTGAAGGCCACCGAATAGATGAAATCGGTGTGGCCGGTGAGAGGAATACCGACGGGTTCCCGCGTCCGCACATCCCACAGCCTCACTGTGCTGTCCTTGCTCGCGGTGGCCAGGGTGCGTCCGTCGGGGCTGAAGGTCAGCGACTCGACGGCGCTGGTGTGGCCGGTGAGGGGGATGCCGATGCGTTTGCGGGTTTGTGTGTCCCATAATCGTACGGTGTGGTCGCCGCTTGTGGTGGCCAGGGTGCGTCCGTCCGGGCTGAAGGCCACCGAGGAGACGGCGCCGGTGTGGCCGGTGAGGGGGACGCCGTCGGGTTCGCGCGTCTGTGCATCCCACAGCCACACGGTGCGGTCGCCGCTCGCGGTGGCCAGGGTGCGTCCGTCGGGGCTGAAGGCCACCGATTCGACGGCGTTGACATGGCCGGTAAGGGGAGTGCCGATGGGTCTGCGCGTCCGCACGTCCCACAGTCGCGCGGTGCCGTCGGCGCTCGCGGTGGCCAGGGTGTGGCCGTCCGGGCTGAAGGTCACCGACTCGACGGAGTCGGTGTGGCCGGTGAGGACCGCGCGGTCGGGTCTGCCGAGTACGGTGAGCATGGCGAGGCGGGCCTCCGGTGTCTGTTCGACGCGCCATGCGGTGACCGCCAGCAACGCCGACAGCCGAGGGTCGCCGGCGGTGAGTTCGCTCTGCGCCGCGAGCTGGCGGGACAGGGCCAGATCCCGTTGCTCGTCGGCGTTCCGCTGGGCCCGCACCGCGAGCGCCGTGGCCGTCAAGGACACCACCAGCAACACCGCCAGCACCCCGGTGAACAGCTGGCGGCGCCTCGTGACACGAGCCTGTGCGACGGTGCCGGCGTCCAGCAGGTCACGTTCCAGGCGGTTGAGCCGCAGGTGCCGGTGCCCGGCGGCCGCCCACACCAGCGCCTCCTGCAGGTGCCGCCCGCTCAACCCGTCGGACGGTCTGCGCCCGTGTTCGGCCCAGGTGCGGGCGGTCTGGCGAACGCGCTGGTGCACCACCAGGCCGTCGTGGGCCTCCCGCACCCAGTCGCGCAGGCGTGGCCAGGCCCGCAGCGTCGCCGGTCGCGTCAGGACGACCCGCCCGTCGGCGCAGGACACGATCTGGCCGAAGGCCGCCAGCACGCGCCGCACCGCCTGCTCCTCCTCGGGGGACGCGCGATCCAGCACCTCCTCCAGCGACGCCGTACGCGGGCTGAGGTCCCCGCCGTCGGTGAGCGCGACCAGCCGCAGGAACACCTCCGGCACCATGCCACGCTCCTCGGGCGTCAGGCGGGCGTAGGCGTCCTCGGCGACCGTGCCCAGGGCCGGATCGATCGACTCTCCCCGCCCGAGAAGTCCGGCCTGGGCGCTGGCGGCGGTCATCAGGTCGCCGAAGGCGGCCGAGCCGCCGACCAGTGCGGCCAGCAGCTCCGTGGCCGCGGGGCGGTCCGCGGGGTCCTTGGCCAGGGCCGCCTCCACCAGCGGCCGCAGGCTCGACGGCAGCGCGTTCAGGTCCGGCTCGTGGTTCAGAACCTGGTAGTAGATGGAGGGAACCGAGTCCCCGGGGAAGGCGGGTGTTCCGGTGGCGGCGAACACGATGATCGCCCCCCAGGCGAACACGTCGGCCGCGGTACCGGCGCGCTTGCCGTGGAAGACCTCCGGTGCCATGTAACGCGGGGTGCCGATGGGCGGGCCGGTGGGCGTCAGGGACATCTCGGCGGTACGGGCGATGCCGAAGTCGATCAGCCGGGGGCCGTCGGACCCCAGCAGGACGTTGTCGGGCTTGAGGTCGCGGTGGACCACACCGGCGCGGTGGATCGCCGCCAGCGCGGTGGCGATCCCGATCGCCAGCCGGTGCAGCTCGTCGTCCCCGAAACGGCGGCCGTCCTTCACCGCGTGTTCCAGGCTGGGGCCGTCGATGAACTCGCTGACGATGTAGGGACGCGGTCCGTCCAGGCGCGCGTCCAGGATTCTGGCGGTGCAGAACGAGGCGATTCGCCGGGCGGCGTCCACCTCCTTGGCCATGCGGTTCAGATGGGTGTCGTGTGCGGTGTGCAACACCTTGATCGCCACACGCGTGCCGTCGTCGTCGTGGTAGGCGTCGTAGACCACGCCCTGACCGCCCGCGCCCAGGCGTCCGGCCAGCCAGTACCCGTCCAGCCGGTGCGGATCGCCGGACTTGAGCGGTAGGGACATGAGCGGCCCTTTCTCCATGGATCAATTGCCGTTCATCGTGTGTGACGCTTCACGCCGCCGTTAAGTTACTGCACATTTGCCGTACGGCAGCGGAATACGGTGACCCCGCCTCATACAGCCGCGCGCCGGTGGAACTCGGCCGGGTGAAACGCTCCCGTCATGCCGACGTGACCACTCGTTCGTCTCCGGTCGCGAGAAGGGCCATTTCTGCGCCGGAGCGAAGGCGATTCACCTCCCTGTTCGTTCCCGCGAAAGCGGGCGGGGAGTTCCTCACGTCGTCCGAGTCGGCGTTCGCCGGTGTGCTCACGAGATGTCCCGGGGGTGCCGGGCCTGAACGGCGCCGGAGCGTCCCGAGGGGCCGTCCCGCCGAGGCGGCCGCGTCCGGCGCGTGGGCCTCACGATCCGCGGTACGGGTGATTTCCGATGGACGTGACCGAATCGCCGCGACAGGATACAAGAACGTGATCTTGTACGGCCGGAAGGCGGTGGGGCGTCACCGGCACGAGGGGCCGATGCGCATGCCGGGCGGGGGCGTCGAATCCCCAGGAAGGAGAAGAGGAATGTCCGAGGAACCTGTGCGGTACACCTCCCCCGAGGAGGACAGCGCCCGGTGGGACGGGTTCCCGTTCCGGCGGGGCGACATCGTGATCAGCACGCGCTCGAAGAGCGGCACGACGTGGATGCAGATGATCTGCGCGCTCCTGGTCTTCCGGACCCCCGTGCCGCCGGGCCCCCTGGTGGAGATCTCGCCGTGGCTGGACCACCTCATCGTCCCGAAGGACGAGGTGTACGCCCGTCTCGAGGCCCAGCGGCATCGCAGGTTCGTCAAGACGCACACACCGCTCGACGGGATCCCGGTCGACGAGCGGGCCACCTACATCGTGGTGGCCCGTCATCCGCTCGACATGGCCGTGTCCCTCTACCACCAGTCGGGCAACCTCGACCGTGAGCGCATCCGCGTGCTCACGAACGGCCCGGAGCCGTCCGGGCCACCCCGGCCGAGGCCGCCGTTGCGTGAATGGCTGCTCCGCTGGGTGGACAGGGACGTCTCCCCCATGGAGGAGATGGACTCCCTGCCGGGGGTGATGGCGCACCTGTCGGATGCCTGGGCACGTCGTACCCGGCAGCCGAACGTCGTCCTGGTGCACTACGACGACCTGCTGGGCGACCTGGACGGCGAGATGCGCGGGCTCGCCCGGTCGCTGGGCGTCACGGTGCCGGAAGAGGAGTGGCCGGCGCTGGTCGAGGCCGCGACCTTCGCCAGCATGCGCTCCCGTGCCGGTGAGCTCGCACCCGACCACGCCGGTGTCCTCAAGGACGCCGCCGCGTTCTTCCGCCGCGGCACGTCCGGGGCGGGCCGCGAATCCCTCAGCGGTGACGAGTTGCGCCGCTACCATGAGCGGGCGGCCCGGCTGGCTCCGCCGGATCTCCTGGACTGGCTGCACCGCCCCTGACACCGCCGCCGACGGGGGCCGGGGCGGCCGGGGGCCGGGGGCCGGGGGCCGGGGGCCGAAAGAATCTTGACGCGGCCCGTAGTGGAGAGCCCTTCCCGTTCGTCATCCGGGTGACGAAGGAGAGGGGAACGCTCATGGACCCGATCACCGCGCGCCGAGAAAAGATCACCACGGCCACCGCCAGGACCACCGCCGATTCCGCGACAGGAGCGACACGATGAAGTATCTGATGCTGGTGTGCACCGACCCGGCGTACACGCCCGGCCAGGACGACGGCGCGCCGGACGTCCAGGACTGGGTGACGGAGATGGACGGCAAGGGGATCCGGCTGATGGGCAACCGCACCCGGCCGGCCGGTGACGCGACCACGGTTCGCGTCCGCGACCGCCGGGTGCTGCTGACCGACGGCCCGTACGCGGAGACCAAGGACCAGATCGCCGGCTTCGACGTCCTGGAGTGCGCCGACCTCGACGAGGCCATCGACGTCGCGTCCAGGCACCCGATGGCCTGGAACGGGATGATCGAGCTGCGGCCGTTCTGGCCCGACGACGAGGAGTAGCGGTCACGGCGGACGACGCGGCCAAGGCGGACGACGCGGCCAAGGCGGATGACGCGGATGACGCGGGCGACATGAATGACATGAATGACATGAATGACATGAATGACATGAATGACATGAATGACGCGGACGACGGATCGGCGACGCGGGCGACGGATCATCTGAAGGACCGGATCGCCGGGATCTACGCCGACGGCTGGAGCCGGATCGTGGCCACCATGATCCGGTTCACCGGCGGCGACTGGGACCTGGCCGAGGAGTGCGCGCAGGACGCGTTCGCGCGGGCACTCCAGCGGTGGCCGGAGTCGGGCGTACCGGATCAGCCGCTGGCGTGGCTGACCACCACGGCGCGCAACCGCGCCATCGACCGGATGCGCCGCGCGTCGACCGAGACGGCGAAGCTGCGGAAGGCGGCCGCTGTGGACCTGGAACCACCGCCCTACCCGAGCGACGGCGAGATCCCCGACGAGCGCCTGGAGCTCATGTTCACCTGCTGCCATCCGTCGCTGAGCCTCGACGCCCAGGTGGCGCTGACCCTGCGGAGCCTGGCGGGCATGAGCACCGGCGAGATCGCGCGGGCGTTCCTGGTGCCGGAACGCACCATGGGCCAGCGCCTCTTCCGGGCCAGGCAGAAGATCGCGCACGCGGGCATCCCGTTCCGGGTACCGCCCGCGCACCTGCTGCCGGACCGCCTTCCCGCGGTGCTCCACGTGCTCTACCTGCTGTTCAACGAGGGGTACGGGGACCCGGAGAAGGACCGGCTGTGCCGGGAGGGCATCCGCCTCGCCCGGGTGCTGACGGCGTTGATGCCCGACGAGCCCGAGGCGCAGGGCATGCTCGCGCTGATGCTGCTGCACGACGCCCGGCGGGCGGCGCGCACGGACGCGGCCGGTGACGTGGTCACCCTGGCCGAGCAGGACCGTTCGCTGTGGGACCGGGAGCGGATCGCGGAGGGCGCCGCGATCTGCGAGCGGGCGCTGCGCCGGCGCCGGGCCGGGCCGTTCCAGCTCCAGGCGGCCGTCGCGGCGTGCCACGCCACCGCGCCGGCCGCGGACCTGACGGACTGGCCGCAGATCGTCGGCCTGTACACGCACCTCGCGCGCATCGCGCCGAGCCCGGTCGTCGATCTGAACCGCGCCGTGGCGGTCGGCATGGCCGAAGGCTCCGGGGCGGCGCTGGCCCTGGTGGAGGAGATCGTCGCGGACGGGCGGCTGGAGGGCTACCACCTGCTGCACGCCACCCGGGCCGACCTGCTGCGACGCCTCGGCCGCACGCGGGAGGCGGCCGACGCCTACCGCGTGGCGCTCGACCTCGCGCCCACCGACGCCGAACGCCGTTTCCTGCACGAGCGGCTACGGTCCGGTTGACGGTGTGACGGTGTGACGGTGTGACGGTGTGACGGTGTGACGGTGTGACGGTGTGACGGTGTGACGGTGTGCGCGTCCCGCGAGCGGGGGCGCGGACGGTCCGTGGCCGGTCCGCGGACGGCCGCCCGGCGACAGGTGCCGGGCGGCCGTACGAGGTCGGACGGGGCCGGAAGGGCCGGAAGGATCAGACGGGGTTGAGGTACCAGATCTGGTTGCCGGCGACGATGCCGAGACCGGAGTCGGTGTTACCGGTGATGGTCTGCTGGTCGAGGGTGGTGCCGCTGCCGGGCGGCAGGTCGAGCACCTTGCTGCTGTGGCGGTTGACCAGGTAGAACGTCCCGTCGGCGACGCGTTTGAGGGTCCACTGCTGGCTGTTGGCGCTGCCGCAGGTCGCCTGCCTGATCTGGATGCCGTTGGACGTGCTCGCCGTGACGAGGTCCAGGCACTTGGAGCTGTTGACGTTCACCAGCTTCCAGTACGAGCCGGTGGCCTGGAGCTGCCAGCGCTGGCTGGTGGCGGTGGTCGGCGCGCTGTGCGTGACCAGCGCGCCGGACGCCGTCGAACCGCCCACGGGCTCGGCGTTGTCGCGGCTGCCGAGGCCCTGCAGGTAGTAGACGCTGTTGTTGGTCGGTGTGATGCCCGTGACCTGGTTGAACACCCACTGCTGGTTGGTCGCGCCGGTGTAGGTCTCCTGGGTGACCGGCGCCGGGTACGCGCTGCCCGCGGTCAGCGCCAGCCCGGACAGCCAGTCGAAGATCGCGTACGTGTTCGTGCCGGTCTGCAGGTAGGCGAAGCGCATGCCGTCCTGACCGGCGCAGACGTACTGCAGGAGCGGTGTGCCGGGCGTGGTGCCGCTGTAGGCGCTGTCGGCGCACAGCCGGCTTCCGACGTTGATGAACTGCAGGCCGGTCGTGTAGCCCATCAGCCACTTCTGGCTGGGGGTGTCGACGCGGGTGCGCTGGCTCAGCTCGGTCAGCGTCCCGGTGGAGGCGCCGATGGGTTCGAGCGCGCCTCCCGTGGACGCGTTCGTGATGACGTAGGTGTTGCCGACCTTGGGATGGGGATCGCTGTCGGCGGTGCCGCCCGCGATGAGGTAGGCGCTGTTGGCGGTGTTCCAGTGGGTGGCCAGGTAGCTCCCGGCGGTGGGGGCGGCGTTGTAGTAGTCGTCCCGGTTGCAGTCGGGCAGCCGGTAGTCGTTCCACTGCAGGCAGCTCCAGGTGGGTGTGCCGCCGTAGCACATGAGGTCCCACTGGTCGAGGCAGTGCCAGCTGCCGTCGGAGTGGGGCGCGCTGATCTGCACGGCCCCGAAGGTGTGTCCCAGTTCGTGGGCGATGGCGTTCGCGCCGAAACAGCCCGGGACGGCGTCCACGCGGGCGTAGGCGCGGCCGTTGTTGAGGTTGCCGGAACCGGTCGTCAGGTCGTCGCCCTGGATCTGGCCCACGCCGCAGACCGCCGTGCCCTCGGTGAGCATCAGGTAGTGCCGGTCGTTGCTGGTGTAGCCGAGGGCCTGCACGGCGCTGATGCTGGCGTTGAAGTCGACCAGCGAACCGGCGGGGACGACCAGGTTGCGCACGACGGCGGCGCAGCCACCGGACACGGCAGTGGTGACGTACCGGATGTGCCTGCTGCGGTTGGAGGTGGCCGCGCCGTCGTTGAACGCGTCGTCGGCGTTGGCCAGCCAGGCGCGGAACATGGGCAGGAACTGCGTGTAGCGGTTCGGCATGGTCGCCTCGCGCACGTACAGCACCTCGACCCGCTTGCCGCTGACGCCGTCGCCGTCGCAGGCGACCAGCTGCGGGCTGGCCGCCGCCGTGGCCTCGCTCGACGCGATGGCCTTGGGACCGACGCGTTCGCCGATCTTGGCTCCGGGGAAGACGTCGGACACGACGTGGGGGCGGTCCTTGTCGGGGGGTGGTTCGGCGGCGGACGCCGCCGAGGGAGAGGCGACCAGGCCTGCCGCGATGAGGAACCACGCGGCGAGCAGGGAGAGGTTTCGCCTGAGCTGCATTCCGATGAACTCCGATCGGTACGGATACGTCCTCCATGGACGACTCATCGGCAATGATCACATTATAAAGATGCGAGTAAGGCGTTCTGTAACATTTGTCACAGAACGTTGACGAGATGATTCTTTAGCGATCTGTCAACAGTTATTACTCATCGTCATGAAACTTGTAAAGGCAAATAGTTACCTTTTCGGATATTGCCGTGCGGTTCCGGTCGGACCTCCGTCGCCGCGCCGTGCCGGATTTATCGCGGTGGGCCTGGCGTGATGGAGGTGCCCCGGAGGGGCTGCGGAAGGAAGGCGCGGGTGGGAGGCGTCGAACGCGATCGTCCACCCTGTGAGACGGGCGCGTTTCGGCCTTTTCCGCCCGGCGGCGCGATACCGATATTCGGAAGAGCGCGAACCGCGTTTTCGTTCGTGTCCGATCGCCGGGAATCTGTTTATTGAGGGTCGGTACCCGGTTTTCGGGCATCGTGACGCCGATCGAATGCCGGACGAGGACGCCCCGGCGGCGGGCGCGGCCGTTCCCGTCGGCGCAGGGCCGTCCCCGACGTGCCCGGCGCTACCATCGACGGATGATCGAGCCGCCGTCGGGAAGGCGCCGGACGGCGCGGTGGGTGCGGCGGCTGCTCGCCGTCGCGGTGAGCCTCTGCGCGCTGGCAGGAGCGGTGCGGCTGGTCGTGCCCGCCACCGCAGGGACGACCGGCGAGCCGCCAGGGGTGCGGCGGCAGCTGACGTTCCTGCGCGCGGCGCTGGACGGCGGCGCCGGGGACGAGGCGCAGCGGCTGTTCCCCGAGGGGTACTTCTTCCTGCACGTCCTGTACGGCCTGGCCTGGGTGGAGCTGGGAGCACGCGACCCGGCCGGCGAGCGGCCGACGGCGCTGCGGGAGGCGCGCTGGGCGCTGGAGCGGCTGGAGTCGCCCTCCGGCCGCGCCCCGTTCAGCGCGGACCTCACCCCGCCGTACGGCGTCTTCCACCGTGGCTGGAGCAACTGGCTTCGCGGCGGGGTGCTGAGCCTGCAACCGGCCGGGCGGCGCGACCCGGCCGAGGCGCGCCGGTTCGCCGACGACTCCGCCGCGCTCGCCGGGGCGTTCGACGCCTCGGCGTCACCGTACCTGCAGGCCTACCCGGGCCAGGCGTGGCCGGTCGACTCGACCGTGGCGATGGCGTCGCTGCGGCTGCACGACACGCTGCTGCCGCCCCGGTTCGCCGGCACGGCCGAGCGGTGGCTGACCGGGGTGCGGGGACGGCTCGACCCGCGTACCGGGCTGATCCCGCACCGGGCCGACCCCGGCACCGGCGAGCCGGCCGAGGTGGCCAGGGGGACCTCGCAGAGCATCGTCCACCGGTTCCTGCCCGACATCGACCCGGCCTTCGCCGCCGGGCAGTACCTGCGCTTCCGGGATCGGTACGTCACCTTCCCGCTGGGCCTGGGACCCGCCGTCCGGGAGTACCCCGAGGGCATGGACGGCCCGGCCGACGTCGACTCCGGCCCGCTCCCGCTGGGGGTGAGCCTGTCGGCGACCGTGGTCACCCTCGGCGCGGCACAGATCCACGGCGACGCGCCGCTCGCCGGGGCGCTGGCCGGGTACGGCGAGCTGGCCGGTCTGCCGGTCGGCACCCCGTGGACCAAGCGCTACGCCTTCGGCCTGCTCCCGGTCGGCGACGCGTTCCTGGCCTGGTCGAAGACGGCGCGGCCGTGGGTGGTACCGCCGCCGGGCCCGCCCCCGGCGAGCGTCTCGTGGTGGTGGCGGGTGCCGCTGCTGTCCATCCTCGCCGCGGTCGGCATCGCGCCGTGGCTGCCCGCACTGGTACGCCGCCACCGACGCCACCGGTCCGACCAGGCCGACCGGTCCGAGCGGTCCGACCGGTCCGAGCGGTCCGAGCGGTCCGACCGGTCCGAGCGGTCCGAGCGGGGCACCTAAGGACCGTCGCCACCGGATCGGTCCGCGCGCCTGGGAACCGGTGTCACCGGGCGGGGCCGGCCTGTCTTGGGAGGCCGGTGTCGCCGGACCGGCAGGCGCCCGGAGATCGAGGTCACCGGGCCCGGCGAGGTCAGGGGGCCGGCTCCGTCCGGCCCTCGCGGGCCGCCAGCGCGAGCACCTCGGCGACCGACCACTGGTCGTAGGCGTGCTCGCCGTACCTGCACGCGATCACCCGGCCGCCGGGGGCGATCAGGAAGTCGGCGGGCAGGCCGAGCCGCCCGCCGTGCACCCGGCGCGCCGGCAGGCGCTCCCTCCCGCGGGCGACCGTCCACAGGCCGCGCGCGACGGCCAGGACGACCGCCCCCCACACCCGGGGGTCGAGCAGCGCGCGGGGAGCCGACTCCACGCCGAACTCCGCGTACAGCCTCTTGCCCGGGTCGGCGAGAACGGCGAACGGCAGGCCGGTGACGTGCCCGGACAGCTCCTCCGCCGGGGAGTGGAAGACCACCACCTCGCGGATGCCCGCCGCCTCGATCGCGGCGTTCCCGGTGACGAAGGAGCGCAGGTGCAGGTTGCAGATCGGGCAGCCGGCGAAGCGCCGGAACTGCAGGTGGACCAGGCGCGTGGGATCCGGCAGGGGGACCGTGGAGCCGGGGGAGCCGGGGGAGCCGGGGGAGCCGGCGGGGTCGGTGACGGCGGGCAGTTCACGGAAGGGGACGACGGAGCCGGGCTGGAGACGCATGGGGACTCCCGGTGTAGGTGTACGGCATACGCCTACCATTGTAGGCGTATGTCGTACACTTTCAGCCGTCATGCCACGACCACGTTCGCTCACCCGGGACCGGATCGCCGGCGCGGCCCTCGCCGTCATCGACCGCGACGGCCTCGCGGCGCTGTCGATGCGCGCGGTCGCGGCGGAGCTCGGGATGAGCACGATGGCGCTCTACCGCTACGTCGACGACCGGCAGGAGCTGGAGGGCCTCGTGGTCGAGCTGGTGCTCGGCGGCGTCGACCTCTCGCCGCCGCCCGGGACGTCGTGGCGTGAACGGGTCGCGGTACTGGTCGGCAGGGTGCGCGACCACGTGGGTGCCCATCCGGGCGTCGTACCGCTGACGATGACCCACCGGCACCGCTCCGCGGGGATACTCCGCTGGTCGGAGGCGGTGCTCGGCGTCCTCGCCGAGGCGGGCGTGGACGGCCCCGCCCGGGTCGTCGCGCTTCGCGGGCTGCTGAGCTACGTGGTCGGCGCGATCCAGCTCGACCACCTGGCCTCGCTCTCGGGCCCCGGCACGGCCGCCCTGGCGGGACTGCCCCGCGAGGAGTTCCCGTACATGGCCGAGACCGCGGCCCACGCGCGGCTCGTCGACGCCGACGAGGAGTTCCGCGGCGGCCTGGACCTCGTGCTGCGCGGGATACGCGGGAGCCGCGAGACCTGACCGGCGCCGTGCCCGGGGACCGCGCGCCTGGTGCCCGGGACCCGGGGCGTGGTGCCCCGGAGCGGTGGGTGTCTCAGAGGAGCAGGCGTACCGCGGCGAGCACGGTCAGGCCCAGTGTGATCCGTTCGAAGAGGGTCCGGTCGATGCGGCTGATGACGGCGCGGCCCGCGGCGGCTCCGGCCAGGACGACCGGGGCGCCCAGCGCGGCGAAGACGAGGGTGGAGGGGGTGATCAGCCCCAGGGCGACGCTGAACGGCACCTTGAAGGCGTTGACCGTCAGGAAGAACCAGGCGCCGGTGCCCAGGAGGCCCAGCACGGGCAGGCCCGCCGCCAGCAGGTAGATCGACATGATGGGTCCGGCGGCGTTGGCCGTCATGGTGGCGAAACCGGCGAGCACCCCCGCGAGCGCGGCCACCGTGCGGTGGTGGACGAGCGTGTCCTCCGGTGCCCGCCGCCGGTTCCACAGGTGCACGACGACGATCACCAGCAGGATCGTCCCGAGCAGCCGCCTCATCTGCGCGTCGTCGACCTGGCGCACCACGCCGGCACCGATCACCACCCCCACGGCGACCCACGGGAAGAGCCTGACCAGCCGGGGCCAGTCGGCGTGGCGCCGGTAGGAGGCCACGGCGGCCAGGTCGCCGACGAGCAGCAGCGGCAGCAGCATGCCGGTGGACTCCCTGGTCGGCAGCACCAGCGCGAACAGGGCGATCCCGACCGTCCCGGCGCCGGACACACCGGTCTTGGAGAAGCCCACCAGGAACAGGGCGACGGCCAGCACGACCCACTGGAGGACGTCCAGGGAGGGCATCAGCCGTACCGGAGGAAGGGGAAGGAGGTAAGCGTGGCGGGAGAGGTCACAAAAGACGGTACATGACGTGCAGGCCCACGAATCCCTCGGCCGGGTGCTCGAAGCCCTCCGGCAGGGTGGCCATCACCTCGAACCCCAGCGAGGTCCACAGCGCCACCGCCCGGGTGTTGGTCTCCACGACCGCGTTGAACTGCATCGCCCGGTAGCCCTGGTCACGTGCCCAGTCCAGCGCGTGCTCGCCGAGGGCCCGCCCGACGCCGCGCCCGGAGTGGCGGGGGTCGACCATGAAGCTCGCGCTGGAGATGTGCGACGCGCCCCCCATGTGGTTGGGGTTCATCTTGGCGCTGCCCAGCACGGTCCCGGCCGCGTCGACGGCGACGACCGTCCGCCCCGGAGGGCTCAGCAGCCACATCGCGCGGGCCCGCTCCTCGCCGGTGTCGCGATCCCAGGTGAAGGTCTCACCCGCCGCGACGATCTCGCTCAGGAAGGGCCAGATCGCCGGCCAGTCGTCGTCGGTGGCAGTCCTGATCAGCATGGGGGCCAGCATCGCGGCCCAGATCGGCGGACCGCAATCCCTTTTCTGGCGGACCGTCCAGCGGCGGGACCGTCCGGCGGCGGGACCGTCCGATGGCGGGCCGGAGCCGGGGCCGGACGCCGGGGAGGGGAGTCACGCATCAAGAACAGGTGTTCACACGCCGGGGAGGAGTGCTCACGCGCCACTCCCGCCTGCCGGGCGGGGACGGAGGGCCGCCAGGCGGGCGTCGGCCTGGTCGGGGGCGTACAGGTGCTCGACCACCATCGCGGCGGCCCCGGCGAGCGCGGCCCGCTCACCGAGGGCGGAGGTGACGATCTCCAGGTCGCGGGTCACCCGGGGCAGCGCCCGCTGGTACAGCAGCTCGCGCACCCCGGTGACGAAGTGCGTCTCGGCCAGATCCCCGGCGATCATCAGGACGCCCGGGTTGAGCAGGGTGACGACGGTGACGAGCACCTCGCCGCAGCGCCGCCCGGCCTCGCGGGCCAGGCTCCCGGCGTCCGGGCAGCCCGCGTCCAGACGAGCGCGGACGTCCGCGCCGGATCCGGCCGGGACACCGAGGGCGCTGAGCCGCCCGGCCAGGGCGCGGCCCCCGGCGATCGCGGCCAGGCAGCCGTACGAGCCGCACACGCAGCGCACGTCCGGCCGGTCGTGCAGGCGGACGTGGCCCAGGTCCCCGGCGGCGCCGTCGACGCCCCGGAGGATCCGGCCCTCCACGACGACACCGGCGCCGATCCCGTCGGAGACCTTGACCAGCACGAACACCGGGCAGTCCGGGAACGACGCGCGCTGCTCGCCCAGGCCCGCCAGGTTGGCGTCGTTGTCGGCCAGCACCGGGACGGCGGCGTCCACGCCGGCGCGCAGGTGCAGACGGTGGCGCATCCGCTCCGGGATCAGGTGGCCGTCCCAGCCGGGCATGACCGGCGGGCGCACCACCGTGCCCGAGGAGGTGTCCACCGGCCCCGGCAGCGACAGGCCCACCCCGCAGACCGCCCCGGGAACGGTCCCGGTCTCCTCCAGCAGGCCGGCGAACCGGACGGCCAGCCGGTCCAGGACGCGTTCGGGGCCGTCCTCGATCCGCTGGTCCCAGGAGTCCCCGGCCAGCACGCCGCCGCCCAGGTCCAGGACGGCGGCGCGGGCGCGGGTGGTGTCCAGGTCGGCGGCGAGGACCACCGCGTGCCGGTCGTCGAACTCCAGCAGGACGGAGGGACGCCCCCCGGTGGAGTGGCTGCCCGGGACGGCGCGCAGCCAGCCGGCGGCGAAGAGCAGGTCCAGCCGCTGGCCGACCGTCGACCGGGACAGGCCGGTCACGCGCTGGAGCTCCCCCCGGGTCCGCGCCCGCCCGGTGCGGATCAGCTCCAGGAGATGGCCCGCGCTGCTCCGGGGGGTTGCCATCCGCTACGTCTCTCCCGGCCTCAGCCCTTGTCCGCCCCGCTGGTGAGACCCTCGGTGAGGAGCCGTTCGGCGGCGTAGAAAAGCGCTACCACGGGGATGGTGAGGACCACCGACCCGGCCATGAGCACCGTCTTGGGCACCTCGATGCCGTTGGCGAGCTGCTGCAGGCCCAGCGAGACCGTCCAGCTGTCGGGGACGGCGGCCAGGAAGAGCAGGGCGAACAGGAACTCGTTCCAGGCGATCATGAAGACGTACAGGCCGGTCGCCATGAGGGAGGGGGCGGCGAGCGGCAGCACGATCCGGCGCACGGTCTGCAGCCGCGAGCAGCCGTCCAGCGCGGCGGCCTCCTCGACGCTCTTGGGGATGGTGACGAAGTAGTTCCTCAGCATGTAGATGGACACCGGCACGGTCTGCGCGATGTAGACGATGACCAGCCCGAACAGGCTGCCCTGCAGGCCCATCTTCGCGAACATCACGAACAGCGGGACCGCCAGCAGGGTGGCCGGGAACAGGTAGACGGCCAGGAACACCGCGCTGACCTGGCGCCCGCCGAAGAACCGCATCCGGCTGACCGCGTAGGCGCCGGGGATCGACGCCAGCAGGGTCAGCGCCACGGTCGCCACGGCCACGAGCGCGGAGTTGCCGAGCATCCTCAGGAACCCCTGGCCGCCGTCCTCCACCGACTGCAGCACGTTCTGGTACGTGCTGAACGTGAGCTCGGACAGGTTCACCCAGATGCGGCCCGGGTCGAGCAGCAGCTCGTCGATCGGCTTCACCGAGAGCACGAGCATGTAGTAGAAGGGGAACAGGGTGACGACCGCGAGGACGGCGATCACGATCCAGCGCAGGACGCCGAAGATCCTCTGCTCGGTCTGCGCGCGGCTCATGACGCCTCCTCCTGAACCTTCTTGGCGAAGAACGTGAAGTAGATCCCGAGCAGCCCGGCGAGGATGACCGCCAGGACCAGGGCCTGGGCCGCCGCGGCCCCCACGTCGTAGCGGGCGGTGAGGAAGTCGTAGACCCGCACCGCGACGACGTCGGTGCCCGAGCCGCCGCCGGTCAGCAGGTAGACGTCGTCGAACTTGTTGAACGTCATGATGAAGCGCAACACCGACAGCAGCGCGATCACCGGCATGAGCTGGGGCAGCAGGATGTGGCGGAAGCGCTGGGTGTGCGTGGCGCCGTCCACGGTCGCGGCCTCCTCCAGCCCGGCGGGCACGGCCTGCAGCCGGGCCAGCAGGAACAGGAAGGCGAACGGGAAGTAGCGCCAGATCTCGAAGGCGATGACGGTCAGCAGGGCGAGCGGGACCTCGAAGTGCCAGCCGAGGATGGAGACCTCGTGCGAGCGGGTCGACAGGAAGGCCAGCGGCTCGTCCCAGCCGAACAGGTTCGCGCCCCACTCGTTGACGATGCCGAACTGCGGGCTGAGGGCGATCTCCCAGACGAACGTGACCGCCACCACGGGCGCGACGTAGGGCAGCAGCATCGAGCCGCGGAACAGGGCCCGGCCGCGGAAGGGCCGCCGCAGGGCCAGGGCGGCGACCAGCCCGACCAGGATCGATCCCGCGGTGCTGCCCACGGTGTAGACCAGGGTGGTCCACAGCGAGGTCCAGAAACCGGGCGAGGTGAAGACCTCGGCGAAGTTGTCCAGGGTCCAGTTGGACAGCAGTCCCATGCCCTGGATGTCGACCAGCCGCGCGCGCTGGAAGGCGAGCAGCACGGTCCAGGCGATGGGCAGGACGACCACGACCGCGACCACCAGGACGGTGGGGGAGACGAAGGCCATTCCGGCCCGGTTCTCCCGCTGGGCCAGGGTGAGGACCCGGCGCGGCCCGGGTCGGGGAACGGGGTCCGGTGCGGGGGACGGGCGCTGCTCGGCGTCGTGCACGGTGCTCATCACGGCTTCCTAGGGGGACAGGGCCGGGGACGGCTCACTGGAGGGACTTCTGCAGGGCCCTGACTTCCTCGGCGGCCTCCGTGGCGGCCTCGCCGGGGGAGATCTGGCCGGAGGTCATGGCGCCGACCGCCTTGGGGATGGGCAGCTCGCCGATGGTCGCGCCGACCAGCGCGCCCTGGCCCTCGGTGATGCCCCACCGCTTCATGTCGCTGACGCCCGCGGCGAGCGCGTCGAGGAGCTCGGCAGGGAAGACCGACTCCATGGGCTTCTTGGTGTCGACGCCGATGTCGCTGGCCCGCCAGGCCTTGCGGTACCTCTCCGGCTCCTCGGCGGTGCCGTTGCGGACCGGGATCTTGCCCTCGGCGGCCATGCCGAACCAGTCCTCGTACCCTCCGCTCATCATGTACGAGACGAACTTCTCCGCGGCCGCGGTCTCGGCGGTCCGGGTGACCACCCAGGAGGAGATCTCCCCGAACTGCGCGGGCTGAGCGCCGGCCGAGCCCTTCAGGGCGGTGACGATCCCGCTGTTGGCGGACAGGAACTGCGCGTCGGCGCCGCACTGCTCGCAGCTGGGCAGGGCGTCGGCGCGCAGGCCGGCCAGCTCGTCCAGCAGGAACGTGGACCAGACGATCATCGCCGAGCGGCCCGCGAAGTAGGTGGCGCGGGTGGAGTCCACGCTCTGGGTGCCGGGCGCGCCGTAGTCGGCGGCGAGCTGGTCGTAGGCGGTGAAGGCCTGCACACACTGCGGGGTGTCCAGGCCGATACGGCCGTCGGCGCCGACGAGGCGGCAGTCGTTGGCGAGCGCCAGGTCCTCGAAGCTCTGCTGGGTGAAGACGTCGCTCGGGTCGGTGGCGAGCGACATCCCGGTGGTCGTACCGGAGTGCAGGGCCTTGGCCGCTGTGAGCATGGCGTCGTAGGAGTCGGGGACGGCGAGCCCGGCCTTGTCGAACAGGTCCTTGCGGTAGACGAGGATCTGCATCCAGGCGTCGCTGGGGACGCTGAGCCGGTTCGCCTTGTCGCCGGTCAGCTCCAGCGCGTTGCGGTTGAAGGTCCCCGCGCCGAGCCCCTCGACGATCCGGCCCGCGGCGGCGGTGTCGAGCAGGCCGTTGGTGTACATCTGCCAGACCGGGGCGAGCGGGACGCTGCCGATGACGTCGGGCAGGGTCCCCGCGGCGGCGGCGGACATGATCAGCTGGGGGAGCTGGCCCTCGTCGATCCCGACCAGCTCGACCTGGACACCGGTCTCCTGCTGGAACGCCGCGACGATCTTCTTGGTCACCTCCATGCGCGGGGTGAGGTTCTCCAGGCTCCAGACCGTGATCCGGTTGTCCGGAGCGCTTTCGTCCTGGGCGCCGCAGCCGGACAGCAGCCCCGCCGCCAGCGTGACGGCCACGCAGGCCGCCACCGCCCTCGTCCTTCCCGGCCACCCTCGCATGGATCTTCCTAACTGCCGCCGCGTGTCATGTACGCGTTGCATCAGAACACCACTTCTGTCTGGTAACAAGACCTAACCTTGGTATTTTCTCGGCATATGTCAGCATGATTTGCTTTACTTTTCTCCAAAAGTGGTCTTAAAGTTCCCCGTGATACGCGTTTGCCCGGATTGCCCGGTGGTGTGCGTTCGTCCAGAGTTCCCCGTGGTGCGCTTTCGTCCGGTCCACCGGCCTCAGCCATGTGAAAGTCGGCAACGCCGAGTACGTCGAATTCGCTTAATACGCCCCCTCTCCTTGCCCGTGCTCGGGCTCCCCGTCCACGACAGGTCACCCGCACGTCCGGCCCCGCCGACCCGGCGTCTCAGCGGGTACCGAACGACCGCCCGCCGGGGTGTTCACCCCTGCCCGGCGCGCCTGGAACCCCCTGCCCACCCACCCGGAACCCCCCGGATCCGGTTCTTCGGTGTCGCCGGAGGCGGGCCCCCTACCCGGCCGCAGGCCGGAGATGCCCAAGATCGGCGGGATATACGAAATCTTCTTCGGCTCGCCCGGTCCCGTCCTCCTCGCACCCCGCTGCGAGATGACATCGCATGGTCCCGAGGGGAACGCCTGGTCGTGACCCCTCACCGGCCGAGGAAGGGGCTCGCCGGACCGTTGTGCGACACGTAAAGGGTTCCACGGCATGAGGAGCGCACGGCTCCCGCCGGCGGTCCCGGCGGTGGGTGACGCCGTCCTCGTCCGTCGGTGTGATCGCGGATGCGCAGGCCGGATGCCGCCGCTCGTCGCGGATGCCCTGAGCGGGCACGGCCTGTTCCCGTTCGCGCTACAGGAACGGGAACCTGTGATCCGGCCTCCGCCTGCCTGGCAGCCGTGTTCCGGAAGGGTTCAGTCTCGCTCTCCCCTGTGATTGGGGGGCGCCGTCCGAGCGCGCGGCTCACCGGTTACGAGAGCCTCGAAACCAGCGGCGGAGGAACGGCTCCTTGCTCGACGACGGCCTGTTCACCCCTATGGTGCTCTTCTCCGACGTCCTCTCATCGCCTGCGACCGGGACGGACGACCACTGTCAGATCGAACGTCCCGGCCAACGAATCGCACCCGGAGGCGTGGTACCCGGCGAATCAAAGAAGTGAAAGGTCAGGTCAGAGAGTCGAACTTGCAGGTCTTACGCCGCCGATGAAGGACTTCCATTCGGTGGGGGTGAAGAGCAGCTTGGGACCGTTGGGATTCTTGCTATCGCGAACGGCGACAACTCCGGGCAGGTTGGCGGCTACCTCGATGCACTGGCCACCATTCCCGCCAGAGCGCGATGACTTGCGCCATACCGCAGCGCTCAGGTCCATTCCTGCCTCACATCCTCGATCATCCTGAGGGACATGTGCTCAGGATAGGCCCAGAGTCGGATCATCTCATAGCGCTTCCAAATTGCGGTCACAGATTTACGATCAGTCGTGACATGTCCTGCGTCTGATGAGTCCAAGTGGACGGCGTCTGGCTGTTCATTGGGAAGCTCTGCGATCATGAATGCGCCCATCAGGCCGGTAAGGCATTCCGGGCTGACAATTTGGACGGATACGGTCGTCCTTTGGGTGATCTCCAGTAAATGTCCGAGTTGTTCGTACATCACCTTGGCTTCGCCGACCTTACGGCGTAGCACGCCTGCATCGATAAGTATGAGGAGCGAGAAGGGAGTGTCCCGATCAAGGATTTGCTGCCGCTGTATCCGGTTTTGGACTCTTGTCTCAATCTCCTCCGAGGTCGTCTGAGGCTCCTGGCTGAAGATGTGTCGAGCATAGGCCTCTGTCTGGAGAAGGCCAGGGATGAGGAGGGGGTCCCAGGAGCGCAGGACGAGGGCGGTCGGTTCGATCTCCTCGACCCAGCTCTGGAACCAGATCGGGCCGCCCGGCTGGGCGAGAATGCGTTCCCGAAGACGGGTGAAGGCGTTGCCACCAGCCGTCTTGAACAGCCGGTCCAGCCTCTCGGCGTCGGACTTCGACGGTGTGCGGCTGGCGCCCTCCAGGCGACTGACCTGCGTCTGCGTACACCCCAGCCGGGCAGCCACGGAGGATTGCGAGAGCTGTGCGGCCTCCCGCAGCCGACGCATCTCGGCACCGAACCGCGCGCGGGGAGAGCCGGGATCGAGAGGCGTCACCTCATCCATGGCATTTCCTTCTGAATTGGAAAAAGTAAACATTTCTTTCGATCGGCATCGTGGAATCCGTGGTCATACCGGCGGCTGTCATGGGCCGCCCTGACCTGGATTGCCGAACCTGTCGCCGACCAACCGCCGGGAAGGCGTTCTAGGCGCAGGAATTCTCGTCATGGCAGTGCGATAAAGAAAGAAACACATAACCTGCTCAGGCGGACAGGAGGACTCGCGTATGAATGCGGCATCGCTGTTTTGCGCCTCGACCATGAACAACGGCCGTTCCGCCCATGAGTATCGGAGTAACGGATGTCGCTGTTCGAAAAACGCGTCGGCGTGATAGAAACAGCCGCCAAGACCGTGTTCTGGATGTGTTTCGTCGTCGGGTTCGTCGTCGGGTTCGTGCTGCTCCTCTCCGGCCACATGACCGTGCCCATGGCCGTCGCGATCGGTCTCATGGGTGTCTCCCGCGTCGTCCTGCACGAGGTCCGAAGGACCTGGACGCGCTGGGACGAGGAGGCCGCCGAGGAAGCGGAAATACGTCGTCAGCAGCGGCTCCTGAAGCGCGAACGTGAACTGCGTCTCCGGATTCGGCGTCTCCAGCGCCCGGACCGCTGAGCACCTGCCACCCCGGACGGACACCGGTCCTTGACCCGCACCACACGGCCCGTCCCGGCGGAGTGAGCGTACGGCCAGGCGTGGAGGACACGATCGCGGTCATGGGCGAGAACCCCGGCGCGTCGGACCAAGCCCTCTCGATTCGTGGTCGAATCGATTCCTGCGGGTTTTCAGTGAAGGTACGTGCACGTCACGGAAGGAACGCGTCCACGTCGTCGTCGCCGTGTCCGGGTGGTGATCGGGCGGGCGACGGAAAATGTCGGGGCATCCTGGTAGAAGTTGGCCATGGCTGTGAGTGTCGGTGAGTTCCTGGAGATGCTGAACACGCTCCCCGAGGTCGTGCAGAGCGACGGCGGCGAGTGGGTCTCCCTGAAGGTGCACGACAAGGGTTTCGGCTACCTGTGGGAGAAGACCGAGACGGTCGGGCTCAAGGCGACGATCCAGGAGCAGGTCGCGCTGGTCGCGGAGCGGCCCGAGGTGTTCGAGGTCCAGTTCACGGCGGGCCAGTTCGGCTGGGTCGTCGTGCACCTGAAGAGGATCGACGCGGACGAACTGCTGGAGCTCGTCACCGAGGCCTGGTGCCTGACGGCGCCCAAGCGACTGGTCGACGCCCACGAGGCCGGTTCTCCCCTGCTTCGCTGACGGACCGGACGACGGCTTCGTGACGGACGGGCCGGATCGTGGCTCCGCGCCATACCGGGGCGCGCGGTGCTCCTTCCGGCCACCATCTCGCCGGGCACCCGCACGGGTGCCCGGCGAGATGGCGATTTCGCCGTGCCAGGACCCGGAGCAGCCGGGCCGCGCGACGGCGACTTCCACGGCCGGGACCTTCCTCTCCTGGTCCGGGCCCGTCGCGGTTGCGCGGCCGGACGGGTCCCGGACTTCAGGCGCGGAAGAGGTGCTCCGCCCAGGTCGGCGGCGCCAGGACGGCCTTCCTGGGCGGCCGGAATCGGATCGCCGCCGCGTACGACCGAAAGGCCGCGCCGAGGCGGGCGTCCGGCCGCTAGCCGCCGAGGATCAGCCCGCTCAGGGCGGTGACCGCCTCGACCAGCCCGGTCACCGCCGCCACGCGCGCGGTCAGCCGGTTGAGGGTCTCGGACAGGACGGCCCGGTCCGGTGTCGCGGAGTGGACCTGAGCCTCGATCGTGTCGGTGTCGCGCAGGATCGTGTCGGCGTCGCCGAGCACGTCGTCGTGCCGCCGCACCAGTTCCCGGATCGACGCGAGCAGTTCGTCGGCCTGATCGCGGTCCGTGCCGATGATCGGCGCGCCGATGTTCTGCACGGCTCGCGACCCCGTACCCACCGCCATCGGCCCGTTGACGGTGCCGCCGCTGATGTTGATGCCCTGGTTGGGAACGTTCACGTGCCGTCTCCTTGTCGATGCTGGGTGGCCGACGCGCCGTCCCCCATGGCGATCGGCGCGTTGAAGGTGCCGCCGCTGATGTTGATGCCCTGGTTGATCAGGGATGTGGCCTGCTGCCGGTAGCCGCTGGTCTCGACACCGAGCGCGTCCAGGTAGTCGACGACGGCCTCGGTCAGGCGCTGCTCGATGATCCTGGAGTACTTGACGGCGTCGAGCCGCTGCATGAACCGGTCGTTGCGGTGCGCGGCGCCGAGTTCCCGCACGCTGAGCCGGGTGCCGAACGGATAGAGCAGGAAGCTCGCGGGATTGGTCGAGGCGCGGTTGCGCCGCGTGGCCTGGTAGATCGACCGGACCAGCCGGACGGGAGCGAACATCACGTCGGCCACCAGCTTCAGCCCGGCGTGCTTGAACGCCGCCGCGACCAGCGCGGTGTCGCCGAGGGAGAAGAGGCGGTCGATCTGGAAGTCGTCCCTCACCGGCGGGAGCACGGTCACCACGCACTGGGTGTAGAGCATCCGTCCCTCCACGGCCAGGTGGATGAAGGCCGAGACGACCACCTCCTGGTCCTCGGCGGGCGCGAGCTGGAGGTCGCCGTCGCGGATCTCCGGGGCCTCGGCGGTCACCGTGACCCGCTGGTAGTGCCGGATCCCGCCCTGGGGGTTCCTGATGACCGTGTCCACCGTCTCCTGGTCCGCGCTGAAGCGCGGCAGCCCGGTGCCGGGGTCGATGAGCGGGTGGCCCTGCTCCTTCCAGCTGCGAGGGCCGGTGGCGTTCGGCCACTCGGTGCGGGTGAAGACTCCGCGGGCGGCGAGCTGGTCGCTGATGTGCAGCCGTTCGACGCGCTCGCCGGGGAACTCGACGGCGTCGCGCATCTCCAGCAACCGTGTTCTCACGAACGCGTGCAGGCCGACCGGGTCGAGGTCGGCGCGGGGGCGTGTTCCCCGGCTCGGATGGCCCTTCTCCCCTTTGAGCCTGTCCAGTTCCACCACGATCGACCACGACCGGTGTACGTCACCCGCGCCGATGAAGGGGTACTCGTTCCCGTAGAGCGTGATGTTGCCCCACTGCGCCCGGTCGACGTAGGCCAGCCGGTCGGCGTACTGGGGTGCGTCTTCGATCCTGCCGACGGTGGCACCGGGTTTGAGCATGACGCGCAGCGTGAAGTGCCACGCCACCCAGTACCCCAGGGCGACGGCGAAGGCGCAGAGGAGCAACAGCAGGGACAGCCAGGAATCGCCGGCCATCGATGCGACCGCGTCGTCGAGGCTGGAAGCGGAATCGTAGTAGGACAGGAGGAACCGGAAGACCGCCGCGGCGGCGACCACCAGGGCCAGCGGCACGGAGATGAGGATGTAGAGGACGAGCACGGACAGCACGCGCCGCCCCAGTGGCAGCGCACGGATCCGGGGGAGGGTGAACAGGGCCGCCAGCAGTGACAGGCTCAGCACGAGGCCGCCGAAGAACGAGGACAGCAGGTAGGCGGCCACCAGCAGGGCGGAGACGACCATGTTGCGGACCATCAGCAGGCGTTCCGCCCGAAGGCAGTGCAACACCACCGGAAGCAGGTCGAACCCACCGTGCGAGGGCGGGACCGCCCGGTAGGGATCGTCGAGAACCTCGCGCAGCACGCGGTCGCGGAAGTGGTCGTCGAGATAGGCGCCCGCGCACAGGTAGCGGGTGGAGTTCTTCATGGGGGGTGGGGAACGACGGGGCTGGCCGGCCGGGTCGTTCGGGACATCGGGGGGATGCATGGGCTCTCCGGGAGAACGAGCGGTTCCGTGCCGGAAGAAGGACACGAGCCTCACACGGTAGCCGGATGCATTGCGTGTTTCCGGAAAAAGGCGTGTAAGGAGAAAAGTCGCCCGCAGACTCTTCCGAGCGTTATTCGGTAAGGCCTCGAATTCCCGATAGAAACCATTTGTCGGCGTGTGTGACAGTCTCCTTATCTAAGGTTTTCGCCTTTAACATACTTTACAGCTTATTGTGTATTTTGACATGAAATAGGCATTGTGTCGTCTTTTCGGTACGTGCCTTCGCGTGAGCGGCGTCGGGGCTCGAGGGTGCGGTGGCTCGCGGGGACGTGGCGGGTCCGGCCGGGCCGGCCGGACCCCGGCCTCCGTCAGTTGTTGATCCCCCCGGCGGGACCGCGGCCGGGAGTGATGCCGTCGCCGATGGCGCCGGTGCCCGTGCCGGTTCCCGTACCGCTCCCGGGTCCTGTGCCGCGACGGCCACCGCCGCCGCCACTGCCGCCGTCCTGGCCGCGCTTGGCGCGGCACTTGGCGGGGTTCTTCTTCCTGCTGCACGGCTTCTGGGCGGAGGCCGATGTGGAGGAGCCGGCCACGGCCACGGTGCCCGCGACGGTGGGCGTGGCCGGCAGGGTGACGGGTGCGACGAGGGCGGAGGCCGTCATCATCCCGGCCGCGAGAACGTTGCTGAGTCTGGTCATGGCGGACCACCCCATGTCGAATCGGTGGTGCCCCGGGCCGCTGGCCCGGGCCGACGGAGCGCCGTACGGCATCGAGGGTGACGCGAGCACGGCGCGGGACCTGTCTCCACGGTAGGCGCGAGGGCCCGCCGGAGTCGGCCATCGGACCCCAAAGCCTCGGGGGAGGGGGATGACCGGCCGGTAGCGGAGAGGGACGGCCGGTGACGCTCGGCCACCGGTTCTTGTCGCGGTCTCGCCCGCCGACGGGACCGCGCCGGGGGGTGGCCCGCAAAGTCTCCGTAGATCACGGGGGCGTGCACCCGGCCGGAGAGATCTCCACCTGCGGCGACCCCCTCCATTTCCGCACGTCCTGCCGCGGGCACGTCCTCTTCCCTCGCGCTTTCCGGGAGGACCGGTGCCCTGACCCGCCCTGACCCGTTCTGGCCCGCCCTCACCTGGCAGGTCGTGAAGTGATGTTGACGGACGGGCTCTTCGCTCCTATGGTTCATTACAAGAGTAATGAACCAGCTAAGCGGGTGTTCATGTTCGATGATCAGAGCCCGATCTATCGGCAGATCGCCGATCGCATCAAGACCGAGGTGCTGAACGGCGCGTTGGGCGGCGACGACCAGGTCATGTCGACCAACCGGTACGCCGCCTTCTACCGGATCAATCCCGCCACGGCGGCCAAGGCGTTCCAGCAGCTGGTCGACGAGGGCGTTCTCTACAAGAAACGAGGCATCGGCATGTTCGTCAGTCCGGACGCCCGGGAGGCGCTCAGGACTCAGCGGCGGGAGAGCTTCTTCGCCGAGGTGGTCGCACCGATGGTGGCCGAGGCGAAGGTGATCGGCATCCCCCTCACCGACATCGTCAAGAAGATCAACGAGCTCGAGGAGCACGCATGAACATCGTGGCCGACGGCCTGCGAGTGAACTACGGAACCGTCAGGGCCGTCGACGACGTCACCTTCTCCCTCGACGGCGGCAAGATCTACGGGCTCCTGGGGCGCAACGGGTCGGGCAAGACCAGCCTGCTGTCGGTGCTGGCCGCCTTCCGCAAGGAGTCGGGCGGCACGGTGCGGATCGGTGGCCGCCCGGTGTTCGAGAACGCGGACGTCACCCGTGACATCTGCCTGATCCGTGACGCGGGCGAGACGGTCGACATCGGCACCGCCGCGGACGCACTCGACTTCGCCCAGTGGCTCCGCCCGAACTGGGACGAGAAGTACGCCCGCACGCTGATGGACACGTTCAGGCTGAAGCGGAGCGCGAACGTCAAGGCCATGTCCAAGGGGCAGCGGTCGGCGCTGGGAGTGGTGGTGGGGCTGGCCGCGCGTGCGCCGCTGACCATGTTCGACGAGTCCTACATCGGGATGGACGCCCCCTCCCGCTACGCCTTCTACGACGCCCTGCTCGCCGACTACATGGAGCACCCGCGCACGATCATCCTCTCCACCCACCTGATCGAGGAGGTCGGCTCGCTGTTCGAGGAGGTCCTGATCATCAAGCAGGGCAGGCTGCTGCTGCACGAGAAGAGCGAGACCATGCTCGCGCGCGGCACCTCGGTCACCGGGCCGGTCGCCCGGGTCGACGCCTTCACCGCCGGTCTCACGGTGCTGAACACCAGCACCCTGGGCCCGACCAAGGTCGCCATGGTCTACGGGGATCTCGACGCCGCCTCGCGCGCGAACGCCCGCGAGTCCGGGCTGGAGCTCGGCCCGATCGCCATGCAGGACCTGTTCGTCCACCTCACCGACCCCGGCCCCGACCCCGCCACCCCCGCCACCCCCGTCCCCGCCGAGCCCGCCGGAGAGGTCCGATGAGATTCCCGAGCCGCCTTCTGGGCGCCCCCCTGATCTACACCGCCTTCATGTGGGCGGGGTTCTACGTGCTGGTCGCCCTGATCACGATCGGCGTGGCGATGTTCGGAACGCTCAGGATCAGCGGGTGGGAGGTCGCCACGCAGATCCCCCGCTGGCTCGCCCTGTTCGTCGGCGTCTCCCTGATCAAGGAGTTCCTCCCGCTCTACATCGCGCACGGGCAGACCCGCAGGCAGTTCGGCGCGCAGGCCGCGGTGACCGTCGCGCTGTACGCGCCCGCGTTCTCCGCCCTGATCACCCTGGGGTACCTGCTGGAGGCGCTCCTGTACAACCTGCTCGGCCGGCCGCAGACGCTGACGGGCGTTCACCTGTTCTCCTCGCCGACGCAGGTGCCGCTGGTCTTCGCCGAGTACCTCGTCCAGGGCCTGGCCTGGATGTCCGCCGGAGTGCTTATGGCGGCGGCCTTCTACCGCTGGCAGGCCGCCGGGGCGATCTCCCTGCCGTTCGGCATCGCGCTGATCGTGCTGGGGGAGTCGGCCATCGGCGGCAACCTGAGGCTGCCGTTCCTCACCTCCGCGCTGGACTTCGACCTCGCGGTGAGCGTCCCGACGGCCCTGGGCGCCGGCCTGGTCTGTCTCCTGCTCGGCCTGGCACTGACCTGGCCGCTCATCCGTGACGTCCCGCTCCGCAACAGGGTCTCCTGAGCGCGGGCCGCTGCCCGGCGGGCCTCGGCACGCACTTCCGCTGCGGCCGGTCGCTCCGGGAGCGCGAGACAGGCGCGCTCCCGGACGTGCTCGCGGCACGCGGAAATTATTCAGGCCCGCCTCGTAATGATGGGTTCGCTCCGTACATAAGGAGGTTGTCCGTATTTCGCAGTGACAGGGGAAACCGCCCGTGGATGACGAACGGCCAGCCAGGTTCGAGGCCGTCTACCGGCAGACGTACGGCCGGATCACCGCGTACGCCGCGCGCCGCTGTGACTCGCCGCAGGACGCCGCGGACGTGGTGGCGGAGACCTTCACCGTCGCCTGGCGGCGGATGGACGAGCTGCCACCGGGGGAGGAGGCCACGCTGTGGCTGTACGGGGTGGCGCGCAGGGTGCTGGCCAACCACCGTCGCAGCGAGGCCCGCCACAGGGCCCGCAACGTCGGACTCGACGCCAGGATGGCCGGCCTCTACGAGGACTCCCCGGACAGCGGGGGCGAACTCATGGAGATCGCCCAGATCTTCCGGGCCCTGCCCGACGACGACCGCGAGCTGCTGTCGCTGGTCGCCTGGGAGGGCCTGGAACGCCAGGAGATCGCCACGGTGCTGGGCCTGTCGCGCAACGCCGTACGCGTCAAGCTCCACCGCGCCCGCAGGCGCTTCTCCCGCGCGCTCACCGAGGCGGGTGTTCGTTTCACGCCGGAGAGCCGGCTGATCCAGAAGGAGAGGTCGCTGTGAGCGACACCGGCGAGATCGACGCGACGACGAGGGCGCTGGCCCGGGTCGAGCCCGGAAAGCCGGGAGGCGACCCGTCCGACGCGGAGGCGCGGGCGTTGCTGGCCGCGATCGTCGCGCAGGAGCCGGGCACGGCGCCGGGGACCCGCGGGCGTGCCCTCCGGCGGACCGCCCTGGGACTGGCGGCCTCGGTCGTGCTCGCCGCGGGCGCGGTGGTGGGCCCGAGCCTGCTGGGGAACGGTTCCGCAGGGTCGAGTTCCTGGGCCGTCACCAGGGCCGCCGACGGGACGGTGACCATTCAGGTCCGCGACTTCCATGACGCTCCGGGGCTGGAGAGGCGGCTGCGCGACCTCGACGTCCCCGCCGTCGTGGACTACGTTCCCTGGGGGCGGAGGTGCCGCGAACCGCGCGGCACGCACGTGAGGGACATTCCTCCCGGTCTGTACGGCGTGCCGGAGAACATTCCCGGTGGTGGACGGGGCTGGCAGATGCGGATCGACACCACGCTGTTCAAGGCGGGGCAGACCTTCGTCTGGACCATCAGCGCCCCTCCGGCCGGAGAGGGAAGCAGCACCAGCACCTACCTCATGGAGGGGCCGGTGGCGCCCTGCGACCCCGTTCCCGAGCCCGAGCAGAACACCAGGGCGGAGTTCCGGACGGCGACCCTGAAGGGCCGCTCGCTGGAGGGGTTCCGCGTGGACGAGAAGACCGTCGGCGAGGTCCTGCCGGAACTCAGGAGGCGTGGCAGGACGGTCGTCTTTCTGATCATTTCCGTCCCGCCCGGGAACCCCGGGGGATTCGGCGAGGAGCGCACGAAGGAGAAGCCCGTCGGCGACGACTGGATCGTCTGGGAGGCGGAGGAGAACGCGAAGGGGGTCATCCGCCTACTCGTCACCGAAGAGCGCCACGACAGGAACCCCGTCTACGGCGGCCCGCGCGACGACGTCGTCATCGACCGGCCGGATCACCACCATCCGGAACCGACCTGACGGGAATCCGCCGCGCGGTTCCGCGGCCCGCCCGTCCGGCAGGTCGCGGAGCCACCGGCGCGGTGGCCCAGCATGGACCCGTCGGCGCGGTGACCGGGCCATCCGTGGTTCGAGCCGACGGCGGGGGCGCGTACCCGGCGCCGAAGCCCGGAGCGCGTGGCCGGAACCGGTGCCCGGAGCACGCGGTCCGAGCGCCCGGCCCGGGAACGGGGGGATAACCCGAAGGCATCCCGGCGGCGCTCCCGGTGGTGCCGTACGACCGGCCGGACGATCGTTGACAGGGTGATCGAAACCCAAGAACTGACCAAACGGTACGGGGGCCGGGCCGTGGTCGAGGACCTGTCCTTCAGCGTCCGGGCGGGCCGGGTCACCGGTTTCCTCGGACCCAACGGGGCGGGCAAGTCCACGACCATGCGGCTGATCCTCGGCCTGGACCACCCCGACTCCGGCCGGGCGACCATCTCCGGCCGCCCCTACCGCGAACTGGCCGCGCCCCTGCGCGCCGTCGGTGCTCTCCTCGACGCCAAGGCCGTCCACCCCGGCCGCAGCGCCTACGACCACCTGCTGCATCTCGCCAGGTCGCAGGCCCTGCCGCGCACCCGGGTCCAGGAGGTCCTGGAGATCGTCGGGCTCGGCCAGGTGGCGCGCAGGCGGGCGGGCGGGTTCTCCCTGGGCATGGGACAGCGGCTCGGCGTCGCCGCCGCCCTGCTCGGCGACCCCGGGGTCCTCGTCCTGGACGAGCCGGTCAACGGCCTCGACCCCGAGGGGGTCGTCTGGATCAGGGAACTCATGAGGAAGATGGCCGCCGAGGGCCGCACCGTCTTCGTCTCCAGCCACCTGATGAACGAGATGGCCGTCACCGCCGACCACGTGATCGTGATCGGCCGGGGCAGGGTCATCGCCGACTGCGGCATGGACGAGCTCCTCAGGCGCGACCCCAGGAGGTCGGTGCTGGTCCGTACCCCCGACGCCGGGCGGCTCGGCGCGCTGGTCGCCGCCGCGGGCGGCGACGTGACCGTCGGCGAGGACGGGGCGCTCTCGGTGGCCCGCATGGAGTCCGCGCGGATCAGCGAGCTGGCCCTGGACGCCGGGATCGTCCTGCACGAACTCACCCCCAGGCACGCCTCGCTGGAGGACGCCTTCATGGAACTCACCAGGGACAGCGTCGAGTACGCCGACGGCGACAGGAGCAGGGCATGACCACGACGACCCCGTCCACCACACCCGACGGCCCCGGCGGGTCCACCGGTTCCACCACGTCCGAGGGCCCCGGCCGGTCCACGCGTTCCACCACGTCCGACGCCGCAGGCCGGTCCGGCGAGTTCACCGGTTCCACCGGGACCGGCGCGCGCGCCGGGTTCGGCCACCTGATGGCCTCGGAGTGGGCGAAGATCCGCTCCGTCAGGTCCACCGTCTGGTCGCTGATCGTCATGATCGTGCTCACCGTCGGCTTCACCGTGCTGATGGCCGCGATCACGGTGATGAACTGGGCGACCGCGTCGGCGGCCCGGAAGTGGCAGATGGTGGGCGACCCGCTCACGCTGCTCGTCCAGCCCGGCGTCTCCTCCGGCCGGCTCGCGGTCTGCGTCCTCGGCGTGATGGTGATCGCCGGCGAGTACTCCACCGGGTCGATCCGGTCGAGCCTGCTGGCCGTGCCGGGCCGTACCCCGATGCTCGCCGCCAAGGCCGCCGTCCTCGGCCTGCTGGTCTTCGTGGTCACCGAGCTGATCGTCCTGCCGTCGTTCCTGATCGGGGCCGCGATCCTCGGTGAGCGGGTGGACGTCTCCCTCGCCGACCCCGAGGTGCTGCGCGCGGTGACGGGCGCCGGCCTCTACCTGGCCCTGCAGGCCCTGTTCGCGCTCGCCGTCGGCACGCTGCTGCGGCACACCGCCGCGGCGATCACCTGCGTCCTGGCCCTGGTGCTGGTGGTGCCCAACCTCCTCGTCATGCTGCCCGGCGAGGTGGGCAGGGCCGTCTACTCCTTCTTCCCCACCGTGGCGGGCCAGGCGATCCTCGTCGGCGACGCCCAGCAGGCAGCGTCCCCGGCGCCCCTGGCCTCCCTTTCCCCCTGGGCGGGGATCGCGGTCCTCGCGCTGTGGACCGCCGCGCTGCTGGCACTGGCCGCCCACCTGCTCAGGCGCCGCGACGCCTGAACCCGGGCGCCGCCCCCGTACGCGGGGCACACGGGCGGCCGGAGAACCTCAGCGCGGCGACGCGCGACGTCATCCTGCCGCCCTGCTCCCGGCGCGACAGGGCCCGGGCAGGACGATCCGGACACGATGTATCTCCGGGGAGGGCGGGATGAGGGTCAACTGTTTCGGATCATCTTGTCGCCGCCGAGGGCGAGGAGCAGGAACATGTCGAACTGATGCAGGTTCACCTTGTCCATCCGCCGGATCGCGTCGATTCCCGCTCGGGCGGTGTTGACATGGCCGAGCGCTCCGGAACGTGTGGCATCGAACGAAGGGTCGTAGTCGGCTCCGTGCCGGGCCTCCTGGAGCTCGCCGAAGGCACTGGCCAGGACGTCGAGGTCCGGCGGAACCGTTCCCGTGACGGGATCGATCAGGAGAAGCCTCACCACGGTGGGAGGCGTGCGGTTGGACGCGATCTCCTCCACCCACCGGGCCGCCTTCTTGAAGTTGCCGTGGGCGTACCACCGGCCGATGGCCTGCTGATGCTCCACCGGCCCGCTTCTGGTCGCCCGTCGTGCACCGTGCTGCACAAGCTCGTAGAAGAGCGCGTAGTACGCGGTGGACGTCGCGCGCCGGAGATAAGCCGTACGAGGGCGGCCGCGTCCCGCGGTGCGGCCGGCGAGCGTGTCGGCGAGATGGAGATGGTCCTCGGCCTTGAAATCTCGCCTCATCGACCGTCCTGCCGGTCTTCACCGAGAGCCCGGTCGATGTCGATCGTGTTGTCGCTTTCCGCCATCTCGTCGGTGCTCTCCCGATCCTTGAACTCCTGCTCGGTGAAGAGCGTGACGTACACGTGTTCGCTCAGGTTCTTCTCGGCCGCGAGCCGGTTCACCTGCCTGCGAAGCGTGTGCGTCAGATCAGCGGGCCAGCCGCCTTCGCCCGCTCCCTCCACAACGATCAGGGCTTTGAGCGCCGACTCCCCGTCCGCGTCCAGGTAGGGCTCGACGGACACCTTCCTGATCGATGACGGGCCGGGAACCTCCACCTGGCATACCGCTCGCGCCAGTTCTTCCAACACTTCGCCCCGGCGGTCAATGCTCATAACGCCCATCCTCGCACCCCCAGGCATGATCGACGCGTAGGACGCCCGGTGCTCATGCTGCCACGCCCGGTAACCGTTCGCCGGTCGTTCCCGTCGTCACGGGCTCTGCCGGACGGCATCGGGGACGGTGTATACGTTCATCGTCCGCCCGGTCGCCTCCGCGCGCGGTCACCCGTAGAAAAACAGCTCGCGGGCGACGATTCCGCCTCGCGGAGGGAGTCCTGTCCATGACCGTTCTCACCGACCGCCGAGAGGACCCTCGTGACCCACGACAGGACACCGTCCGACATGACCGCCCCGGAACCGGAGCCGGACTCCCGCCGCGCGTCCGGCCTCTGGCCGCTGGTCCACGCCGAGCGGGAGGCCCTGGCGGCCGACCTGGCGGATCTGGCCGACGAGCGGTGGGCGACGCCGTCCCTGTGCACCGGGCTGACCGTGCGCGAGGTGCTGGCGCACCTCACCTCGGGGGCGAGCCTCACCCCGCTGCGGTGGATGGCGGGCGTGATCCGCTGCCGGTTCGACTTCGACAGGCAGAACGCCATGCGGCTCGCCGAGGAGCTGGGCGCGACCGGGGCCGAGACGCACGACAGGTTCCGCCGCGTCGTCACGAGCACGACCAAGCCCCCCATCCCGGTCGTGGCGATGCTGGGTGAGACGGTCCTGCACGCGGAGGACATCCGGCGGCCGCTGGGCATCCGCCGCGACTACCCCATCGGGACCCTCACCCGCCTGGCCGAGTACTACCGGGGCAGCGACTTCGTCGTCCTCGCCAAGGGACGGATCAGCGGCCTGCGGCTCGCCGCCGACGACGGCCCCTTCGCGACCGGCTCCGGTCCGCTCGTGTCCGGCGCCACCCTGGCGCTCATGATGGCCATGACCGGGCGGATGGCGTACTGCGACGACCTCGACGGCGACGGCGTCGCGATCCTGCGCGAGCGCGGTGAGATGAAATGACCGGAAGCCCGCAATCCGGGCGGCGCTGACCGGTCGGGCGCTCCGCAGGGTCTCTTTCGCCGACCACCCGTCACACAGGGTGTTCTGGTGCTCACGGAATTCGGTCGAAGGCCTGCGCGACGCCTCGTCGTACAGTGAGGATATGGCCATGTTGACTGTCGACCTCGACGCCAGAGCGGAGAAGGCTCTGAACGAGCTGACCGCTGACGGCCGTTCCGCGAACGAAGCGGTTCGCGAAGCCCTTGTCATCGCCCAGCGACTCCATCGGATGGAGGAGGCGCGGATCGCGGCCGAGCGGCTGGCGAAGGATCCCGCCGACAAGGCCGAAGCTGAAGCGATCATGAAGGACACGGAGCACCTGCGTGCGTGGTGACGTGTACCGGCTGCGCGCTCCTCGTGACGCGGTGGCCCACGAGCAACGAGGCGAGCGCTACGCCGTGATCCTCCAGTCGGATTTCCTTTCCCACCTCTCCACCGTTCTCGTCGCGCCGACCTCGGCCAGCGCACCCCCGGCGCCCTTCCGCCCCGAGGTCGAGCTGCTCGGCAAACAGAGCCGGGTCATGGTCGAGCAGGCCGTTGCCGTCGCACCGCACCGTCTGGGTGACTTCGCCGGTCGCCTGAACCCCGCCGAGATCGGAGAGATCGACGAGGCTCCTCACACCGTCTTCGGGTTGCTCAGTTGAGCGAAGGCCGGAAGCGTGGGTCCGTCTTTCACCGTGGTCCGAGGCTCTGCGGGAAAAGGGATCATGACGGGAGGCGGACACCCACGAGCCGGAGCCGTTCGGCCGAGGACGGGCGGCTCACGGACGAGAGGCGATCTCCTGGAGGGTCTTCGCGATCCGTTCCACGTCGGCCCCGGTGGTGCGCCAGTTGCTGAACGCGGCGCGCAGGGCGGGCACCCCGTCCAGGACGGTCGTCGTCAGGAACGCCTCGCCCGATTCGGTGATCGCGCGGGCCACCTCCGCGATCCGGGCGGGGGAGGGGGAGCCGGTGAGGGTGAAGCAGACCACGTTGAGCCGTACCGGCGCCAGCAGGCGGTAGGCGGGCATCGCGGCGATCCGCTCACCGAGGTCGGTGGCGAGGGTGACGCAGTCGCGGACGATCCCCGCGTGCCCCTCGCGCCCGTACGCGGCCAGCGTGAACCAGGCCGGCAGGGCGCGCAGGCGGCGGGAGTTCTCCGGGGTCAGGTGCACGAAGTCGGGCTCGGGGTCCTCGCCCAGCGGGCCGAGGTAGGCGGCCGCGTTCTGGAAGACGCGGGTCTGCAGGTCGCGGCGGCGGGTGAACTGGACCGCGCTGTCGTAGGGCACGTTCAGCCACTTGTGCAGGTCCACGCAGACCGAGTCGGCCTCGCCCAGGCCCGCGACCAGGTGGGCGTGTCCGGCCGACAGCGCGGCGAAGGCCCCGAACGCGGCGTCCACGTGCAGCCAGAACGGGTACCGCTCGCGCAGGGCGGCGATCGCGCGCAGGTCGTCGAAGTCGACGGTGTTGACCGTTCCGGCGTTGGCGACCACGATCGCCGGGGTGCCGTCGAGGCGCTCCAGCTCCCGGGCGAGCAGGCCGACGTCCACCGCCTCCCGTCCCGGCAGGAGGCCGACGTGCCGGATCGCCGAGCGCCCCAGCCCGAGCACGGACAGCGCCTTGGCGATGCTGGAGTGCGGGCTTCCCGACAGCACCGTCACCGGCCCGAGCGCGACCACGCCCTCCTCGGCGACCGACACGCCGCGCCGCTCGCCCAGCCACTCCCTGGCGATCGCCAGGCCCGCCAGGTTGGACATGGTCGCGCCGCTGACGAACGTCCCCCGGTGCTCCGGCGGCAGGCCGAAGAGATCGCGCAGCCAGGTGACCGTCTCCCGTTCCAGGTCCGGGGCGAGGGAGTCCAGCCCCGAGGTGGGGTTCTGGTCGAGCGTGCCGGTCAGCCAGTCGCCCGCCAGCGCCGCGGGTGTCGCGCCGCCCGTGACGAACCCCAGGTAGCGCGGGCCGGGACCGGACGCGAAGCCCGGCTCCCAGCGCGCCGCGAACACCCCCATCGCCTCCTCCAGGCCGATCCCGGCCTCGGGAAGGGGTTCGGGGGAAGGTCGCACCGGCGCCCGCGCGGCCGGCCGGTCGTCCAGGCCGCCCAGGATGCGCACGGCGTACGCGCGCACGGCCTCCATCAGCTCCGGCGTGCGGGCGCGGTCGATCTCCAGGGGCGTACGGGTGCGCGGGACGGCCGCGGCGGGGCTGGCGTTCATATCTCGACCCTAGGAGGGGGGCGTGTCCGCTTCCTGGTCCAATCACGACAAAGTGGCCTGGTAGGCACCGAGGCGCAGCCGGGAGGCCGATGGACGTCCGCACCCGCCGGGAGGTCGCGGAACCGGCAGGGCGGGGGTGGGCGACCGGTGCCCGCAGGTCCGGTCGGGCCGGGGCGGGTGCCACCATCCCTGGCTCGGTGCCGCCCTCTGACTCGGTGCCGCTCTCCGGCTCGGTGCCGCCCTCTGACTCAGCGCCGTCCCTGACTCGGTGCCGTCGCAACTGTGGTCGCTTCTGTCACGCCGGTAGGCACCTGTTTCGCGAACAAGAGGCCGAAATTCTGGAATGATCGCCGGATATCCTGTCGGACATCAGAATGACGGACAGTGACAGATGCCCCCCATCGATGACATCACCGCCTTCGCCTCGGCCCAGCCGGTCCTGACGGCCATCGCCGGAGTGTTCGCGCTCCTTCTCCTGGTCGCGGCGTACTTCGTGTTCCGCGCCGTCCAGCGCGCGGCGGTCCGCTTCTACCACCGGCACGTCGCGCCCCGCCCCGCGGAGGACATCCTCACCATCGTCGCCGCCAGCATCGCGACCGGCGTCTCCGCGCAGGGCATGTGGCGCTTCTCCGGGGACGTGCTCGGCTTCGACGGCCCGCTGCGGCTGCTGCTCTTCGCCTTCATCGAGGTCGCCGTCATCACCAGCGCGGTCCGGGCCCGCCGCAACATGCGGGAGAACTTCTCGGCCGGCATCGACGGCGTCGCCGTGTGGGCGCTGACCGGACTGACCGCGGTGCTGTCGAGCATGGACGCCCGCAGCGTCGCCGAGGCCGTCTTCCGTCTCGCGGCGCCCCTGGTGGCGGCGTGGCTGTGGGAGCGCGGCATGGCGATCGAACGCCACCGCATCACCGGCCGTGCCCGCATCAACTGGAGGATCACCCCGGAGCGGGCGCTGGTCCGCGTCGGGCTGGCCGAGGTCAGCGACCGTACGGCGAGCGAGGTCGACGCGCACCGCAGGCTGACCCGGGTCGCGCTGGCCGCCAAGCGTGCCCGCGCGCTGCGCGCCTCCGGGGCGTCCGAGCGGAAGATGCGCTCTGCCCTGACCAAGCTGGACCGTGCCATGGACCGGGCGGTGGAGCATACCGGGCTGGCGGTCGACTCCGCGCGCCAGGAGGCCCTGCTCTCCCAGATCGGCGCCCTCTACAACACCTCCGCGCTGATCGACCTGAAGCCGCCCGTGCCGTGGAGCCCGGAGGCCGGGCAGCCGGGGGCGCGCGCCGCCGTGGCCGCCGGACCGGCGGGAGCGCGTTCGGCGGTCGACGACGACGAGGACGAGTTCCAGGTGCTGGACGTCCCGCCGCCGGTCGTCGACACCGCGCAGCGCGCGGCCCTGCTGCGGGCCGCCCGGGAGTACTGGGACAAGCAGATCGAGCGGAGGTTCGTGCCCCGGGCCACCGACATCGCGCACGAGACCGGGGTCTCGCTGGCCAGCGCCCGCGAGTACCGGGCACTGTGGAAGCTGGAGCCCAAGGCTCACGCGCTGCTGGAGGCGGCCTTCCACGAGCACGGGATCGTCGACACCGGCACCTTCCCGGCCATCGAGACCGAGCACGTGCTGACCGTCAACGGCTCCTCGCCCACCCGCTGAACCGTTCCGCCGGAGCCGTCCGACGGAGCCGCTCGCCGGACCCGTCAGACGGACCCGCCTGACGGGGGTTCCTGCCGAACTCGCCCGCAACCTGCCGAACTCGCCCGCAACCTGACAGGCTCGGCCTCCGTACCGGGCGGCCGGGCCCGTCCGCGGGTCAGGTCGACTCGCGGACGATCAGGTCGGTGGGCAGTATCACCGGCTCCACCCGCTCGGCGCCGTCGATCAGGGCCAGCAGCAGGCGGACGGTCTCCTCGGCGACCCGCTCCAGGGGCTGCCTGATCGTGGTGAGCGGCGGGTGGGTGGAGAGCGCCACCGCCGAGTCGTCGAAGCCGCCCACCGCGACGTCCTCGGGCACCCGCCGCCCGGCGGCGCGCAGCGCCGACAGCGCGCCCGCGGCCATCAGGTCGGAGGCGACGAACACCGCGTCGAGGTCGGGCGCACGTTCCAGCAGGCGGGCCATGGCGCGCTCCCCGCCGAGCTGGGTGTAGTCGCCGTGCTCGATGAGCCTCCTGCTCGCCTTCCGCCCCAGGACGTCGCCGAAGCCCTCCAGCCGCAGCGCGCCGCCGGGGGTGTCGAGCGGGCCGGTGATGGTGGCGATCCGCCTGCGGCCCCGCTCGACCAGGTAGCGGGTCATCTGCCGGGCACCCTCGCGGTCGTCGGCCGCCGCGTACGGGATCACGCTCTCCCGCCCGATGACGGCGCCCTGGGCGACGGCGGGCACCGAGATGTCCACCAGCGCGTCCACCAGCTTGTCGCCGGCGTGGGGGGAGACCAGGAACACCCCGTCGGCGTGGCCGCCGCGCACGTAGCGGACCACCCGGTCGCGGTCGCCGTCGTTCCCGGCGATCATCATCACCAGCGACACGTCCCGCTCGGCGAGCCGCCGGGTGGCGGTGCGCAGCAGCACGCTGTAGGTGGGGTCCTCGAACAGTCTCTCCTGCGGTTCCGACAGGACCATCACCACCGAGCCGGTCCGCTGGGTGACCAGGCTGCGGGCGGCGCGGTTGACGATGTACCCGGTCTCGGCGATGGCCCGCCTGACGGCGGCGTGCGAGGCCGGGCTGACGTAGCGGTCGTCGTTGAGGACCCGGGAGACCGTTCCCCGGGAGACCCCCGCCACCGCCGCGACGTCGTGAATGGTCGGACGCTTCGCCATGGTGTCATTGTCCCCTCGCCAGGCGGTCCGCCGACCGCCGGGCGCCTCGGTCGTCAGGCTTTCACGGCCCCGCCGGCCAGGTCGGTCCGCCAGTAGCGTTGCATGGTCAGGAAGAGCGCGATCAGCGGGATGATCGACAGCAGGGTGCCGGTGAGGATCAGGTTGTACAGCGAGGGCTGGTTGGCCCCGGCGGCCAGCAGCGTGTAGAGGCCCACGGTCAGCGGGAACCGCTGGTCGTCGCCCAGCATGATGAACGGCAGCAGGAAGTTGTTCCAGATCGCGACGAACTGGAACAGGAAGACGGTCACCATGCCCGGCAGCATCAGCGGCAGGGCCACCCGCCGCAGCAGCAGCAGGTGCCCGGCGCCGTCGATGCGTCCCGCCTCCAGCAGGACGTCCGGGACGGCCGCCCCCGCGTAGACGCGCGCGAGATAGATGCCGTACGGGCTCAGGATCTGCGGCAGCAGGACCGACCAGTAGGTGTCGGCGAGCCCGACCCGGGCGAACAGCAGGTACTGCGGGATGGCCAGCACCACCGACGGCACCAGGACACCGCCGAGCAGCAGGTTGAAGATGACGTTCCGGCCGGGGAAGCGGTACTTGGCCAGGGCGTAGCCGGAGACCGCGGAGACGGCGGTGGACAGCAGGGCGCCGCCTCCGGCGTACAGCAGCGTGTTGAGCATCCACAGCCAGAACACGCCGTCGCGGTAGGCGGCCAGGTCGGCGAGGTTGGACAGCAGGCCGGTGCCGGGCGCGAAGGTCGGGGTGGAGAACAGCTCCGCCTTGGACTTGGTGGCGGCCACCAGCACCCAGCCGACCGGCAGCAGGCAGTACAGCGCGCCCAGCAGCAGGATCGCGGTCGGGACGATGCCGACCGGCCGTCGCCCGGGCGGGGCGGCGCGGTGGGGTGCGGCCGCCCTTCCCGGCCGCCCGGGCCTCCCGGGCCTCTCGGGCAGGGTGGTCGCGGCCATCAGCCCTCCCCTCCGAAGGCGCGGTCCCGGACCAGGCGCAGGAAGCCGAACGACAGGACGAGGGAGATCGCCGCGATGACGATCGAGGTGGCGGCGGCCGAGTAGAGGTCGCCGGTGACGAAGGCGTCGCGGTAGACCTTCATGAGCGGGCTCCAGGTCGAGCTGATCGTGTTCGTCAGGGGCCGCAGGGTGGTCGGCTCGGTGAACACCTGGACGGTGGCGATGATGGAGAACACCGTGGTCAGGATGATCGCGGGCAGCAGGATCGGGATCTTGATCCGGAGCGCCACCTGCAGCTCGCTCGCCCCGTCCATCCTGGCGGCCTCGTAGTAGCTCCTGGGCACGGCCCGCAGCGCGGTGTAGAGCACCAGCATGTTGAAGCCGACGCCGCCCCAGACCGCCACGTTGGCCATGGAGAAGACCACCGCTCCGGTGCCGAGCAGGTCGACGTCGAGCACCTGGCGGATCGGGCTGAGGCTCGGCAGGTACAGAAAGCCCCAGATCAGGGTGGCCGCCACGCCCGGCACCGCGTACGGCAGGAAGACGGAGATCCTGGAGAAGCGGGCCAGGCGCACGTGCGCGGAGTCCAGCAGCAGCGCGAACAGCAGGGCCAGGCCGAGCATGACGGCGAGCACCAGCAGGCCGTAGCCCAGCACGCGCAGCCAGCCCGCCCACAGCTCGCCGTCGCGCAGGGTCGCGGTGTAGTTGTCGAGACCCGCGTAGACCTCGCGGCGCGACCCCTTGCCCAGGCCCAGCCCGGACACCTTGGTGCGGCGCAGGCTCAGGTAGGCGGTGTAGGCGACGGGGACGGCCATGAAGAGCGTGAACAGCGCCAGGGCGGGGGCGAGGAAGAGGTAGGGGACGGCGCTCGCGGTGCGGGCGCCGCCGTGCGGACGTGTCATGGGGCGATCTGGAATCCGGACTTCTGCATGTCGGCGACCGTCGCCTCCTGCATCTTCCCGACGGCGTCGGAGAAGACCGACCCGTCCTGGAGGGCCTTGTCGAAGGCGTCCTTGAAGGCGTTGTACGTCACGTTGACGTTGGGCCCGAAGGTGAACCCGCGCGCGGTGGCGGAGATCGCGGCGGCCTGCTGCCAGAAGTCGGGCTGGTTCGAGAAGTACTCCGGGGCCTCGCCGAGCAGGGTGCCGCCCTTGGTGGCGGCCGGGTAGACGGCCCCCTCCTTGACCAGCAGGGCCAGGGCCTCGGGGTCGGTGTTCAGCCAGGTCGCGAACTTCGCGGCGGCGGCCCGGTTGGGGGACTTGGCGGCGATCGCGGTGGAGGAGCCGCCCCAGAAGCCGCTGGCGTTCTCGCCGGCGCTCCACTGCGGCAGCGGGGCGATCGCCCACTTTCCCTTGCCCTTGGGTGCGTTGCTGGAGAGCACGCCGGGACCCCACACGGCCGACGGCCAGGTCAGCAGCCCGCCGTCGTTGAGCGCCTTGTTCCACTCGGGGGTGAAGTAGGGCTGGTCGTCGACGACGCCCTCCTTGACCAGGCCACCCCAGAAGTCGGCGACCTTCTTCGTCGGCTCGTCGTCGATCGCGACCTTCCAGGACTCGCCGCTGATCGACCACCACCGGGCGCCGGCCTGCTGGGCGAGGCCGACGAAGGAGCCGGGGTCCTTGCTGGAGAAGGTGCCGAGATAGGCCTTGGGGTCCTTCTTCCGTACGGCGCGGGCGGCCTCGGCGTACTCGTCCCAGGTCTTGGGCACCTCGATGCCGTACTTCTCGAACAGGTCGCGGCGGTAGTAGAGCATCATCGGGCCGCTGTCCTGGGGGAGGGCGTAGACGGCGTCGGTGCCGAGCGTGACCAGGCCCCAGATCCCCTCGCCGAACTCGCCCTTGGACCCCCCGGCCTCGGCGCCGATGTCGGCCACCGCGTCGGCGGCGACGAAGGAGGGCAGCATCTGGTACTCGGCCTGGACCAGGTCCGGGGGGTTGCCGGCCTTGGCGGCGGTCAGGAACTTGGCGGCGGCGTCGTCGCCCCCGGCCTGCTTGCTGATCGTGACCTGGACGTCGGGGTTCGCGGCGTTCCACACCGCCGCGATCTTGTCCATGTTGGGGACCCAGCTCCAGTACGTGAGCTTGACCGGCCCGGCGGGGGCCGAGCCCTGCGGACTCTGCGCGGCCGGGGCGGCCGGGTCCTGGGCGGCGCCGGAACACCCGGCGGCCAGGGCGGCGGCGAGGACCGTGGCCGCCGCGACGACGAGCCGTTTCGTATGCATGTGTTCCTCCGTGTCGGGCGGTCAGGGGAGAACGTGCCGGGGTGGCCGGGAGAGAGCGTGCCGGACGGTTCGGGGAGAACGGGTCGGACGATTCGGAGTGAGCGAGCGGGCCGGACGGTTCGGGGCGAGTGGGCCGGGGTGGTCGGGGAGAAGCGGGCCGGGCTACGGGGACGTTCCGGACCATGTCTGTGAACGTTCACAGACTGAAATCCCGCGAGACGTGCTGTCAATGACCGTTACATTCTTGTTAATCCCTGGTGCTTACGAAGGTCCGTGATCCTTCCCCGCAGACCTCTTCCCCGGGTGCCGGTCCTGCATTACTGTGCACGTTCACAGAAGACATCCGAGGGGGAGGCGTTGACCGGATATCCCGTCCTGCCGGAGGGCATCGCGTACGGCGGGGACTACAACCCCGAGCAGTGGCCGGAGGAGGTCTGGCGCGAGGACGTCCGGCTGATGCGCGAGGCCGGGGTGAACCTGGTCAGCCTCGGCATCTTCAACTGGAGCCAGATCGAGCCCGCCGAGGGCGTTCACGACTTCGACCGGCTGGACCGGATCATCGACCTGCTGGACGCCGCGGGCGTCCACGTCGACCTGGCGACGCCGACCTCGTCCCCGCCCGCCTGGTTCAGGAGGGCCCACCCCGGCGCGCGCCTCGTCGACCGGGAGGGCCGCGTCATCGCCGGCGGCTCCCGGCACAGCTTCTGCCCCAGCTCACCGGAGTACGCCGCCGCCTCCGAGCGGATCGCCGCCGAGCTCGCCGCCCGCTACGCCGCCCACCCGGCGGTCGTCATGTGGCACGTGCACAACGAGTACGGCTGGGCGAACGCGCGCTGCTACTGCGAGACCTCGGCCGAGGCGTTCCGCGACTGGCTGCGCGAGCGGCACGGGGACGTGGCAGCCCTCAACGCCGCGTGGGGCACCGCGTTCTGGGGGCTGACCTACGGCTCGTTCGAGGAGGTGGAGCCGCCCAGGCTCGCACCGGTGGGCCTGCTGACCGCCCTGCAGCTCGACTACGCCCGCTTCTCCGTGGACGCGCACATCGCCAACTTCCGCCGCGAGCGCGACGCGATCCGCCGGTTCGGCGACCTGCCGGTCACCACCAACTTCATGATCCCCAACTGCGAGCCGATGGACTACTGGCGGTGGGCGGACGAGGTGGACGTCGTCTCCAACGACCACTACCTCGACGCCGGGCGCGCCGACGGCCACATCGAGCTCGCCATGGCGGCCGACCTCACCCGCTCGGTGGCGGGCGGGCGTCCCTGGATGCTCATGGAGCACTCCACCGGCGCCGTCAACTGGCAGCCGCGCAACCTCGCCAAGCGTCCCGGGGAGATGCGGCGCAACAGCCTCGCCCACGTCGCCCGGGGGTCGGACTCGGTGCTGTTCTTCCAGTGGCGGGCCTCGCGCCACGGCGCCGAGAAGTTCCACTCGGCGATGCTGCCGCACGCCGGGACCGGCTCGGAGCTGTGGGGCGACGTGGTCGCCCTCGGCGCCGACCTGCGCGCCCTGGCGGGGGTGCGCGGCTCCCGGGTCGAGGCCGAGGTCGCGCTGGTGTGGGACTGGGAGGCGTACTGGGCGCTGGAGCTGGAGTGGCGGCCCTCGGTGGACCTGAGGTTCCGCGAGCGGGTGGAGGCCTACTACGAGGCGCTGTGGCGCGAGCACGTGACCGTCGACTTCGTCCACCCCCGCGCCGACCTGTCGGCGTACCGGCTGGTGGTCGCGCCGAGCTCCTACCTGCTCACCGAGGCGGCGGGCAAGAACCTGCGCCGCTACGTCGAGGGGGGCGGTCACCTGGTCGTCTCCTACTTCTCCGGGATCGTCGACGAGAACGACACCATCCACCCGGGCGCCCACCCCGGTGCGCTGCGCGACGTGCTCGGCCTGTCGGTGGAGGAGTTCCACCCGCTGCCGGAGAACGGCACGGTCGGCGTCGGCGCCGCGAGTGTCGATGCCGGCACCGATGCCGACACCGACACCGACGCCGGGAGCGGGAACGCGGGTCTCGGTGGTCGGGGGCACGACGGGATCGCGGGCCGGACGAACGGCCGGATCTGGTCGGAGCGGGTCCGTCTCGCCGGGGCGCGCGCCGTGGGCGTCTTCACCGGCGGGCCGGACGCGGGCCACCCCGCGGTGACCCGTCACGAGCTGGGCGCGGGCACCGCCTGGTACGTCGCGACCGCCCTCGACCCGTCTCCCGACGCGGCTTCCGGCCTGGATCCCCTCCCGCCCCCCGTTCCCGAAGCGGGCGGCGGGGATCTGCGGACGCTGCTGCGCGCGGTGCTCGACCGGGCGGGCGTGTCCCGCCCGCGCGACCTGCCCGACAGCCTCGAACTCGTCCGCCGGGGCCGTCACCTCTTCCTGCTCAACCACGGAGACGAGCCGGTCACCGTCGCGGGGGTGAACGGGACCGGCCTCCTCGACGGCGCGGAGCACGCCGGGTCGGCGACCGTACCGGCCGGAGGCGTCGCCGTCGTCGAGCTCGCGGGAAACACATGATCTCCCCTCGTGCCGCGCCGGCAACCTGACCGCGGCGCGTCACCGGGGGCCTCGGGGGACCGTCCGACCACCCCTTCCCAGAGTGAGGACCCATGAAGAAGATCCTGGTGGCGCTGCTGACCTGCGCCGCCGCGGTCCTGGCGCCGTTACCGGCCCAGGCCGCCTCGACGATCGTCAACGGCGGCTTCGAGACGGGCGGTGCCGTCGCGGCGCCGTCCGGATGGAGCACCACCGGCACCGCCGCCGCCGACTACTCCGAGGCCGGCGGGCATGCCGGCTCCCTGCGCCTGTCCCACTGGTCCGCGAACGCCTACACCGTCGAGACCCACCAGACGCTGACCGGCCTGACCTCGGGCACCTACACGCTCCGGGCCTGGGTCAGGGCCGGGGCGATGAGCCAGAGCTGGATCGCGCTGAGGAACTGCGGCCCGGCGGAGAAGCGCACCTACCTGCCGGTCGGCTCCTCCGAGTGGATCAGGATCGCGGTCACCCAGACCGTGACCGTCGGCAGGTGCACCGTCGGCCTCGCCTCCTCGGCGGCGGCCGGCGGCTGGGCCAACTTCGACGACGTGACCTTCACCCCGGGCGCCGCGACGCTCGCCGTCAGGGGAGGCGACACCTCCAGCCTGGCCAAGTCCGAGGCCCTCGGCGGCAGGTACCACACCGCCTCGGGCACCCGCGGGGACGCCCTGGGGATCCTGCGCTCGGCCGGCATGAACCTCGTCCGGCTCAAGGTGTGGGTGAACCCGGCCGACGGCTACAACGACAAGGCGCACGTGCTGGCCGTGGCCAGGCGCGTCAAGGCCCAGGGGATGGGCCTGCTGGTCGACTTCCACTACTCCGACACCTGGGCCGACCCCGGCAAGCAGTACAAGCCCGCCGCGTGGACCGGCCGCACGTTCGCGCAGCTCAAGACCGCCGTGTACGACCACACCTACGACGTGCTGAACGCCCTCAAGGCGCAGGGCACGACCGCCGACATGGTCCAGGTCGGCAACGAGATCAACGACGGCATGCTCTGGGAGGAGGGCCGCAGCGCGAACTTCGGCAACCTCGCCCAGCTCCTGAACTCCGGCTACGACGCGGTCAAGGCGGTGTCGTCCTCGACGAGGGTCGTGCTGCACCTGGCCGAGGGCGGCGACAACGCGCTGTTCCGCTGGTGGTTCGACAGCGCCGCGGCGGGCGGTGTCCGCTACGACGTGATCGGCGTGTCCTACTACCCCTACTGGCACGGCACGCTGGGCGAGTTCCAGACCAACATCGACGACATCGCCTCCCGGTACGGCAGGCCCGTCCTGCTGGCCGAGACCGCCTACCCCTTCACCACCGGCAACGACGACGGACTGACCAACATCATCACCGCGGCGACGCCCTACCCCGGCTACCCGGCCTCCCCGGCGGGCCAGTCGGCGATGCTCCGCGACGTGGCGAGCATCGTGCAGGCCGTGCCGAACGGCCGGGGGCTCGGCTTCGTCTACTGGGAGCCCGCCTGGACGGCGGTGACCGGCAACGGCTGGGACCCGGCCGACCCGTCCTCGGGCAACGGCTGGGAGAACCAGGCGCTGTTCGACTTCGCCGACCGGGCCCTGCCCGCGCTGGCGCAGTTCGCCCCCCGCTGAACCACCGCCCCCGGCCCTCGCCGAGCCGCGCCGCCTTTCGGAACGGGTCCCGGGAACGCGTGTGACCGGGTCCTGTTGGGGACCCGGTCACACGCGGGGATCGTCGCCTCGTCCGGCCCGCCGGGTCCTCGGACCCGGCCGGTCCGGTGTGAGGCCTGAGACGCGAGGCGGGGTGGGGCGGCCGGGCCGCCCCACCCCGCCCCGCGCGTCCCGCTCCGGATCGGCCCCGGTCAGGGAGGCCGGTCCGGGACGAACAGGGACGGGCGGGGTCAGACGGAGATCCGGCCGGCGCCGGCGCCCGAGGTCACGATCGACTTGACGCCGGAGGCGGTGTCGAGGGAGTAGGAGTAGGGGATGGAGGCCACGCTGCCGCCGGCCTGGCCGCTGCCGGAGCCGACGAAGTGGTTGTTGCGGGCGACCAGGGTGCCCGGGCCGGAGTCGCCCTCACCGAGGTGGTAGGGGTCGTCGGTGTTCTCGAAGTAGTTGCCCTCGACCAGGACGCCCGCGCCCTCGGTCGAGGCCACCCCGTAGCCGCTGACGCCGCCGTAGTAGTTGTTGTAGACGTGCACCGGGTTGCCGAAGCGCACGCGCGGGTGGCGCTGGGTGGTGGCGTCGAACCAGTTGTGGTGGTAGGTCACCCGCAGGTGCCCCCTGTCCTCGCTGCCGTTGCCGTCGTCGTGGCCGAGCAGCATGGACTTGTTGTGGTTGGTCACCTTGTTCCAGGAGACGGTGACGTAGTCACTGGCCCGCTTGACGTCCACCGCGCCGTCGTAGCCGTTGCTGAAGGTGTTGTGGTCGATCCAGACCCGGGTGGAGTACTGGACCTGGATGCCGTCGTCGTTCCAGTCGCGGAAACTGATGTTGCGGACGATGACGTTGGACGCGTTGGAGATGTTGAGGCCGCAGCCCGCGATCGTGGCGCCCGAGTTGCCGAGGACGGTCTTGTTCGAGCCGACCTTGAGCATCCCGGAGCAGGAGATCGTGCCCGAGACCCGGATGACCGCCGCGCTGCTCGACGACAGGGCGCTGCTCAGCGCCGAGGAGCTGGTGACCGTGGTCGTGGGGGCGTTGCCGCCGCCGGTGGTGCCGCCGCCCTGGGTCGCCCAGCCGGCCAGGCCGGTCTGGGGAGGATTGACGGTGGGCGTGACGGTCGGGGTCGGGGTCGGGTCGGGGTTGCCGCCGCCGGCCGGGACGAGCCGCCACTGCTTGGTGGCCGCCGAGTCGCAGGAGTTCTGCTGGACCAGGGCGCCGGAGGAGGTGGAGTTGTCCTTGGTGTTCAGGCACTTGCCGCCGTTGCCGTTGATCACCCGGTAGGTGGACCCGGACTGGCTCAGGTTCCAGTTCTGCGAGCTGCCGCCCGAGCAGCTCTGCTGCTGGACGGCCTTGCCGGCGGAGGTGCTCGCGTCCTGGACGCCCGCGCACAGGCCGCTGTGCGTGGCCTTGAGCGTGCCGCCGCCGCCGGTGACGGCCCAGGTCTGGCCCGCGCCGCCGCAGCCGTTCTGGGTGAGCTGGACCCCGCCGGCCGAGCTGGCGCCCGGCACGGTCAGGCACAGGCCGCTGGCGTTGTTGACCAGTGTGTAGTTCCCGGCGGCGGGCGCGGCGGAGGCCGCCGAGACCCCGGCCGCCGCTCCCGAGAGCGTCAGAGCCGCCACGGCGATCGCCGCACCGGCCGCCTTCCTGCTGATTCCGTGGAACACGGTCACGCTCCTTGCTGGTCGGGCAGGCCGGCGCGGCCTGCGCTTCGGGTCCCCCAGCGAGTACTCGCTGCTCACAGCTCGCGATCCACGCCTGTGAACGAACGTATCCACACGGTAGGTAAGCGCTTTCCCGATGTCAACAGGGCGGTGGAAGTTTCCTGACGGGGCTTGTCGGGAGGGGGTGCAGGTGGCAGTGGGCCGGGTGAGGCGGACGTACGGAGAGGGCGCCGCCCGGGACGCGCGGGGCGCCCGGGGGTGTGCGGAGGTCAGTCGACCTCGGCGCTGCCGTTCACGCGGAGCTTGCGGCGGGCGCGCTCGTAGAAGCTCGTCGTGCCGAGCCGGACCACCCAGGCCGCGGCCCGCATCGCCGTGACGGTGAGCTCGTCCCCGGACGACAGGTGCGCCCTGACCGCGCCGTCCACCTCCACGGCCAGCCTGCCGCTGGTCGGCAGCAGTTCGAGGGCGACCCTCTCGTCGGCCGAGAGCACGATGGCCCGGTTGAACGACGAGTGCGCCGCGGCGGGGACCACCAGGAACCCCTCCACGTTCGGCGAGACGATGGGGCCGCCCGCGGAGAAGCTGTAGGCGGTCGACCCGGTGGGGGTGGCCACAATCACCGCGTCGGCGGCGTACCGGACGAACGGGTGGCCCTCCACGGTGATCGCCACCGCCGAGAGCCCGTCGCCGGGGATCCGCACCAGGGCGATGTCGTTGAACGCGGTCATCATGGTGCCGTCGGGCAGGGTCACGCACACCGCCATACGCGGCTCGACCGTGTAGTCGTGGTTGTCGATGGCCGACAGCGCCGGGGGCAGCTCGTCGATGTCGATCTCCGCGAGGAACCCCAGCTTGCCGAGGTTGACGCCCAGGACCGGGGTTTTGCGGCCCGAGATGAGGCGCATGGTGCGCAGCATCGTGCCGTCGCCGCCGAGGCTGACGAGCAGGTCGGCGCGCTCGATCAGGGTCTCGGTGTCGACCGAGACCGCGCTGCAGTCGATGCGCCCCACCTCGTCGGGGAGCCCCATCACCGTGACGTCACGGCCCCGGGCCCACTCGACGATCGTGTCGATGGCCACCTTCGAATCGCGCTGCGGGTGCAGAACCAGCCCCACGGTCTTGACCATCCCCATGTCCCACACTGTACGGGGATCCGCCCGCCGCCCCGTACGCCGCCGGGGGCGGACCGGGCCGGGGCGGGCGGGACAGGCGGGCGGGGCGAGGGAGTGGGCAGGGTGACGGGCAAGGACCCGGTTCCCCCGGGGACTCAGTTCTGGCGGCGTCTCTTCAGCCGCGCCTCGTGGACGTGGCGCCGCCCGCCCGCCAGTTCCTCCCTGACCCGCCGCTCGACGTCGGCGAAGACGTCGTAGTAGCCGTCCTCGTACTCCTCCACGATCTGGAAGGTCCAGCGGCCGGGCAGCACGTCCCGGCCGATCAGCTCGCGGGTCACCAGCTCGGCCGTGTCCGCCCGGCCCGCGGCGCGCAGCAGCTCCACCGCCTCGTCGAGCTGGAAGTCGGCGTGCCCGGTCAGCTGGTGGAAGGAGTACAGGTGACCGCGGGCCCGCTCGGTGGTCTCCAGCGCCTCGGAGAGCTTGCCCAGCGCCTCGGCGGTCGCGTCGTCGACGTCCGGCGCCCGTTTCTCCGACGGATCCGCCCGGCTCGCGGACGGGTCCGGGTACGCGATCTCCGACGGTTCCTGGCCCGAGGGCGTCCCCGGACGTACGTCGTCGGTCACTGACATCTCCTCCTCGTGGGGGCGTGGCGGGCCCGGGACGGCGAGGCGTCGTGCCGCGCGGCCGGTACCGGGGTGCCCGGAGCCGGCCGGCGTCGGCCGCTCCCGGCCGCCGTCGGTCGCTGTGCCGTCTGAGCTGTGGAAACGTGCCACTACCCCGGCCGGAGCCGGTGAATCGCCCGCCGGCGCGTGATCCGGCCCGGTGCGCGGGCCGCAGGTGTCCCCGGGGACGCACTTCCGGAACACAGAGGTGATGTTGGGTGAACACACAGTGAAATGCCAGGAAAGGCGGATAGCCTGCATCGCCATGAACTGGCAGCGTAAGGCCAACGATGCCCTTGTTCGGCTGACCGGATTCCAGCTTAACCGAGTAGGGAAAGAGGGATCAACGACGGGCGTGCGATCCCCGGCCCCGAGACCCTCAGCCCCGAGACCCTCGGTGGCCGAGGAGCCGTTCAGGCCGCCCGCCGACCCCGCGACCGACCGCCTGCTGGTCGCCCCGATCTTCATCCTCTCGCCGGTCAGGTCCGGCTCCACCCTGCTGCGCTCCCTGCTCAACGCCCACTCCACGCTGCACGCCCCGCACGAACTGCACGTCCGCAGGCTGAGGGTCGAGTTCGGCACCTCGCTGGCGGAGAGGGCGATGGGGGCGCTCGGGCACGACCGGGCCGACCTGGAGCACCTGCTGTGGGACCGGGTCCTCCACCGGGAGCTGGTCAGGAGCGGTAAGACGTCCATCGTGGACAAGACGCCGGCCAACGCCTTCGCCCACCGGCGGATCGCCGCCTGCTGGCCGGACGCGCGGTTCGTCTTCCTGCTGCGCCATCCGGCGTCCGTGGCGCGGTCGTGGCACGAGGCCGGTGGGGGCAGGAGGACGCCGGAGGAGGCGGCACTGGACGCCCTGCGCTACATGAAGGCCGTCCAGCGGGCGCGCGGGGCGCTGTCCGGATGCACCGTGCGCTACGAGGACCTGACCGCCGACCCGGAGACGCAGGCGCGCCGCCTGTGCGACTTCCTCGGCATCGGCTGGGAGCCGGAGATGCTGGCGTACGGCGAGCAGGCCGTGCTGGAGAAGGGACTCGGCGACTGGAAGGACAAGATCCGCTCGGGGACCGTGCAGCCCGGGCGCGACCTGCCGGGTCCGGACGAGATCCCCGAGGCGCTCAGGCCGATGTGCCGGAGCTGGGGATACCTGCCGCCCGGGGGAGGCCCCGAGGAGGGCTCCGAGGGGAGTTTCGCGGGGGAGCGGGCATGACGGCGCCGCGCCCGGGGGCGATGCGCATCCGCTACCTGCTCCTGCACGCCTACGGCATGGGCGGGACGATCCGGACGGTGATCAACCAGGCGAACGCGATGGCCGCCGCGGGACACGACGTCGAGATCGCCAGCGTGGTGCGCCGCAGGGAGAGGCCGCAGTTCCCGATCGACGGGCGCGTCCGCCTCCTGACCCTCTCCGACCAGCGCCGCGCCCGGCCCGTCGACTCGACGGCGCGCCGGGCCTGGCGGCGGATCCGCGGCAAGATCGTGCCCGCGGGCGAGTTCGCCGCCTCCTACTTCACCGAGCGCGTGGAACGGTCCGTCATCGACTACGTCTCCGCCCTGGAGGGCGGCGTCCTGGTCACCACGCGCCCCGCGCTGAACCTCGTCTCCGCCCGCCGCGGCCCGGCCGGCGTCGTCAGGGTCGCGCAGGAGCACATGAACCTCGCCACCCATCCCGAGGCGGTCCGCGCGCAGATCGCCCGCCACTACGGCGCCCTCGACACGGTGGCGGTGCTCACCGGGACCGACCGCCGGGAGTACCAGGCGCTGCTGCCCGGCACCCCGGTGGTGCGCATCCCCAACGCGGTCGTCGCCGGGCCGGCGGCGGCCGGCGAGCCGCCCGGCCGCGAGGGCGGGGTCGTGGTCGCGGCCGGGCGCCTCGTCGGGCAGAAGGGCTTCGACCTGCTGATCCCGGCGTTCGGCAAGGTCGCCGAGCGCCACCCGGACTGGCGGCTGCGCATCTACGGCACCGGCCCGAGGAGGCAGGCGCTGCGGGCACTCCTGGCCGAGCACGGGCTGGCGGACGTCGTCGGCCTGATGGGAAGGACCGAGCGCCTGGACGAGGAGATGGCCAAGGCCTCCTTCTACGTGCTGAGCTCCCGGTTCGAGGGGTTGCCGATGGTGATGATCGAGGCGATGAGCCAGGCGCTGCCCGTCGTGGCCTTCGACTGCCCCACCGGCCCGGCCGACGTGCTCACCCCCGAGGTCGACGGGCTGCTCGTTCCGCCCGGGGACGTCGACGCGCTGGCGGCGGCGATGATCCGGCTCGTCGAGGACCCCGGCCTGCGGCGCCGGTTGGGCGCCGCCGCGGCCGTCACCGCGCGCGAGTACGCCCCCGGCGTCATCATGCCGCTCTGGGAGAACCTGTTCTCGGAACTGCTGGAACGCCGCCGGGAGAAACCACTCTGAGCGCCTTTGGGCCTTTGGGCCTTTCCGAAAATCACCCCGACCGGCTCCGCGCACACCCGTACATACCCATTCGCATCCGCGCACACCCGCGCACACCCGTGCGCCTCCTTGCGTGTCCGCGTACGTCGCGCGCGGCCGCGGTAGCGAATGGGGCCGTGCCACGGAAGCGGTCACGAACCCGGGTGGTATGGCCCGGTTTCAGGAGCTGTTCCGGAAATTACGCTCGATCATCCGACTAGCCGTACTTCTCCTAAAGAGATCGTTCACGTGTGCTCTGGCGGTATTGATAAAACATATTTAATTTTTCCGGTTTTATGATCTGAGTCTTTACCGAAATCCGACCGGATCGTATTCGCTGCTTGACAATTCATTTAACGGCCACCCAAAATGTGAGGCGTCCACGACGGCGGGCCGTATTCGGTTCCGCGCGTCGGGGGGTCGACGATTCCGCCTTTTCCGGCACCATTGATCGCCGTTTTCCCCTGGTCGATTCATGCCTTCTTCTCCCTGTCGGTACGAGTACGGATCGGTGGTGTGTGTTGTGACGGAGCCCGAGGTCGGCCGGTCGCAGCTCAGTCTGAGCACGGAAGCCGCGCGCAATCTGGCGACGACGACCAAGTCGACCCCCCAGATGCAGGAGATCACCTCGCGGTGGCTGCTGCGGATGCTGCCCTGGGTGCAGGTGTCGGGCGGCACCTACCGGGTCAACCGGCGGCTGAGCTACACGCTCGGTGACGGCCGGGTGAGCTTCACCAACACCGGGTCACAGGTGGCGGTCATCCCCGCCGAGCTCTGCGAGCTGCCCCTGCTGCGCGGGTTCGACGACTCCGGCGTGCTCGACGCGCTGGCGGGCCGTTTCGTCCAGCGGGACTTCCAGGCCGGGGACGTGCTCGTGGAGGCGGGACGGCCCGCCGACGAGGTGATCCTCATCGCGCACGGCAAGGTCAACAAGCTCGGCACCGGGCCGTACGGCGACGAGATCGTGCTGACGGTGCTGGCGGCGGGCGACCACTTCGGCGACGAGACGCTGACGGTGACGGAGGACACCTGGCCGTTCACCGCCAAGGCGGTCACCGGCGGCACGGCGATGGTCCTGCCCCAGCAGGCGTTCCTGGAGGTGGCCGAGCAGTCCGAGCGGCTCCGCGAGCACCTGCTGCTGCGGGAGGCCGCCGCTCGGGGCCCGCAGAACAAGTACGGCGAGGCCGCCGTCGAGGTGGCCGCCGGGCACGCCGGGGAGCCCGACCTGCCGGGCACGTTCGTCGACTACGAGCTCATCCCGCGCGAGTACCAGCTGAGCGTGGCCCAGACGGTCCTGCGGGTGCACAGCCGGGTGGCCGACCTCTACAACGACCCGATGGACCAGGTCGAGCAGCAGCTCCGGCTGACGATCGAGGTACTGCGCGAGCGGCAGGAGCACGAGCTGATCAACAACCGGGAGTTCGGGCTGCTGCACAACGCCGACCTCAAGCAGCGGATCCACACCCGCACCGGGCCGCCGACCCCCGACGACCTCGACGACCTGCTCAGCCGCCGCAGGAGCACCAGCTTCTTCCTGGCCCACCCGCACGCCATCGCGGCGTTCGGCCGCGAGTGCAACGCGCGCGGTCTCTACCCGCAGGGTGTCGACGTCGGGGGCAGCGGGGTGCCCGCCTGGCGGGGCGTCCCGATCTTCTCCTGCAGCAAGATCCCCATCACCGCGACCCGCACCACCTCGATCCTGGCCATGCGGGTCGGCGAGGACAACCAGGGGGTCGTCGGCCTGCACCAGACCGGCATCCCCGACGAGTACCAGCCCAGCCTGTCGGTCCGGTTCATGGGGATCAGCGAGAAGGCGATCATCTCCTACCTGGTCAGCGCCTACTACTCCGCGGCCGTCCTGGTGCCCGACGCGCTCGGCATCCTGGAGGACGTCGAGATCGGCCACTGAAGCAGGGGAAAGGGGACGGAGCCGGACGAGGAGAGAGAGCATGACGACCGTCGAGACGACCGGGACGGCCAGGGACGGGCGTTCCGCGAGCGAGGTGCTGGTCTGGAGCCGGAGCCTGGTCGAGGCCACCCTGCGACCGGCCGCCGACACGCTGCCCGCCTCGATGAGGCGCATCGCCGGCTATCACTTCGGCTGGTGGGACGAGCGGGGCGAGCCGTCCGAGGCGGGCGGTGGCAAGGCGTTCCGCCCGGCGCTGGCCCTGCTGTCCGCCGAGGCCGCCGGCGGCGGCGCGGCCTCGGCGCTCCGACCGGCCGCGGCCGTCGAGCTGGCGCACGACTTCTCCCTCCTGCACGACGACGTGATGGACGGCGACCGGACCCGCCGTCACCGTCCCACGGCCTGGGCCGTGTTCGGGATCAGCCCGGCCATCCTGGCCGGTGACGCGCTGCTGACGCTGGCCTTCGACGTCCTGGCGAGCGGAGGCGGCCCGATCACGGCCGAGGCGACGCGGATCTTCAGCGCCGCCGTCCAGGAGCTCCTGGACGGCCAGAACGCGGACGTCGCCTTCGAGGGGCGCCGGGACGTCGGCCCGGCCGAGTGCCTGGCGATGGCCGCGGGCAAGACCGGGGCCCTGCTGGGGTGCGCCTGCGCGCTCGGCGCCCTGTTCGGGGGCGGCGACCCCGGGCAGGTCGAGCACCTGGGCGCCTTCGGCAGGGATCTTGGGCTGGCGTTCCAGCTTGTCGACGACCTGCTGGGCATCTGGGGCGACCCCGAGGTGACCGGCAAGCCGGTCCACTCCGACCTGCGCAGCCGCAAGAAGTCCATCCCGGTCGTCGCGGCCCTCACCTCCGGCACACCGGCGGGGGGCGAGCTGGCCGGGCTCTACCACCGGCCGGAAGAGCTGTCCGGCTCCGAGCTGGCCCGCGCGGCCGACCTGGTGGAGGCCGCGGGAGGGCGGGACTGGACCAGGCTGGAGGCCGACGAGCTGCTCGCCCGGGCACTGCGCCACCTCGACGCGGCCGGCGCGCCGGCCCGGCCGGCCGCCGAGCTCGCCATGCTGGCCCGCCTCGTCACCCGCCGCGACCACTGAGCAGTCGACCACTGAGCCGTCACCCGTCACCCGTCACCAGTCACACGTCCCGGGCCGTCGTCGTCGCGACCACCGAGCCGTCGCTCACCGCACCCCCGGGCGGTCACCCGTCAGGGCGACGTCAGAGAAACGGCCCCGGCAGGCGGAGCGCCGGGGCCGTCCTTCAGGCAAGGACCCGTCCTTCAGGCAAGGACCCGTCCTTCAGGCAAAAACCCGTCCCTCACACGAAGGCGCCGATGCCGGTGATCGCCCGCCCCACGATCAGGGTGTTGATCTCGCGGGTCCCCTCGTAGGAGTAGATCGCCTCGGAGTCCGCCACGAACCGGCCGACGTCGTAGTCGAGGACGATGCCGTTGCCGCCCAGCACCTCCCGGGCCCACCCCACGGCCTCGCGCATCCGTGCCGTGCAGAACGCCTTGGCCATGGCCGAGTGCTCGTCGGAGTAGACGCCCTCGTCCTGCAGTTGCGCCAGCCGCACCACCATGCCCAGCGAGCAGGTGACGTTGCCCAGCATCCGGACGAGGAGATCCTGTACGAGCTGGAAGCCGGCGATCGGCCGGCCGAACTGCTCGCGCGTCCTGGCGTACTCCAGCGCGAGCTCGTAGGCGCCCATCATGCAGCCGACCGCCTGCCAGGCCACACCGCCACGGGTCTGCCGCAGGATCGCGCCGGTGTCGCGGAAGGTGTTCGCGTTCTGCAGGCGGTTGATCTCCGGAACCAGGCAGTTGGTGAGCGTGATGTCGGCGTTCTGCACCGTACGCAGGGCTATCTTGTTCTCGATCTTCGTCGCGGCGAAGCCGGGCGTGCCCTTCTCCACGACGAAACCCTTGACCTGGCCGTCGGCCTCGTCCTTGGCCCAGACCACGATCAGGTCGGCGAAGGTGGCGTTGCCGATCCAGCGCTTGGCACCGTTGAGCACCCACATGTCACCCTCGCGCCGGGCGGTGGTGCGCAGGCCCGCCGCGACGTCCGAACCGCCCTCGGGCTCGGTCAGCGCGAACGCCCCGATCTTCTCCATGGCGGCCATCTGCGGCAGCCACCGCTCCCGCTGCTCCTCCGAGCCCAGCCGGTCCACGCTGCCCATCGCCAGGCCGTTGTGGACGCCGAAGAACGTCCCCATGGACGGATCCACCCGGTTCAGCTCCAGCACCACGAACCCGGTCAGCAGGCTTCGTGCCCCCCGGTACGGCAGGCCCGCGATGTCGAGCTTGGCGAATCCCGGTATGACCTGGTGGGGAAAGCGGGCGTTGGTCCACGCCTCGTTCGCGACGGGAGCCACCTCCCGCGCCATGAACTCCCTCACCCGGAGCACGATCTCCTTCTCGGAGTCGTCAAGGAGCGCGGAGTAGTCGTAGAAATCGCCGGTCATCATCGCCGTGGCTTCCCTCCGGTCGTCGTACCCGCTCATCTGCCCAGGAGGCGTGGGGTCAAGCAGTGAGACCCCTCACAGGCGAGGGCGGGGACCGGTGCGGGCAGGCGTGGCGGGTCCGGAGGGGGAGGCGGAGACGCCGGAAGCCCGGGTCGCCCCGGGCTTCCGTGTACGTCGCCCGCCCCTGCGGCCGTGTGTCTCACGGCCGCATGGGCGGCGTCACGCGGTGGTGCCGCTTCAGGCAGCGGCACCCGTTCTCTAGCGGCGCCAGTGGCTGTACACGCGCACCCGGTCGGCCCGGCTGCGGCTGTCCTCGAGCTCGTCGTTCCCGTCGAAGATCGCGCGGTACTCACCGCTCTTGGTGGCGCGGGCCTTGGCGTAGAACGCGCCCCGGCGGCCGGTCTCGTCGGAGGTCACGTACTTCCAGGCGCTGGAGCCGCGCTTGCGGAAGTAGATCTCCACCTCCTCGCCGCGCACGCCCTCCCAGCCGCGGTCGTCGACCTGGAGACGGCCGGTGAAGTACACCCAGCGGCCCTTGCGCACGGAGTCCGGGTTGGCGGAGAACCGGTAGACGCGGGTCTCGGCCTTCTCGGCCTTCTTGTGCTCGACGGAGAAGTTGACCTCGTCGGTCACCTTCTTGCCGTCCTTGTCGTACGCGTCGGCGATCGCGACCCAGCGGCCCTGGAAGTCGTCCTCGTCGAAGCTGGTCGTGAAGCGCCAGAGGTCACCCTGGTGGAGGACCCTGGGCTCACGCGCGTCCTGCGTACGGAGCTGGTCGGAGACCGGCTTGAGGCGGAGCTCGACACGGGTGGCCTCGGTGGTGCGCACCTCGATCGTGACCCTGGTGTCGTCGTCCCCGTGGACGACGACCGGGTTCGGGCTGACGTTGTCGATGCGCACACTGAGAGCGACTCGCTCCGCGGAGGCCGTCCCGGCGGACATGAGCAGGGACCCGCTCACAGCCGCGGACAGCAGACCGATGGCGATTCGTTTCATCAAGACGCTTTCCTCTTCTCCCCGTTCGGCAGGCGCGGTCAGGATTGGCCACGCCCGCCCTATAAGACGCGACTTCGACGTCCCGTGTTGCCCCAAATCCTGAAAAAGATGTTCTTAGGTTTCTGTAAGGTAACGTTTCCCTGCGAGAATCGGCAGGTCAGTCGTTGATCACCGACCTTTCAAGATTTTTTAATAATGAGCGTAGTTTGTCCGTTTTGTCGGGAATACGGATGGGATCACCGTCGAGCGGGGCCGGAGTGGCCCGTGGGGCGGACCGGCGGCCGGAGGCCGGGACCGGAGCGGGCGCCGGGACGGGGTGCCGGAGCCGGGGCGACGGATGCGGGACGGGGTGCCGGAGCCGGATAGCGTTCACCCATGAGTGCCACCATCGTCGCCAAGGACCTGGCCGCCGGACACGGCGACCGGGCGTTGTTCTCCGGGCTCGACCTGGTGGTCGCCCCCGGTGACGTCGTCGGCCTGGTCGGGGTGAACGGCGCGGGCAAGTCCACCCTGATGCGGATCCTGGCCGGACTGCTCCCGGCCGAGCAGGGGTCGGTGCGGCTCAGCCCGCCCTCGGCGTCGGTCGGCTACCTGCCCCAGGAGCGCGAGCGCCGCGAGGGGGAGACGATCGCCGGCTTCCTGGCCCGCCGTACCGGGGTGGCCGCCGCGCAGATCGCGCTGGACGCCGCCACCCAGGGGCTGGTCGACGGGACCCCGGGCGCCGACGACGCGTACGCCGCCGGGCTGGAGCGCTGGCTCGCCCTGGGCGGCGCCGACCTGGAGGACCGGGCCGAGGGGGTCGTCGCCGAGCTCGGGCTGGCCGTGGAGCTCGACCGGCCGATGACGGCGCTATCGGGCGGTCAGGCCGCGCGGGCGGGCATGGCCTCCCTGCTGCTCAGCCGCTACGACGTCTTCCTGCTGGACGAGCCCACCAACGACCTCGACCTGGTCGGCCTGGAGCGGCTGGAACGCTTCGTCACCGGCCTGCGGGCCGGGACGGTCCTGGTCAGCCACGACCGCGAGTTCCTGGCCAGGACCGTGAACCGGGTGGTCGAGCTCGACCTCGCCCAGCAGCTCGTCCGGGTGCACGGCGGCGGCTACGAGGCCTACCTCGCCGAGCGCGAGGTCGCCCGCAGGCACGCCCGCGACGAGTACGAGGAGTACGCCGGCACCGTCGCCTCCCTCAAGCAGCGCGCCGGGATGCAGCGGGCGTGGATGGAGAAGGGCGTCAAGAACGCGCGGCGCAAGGCGACCGACAACGACAAGATCGGCCGCAATCTCCGTACCGAGACGAGCGAGAAGCAGGCCGCCAAGGCGCGGCAGACCGAGCGGCTGATCGAGCGGATGGACGAGGTCGAGGAGCCCCGCAAGGAGTGGGAGCTCCGGATGGAGATCGCGGTGGCCCCCCGTTCGGGGGTCGTGGTCGCGACGCTGCGCGACGCCGTGGTCCGGCGCGGCACGTTCACCCTCGGCCCGGTGAACCTGGAGATCGGCTGGGCCGACCGGGTGGCGGTCACCGGCGCCAACGGCTCGGGCAAGTCCACGCTGCTGGCCGCGCTGCTGGGCCGGCTCCCCCTGGCGGAGGGGAACGCCTCGCTCGGTCCCGGCGTGGTCGTCGGCGAGGTGGACCAGGCGCGCGGCCTGTTCCTGGGCGACGAGGCCCTGGTGGACGCCTTCGGTGCCGCCGTGCCGGAGATGGCCCCGGCCGAGGTCCGTACGCTGCTCGCGAAGTTCGGGCTCCGTTCCGCGCACGTGCCGCGCCCGGCGGCCACCCTGTCGCCGGGGGAGCGGACCCGGGCCGCCCTGGCCCTGCTGCAGGCGCGGGGGGTGAACCTGCTCGTGCTCGACGAGCCGACCAACCACCTCGACCTCGCCGCGATCGAGCAGCTGGAGTCGGCGCTTGCCTCCTACCCCGGTACGCTGCTGCTGGTCACCCACGACCGGCGGATGCTCGACGCGGTGCACACCACCCGGCGCGTGCACGTCGACGGGGGCGTGATCACCGAGGACTGAGCCACCGGATCGCTCGACGCCGACCGTTGGGCGAGGACCGGGCCGGTCACCGAGAGTTGAGGACCGCCCGTCACGGGCCATCACGGGCCGCCACGGCCCGCAGGCGGCTTCCAGCGGACCCGGGCGGACCCCTCACGCAGGTGATTCTTGACTGACTGACGTAACTTTCGCAAGCAGCCGCAAGTAATTACTTCTTTTGCCTTATAGTTTCATCATGACGCGACGGCTTGCAGAAGTGGCCAAGAAGGTCGGGATGAGCGAGGCGACGGTCAGTCGCGTGCTCAACGGGAAGCCCGGGGTCTCCGAGGCGACCCGCGAGGCGGTGCTGACCGCCCTCGACGTGCTCGGCTACGAGCGGCCGACGCAGTTGCGGGGGGACAGGGCGCGGCTGGTCGGGCTCGTGCTGCCCGAGCTGCAGAACCCCATCTTCCCGGCGTTCGCCGAGGTGGTCGGCGGGGCGCTGGCCCAGCAGGGGTTCACCTCGGTGCTGTGCACCAGGACCCTGGGCGGCGTCTCCGAGGCCGAGTACGTCGACCTGCTGCTCCAGCAGCAGGTGTCCGGCGTGGTCTTCGCCGGGGGCCTGTTCGCCCAGGCCGACGCCTCCCACGAGCACTACGAGCTGCTCAGGGAGCGGCGCCTGCCGACCGTGCTGGTGAACGCCGCGGTGGCGCACCTGGCGTTCCCGCAGGTCTCCTGCGACGACGTGGCCGCCGCGGAGATGGCGCTCGGCCACCTGCGGTCGCTGGGTCACGAACGGATCGGCATGGTGCTCGGGCCTCCCGACCACGTGCCCTCCCGGCGCAAGCTGGACGCGGCCGGGCTCGACCCGGAGTTCGTCGAGCACACCATGTTCTCCCTGGAGGGAGGGCACGCGGCGGCCGCGCGGCTGATCCGCAAGGGGGTCACCGGTGTCATCTGCGCCAGCGACGTGATGGCCCTGGGCGCGATCAGGGCGGCCCGCAGGGCGGGGCTCTCGGTGCCCGACGACGTCTCGGTGATCGGGTACGACGACTCCGCGCTGATGAACTGCACCGACCCGCCGCTGACGACGCTGCGCCAGCCGATCGACGCGATGGGCCGCGCGGTCGTCGACCTGCTCGCCGCCCAGATCGACAAGGCACTGGTCCCGGCGGACGAGCTGCTCTTCGAGCCGGAGCTGGTGGTCAGGGCCTCCACCGGGCCGGTGAAGCGCTAGCGGATCATCGGCGCGTTTTTGCGGCTGATTCCCCTTATTTTTCAGCTTCTGGTCTCTCTTTGTCTGATCGATCTTTCGTGCACTCCCTCTTCCCGCGGACGATTCACCGTCAAAAGGGAGATGGTCGGTTTATGTCTCCTGACTGATGTTTTACCTCCATCGTCACCGTCGGTAATATCCTGTGCCCTAAAGTGATCGCTGCGGGCAGGGAGTGATCTCTGTTCCTCCCCTCGACGACGCATCCGGACGTTCGAGGGAAGACCATGCGCAGAAGACTCACAGTGCTCGTCTCGGCGAGCGCGGGCACGTTCATGTTCCTGCTGGCGGCGCCCGCCGTGGCCGCGCCGACGGACGAGACCATCGTCACGTTCGCCGTCGAGGCGGGCTCGCTGGACATCGTGGCGCCGGCGGGCCCGATCGACCTGGGCTCGGCGCCTCCCGGCGGCACGCTCACCGGGCAGATCGGCCCGGTCTCCGTCTCCGACACCCGCGGCGGCGCCACGTCGGAGTGGACGGCGTCGGTGTACGCGACGAACTTCATCGACACCGCGCTGACGATCCCTCCCACCGCGATCGACTACTGGTCGGGGCCGGAGACCGCCACCACCGGCGGCGGCACCTTCGTCCCCGGGCAGCTCAACGCCCTCGCCGCCGACCCGCTCAACCTGATCGCCACCCCGCTCGTGGCCTTCGGCCACACCGGAGGCACCGGCGGCAGCACGGCGACGTGGAACCCGACCCTGATCGTGAACATCCCGATCACGGCCCAGCTCGGCGACTACACCGGAACGGTGACACATTCGGTGGCGTGACCGTCTCGCGGCCCCGCTCGCGCCGCCGCTGCTGCTGATCGCCCTCTTCTCGGGCGTCCACGGCGGCAGGGCCTGCGCGAGCGGGGCCGCCGACGACACCCCCCGCGGCACGATCGGCATCCGCCTGCTGGAGGCGCCGGTCAGCCGCCACGACGACCCCCGGGCGCTGTCGTACATCGTCGACCATCTGCGTCCCGGCACCACGATCGAACGCCGGCTGGAGATCTCCAACACCTCCTCCGAGGCCCGGCACGTCGAGCTGTACCCGGCCGCCGCCGACGTCGTGCGCGACAGGTTCCACATGCCGCCCGGCCGCGCCGAGAACGAGCTGACCGGCTGGACGTCCCTGAACCGCTCCGCGCTCGACCTGCCCCCGGGAGGGACGGGGACGGCCAAGGTCACGATCGAGGTGCCGGAGACGGCGTCGCGCGGTGAACGCTACGGCGTCGTCTGGGCGCAGGTCGGCACCCGGCTGGACCCGTCCCGGCCCGTGCGCATCGTCAACCGGGTCGGCATCCGCGTCTACCTCGACATCGGGCGCGGCGGCGAGCCGCCGTCGAACTTCCGGATCGAGAACCTCACCCCCGCCCGCGCCCCGGACGGCGCCCCGCGACTGGCGGCCCTGGTCCGCAACACGGGCGGGCGGACCCTGGACATGAGCGGCACGCTGTGGCTCTCGGAGGGGCCCGGTGGCCTGCAGGCCGGGCCCTTCGCCGCGGACCGGGGGGTCACGCTGGTGCCCGGCTCCGCCGCCCCGGTGGCGGTGACGCTGGACCGCCGGCTGCCGAACGGCCCCTGGAAGGGGAAGCTGACCCTGATGAGCGGCATGGTGAAGAAGACGGTCACCGCGACCTTCACCTTCCCCGACGAGGGCCAGGGCCTCCCGGTCGAGCCCGACCGGGACCTCCTCACCCTGGCCGGGCTGATCGCGGGCCTGGTGACGCTGCCGGCCGCCGCCGCCGTCCTGGTGATGCGCCGCAGGCGCCGCGCCGCGACGGCGCCGGGCCGTCCCCCCGCGCGGGGCGGGGGCCCGCCTCGCGGCGAGGGAATTCGGCGCTCCCGTACGGCGGGGACCCACCGGCGTTCCGGTGGGTGACGCGGAGCCCCGGCCCGCCCGGCCGCCGTCGCCGGTGTCGCACGCGGTCGTACGCCGTTCGCCGTCCGGCCCCACCGCTCGTCCCTGACGGGCATCAGCCGACCGTCAGGGGGAAGGAGGACCGGTCAGGAGGTGCACATGGAAGCGCTGGGAATCGACATCGGCGGATCGGGTATCAAGGGCGCGCCGGTGGACGTCGCCAAGGGGCGGCTGACGCGGGAACGGCTGCGCATCCCCACACCCGACCCCGCCGAGCCCGAGGCGGTGGCCGAGGTGGTGGCGAAGATCGTCGAGCACTTCGAATGGAAGGGGCCCGTGGGGGTGACCTTCCCCGGGATCGTGGTCGACGGGGTCGCCAGATCGGCCGCCAACGTGGACAAGGCCTGGATCGGCACGGACGCGCAGGAGCTGTTCTCGCGGGTCACCGGGCAGACCACGACCGTGCTCAACGACGCCGACGCGGCCGGTCTGGCCGAGGTGGCGGCGGGCGCGGCCAAGGACAGGCCCGGGGTGGTGATGCTCCTGACCTTCGGGACCGGGATCGGCAGCGCCCTGCTGATGGACGGCCACCTGGTGCCCAACACCGAGCTGGGTCACCTGGAGATCAGGGGCAAGGAGGCCGAGAAGCGCGCCTCCGACCACGCCCGCGAGTCGCACGACCTCGACTGGGAGGAGTGGGCCGAGAAGGTCCAGGAGTACCTCGAACACGTCGAGATGCTGTTCTCCCCGTCGCTGTTCATCATCGGCGGGGGGGTCAGCAAGAAGGCGGAGAAGTTCCTGCCGCACATCAAGATCCGCACCCCGATCGTCCCGGCGGGCCTCCAGAACGAGGCCGGCATCGTGGGCGCGGCGATGGCCGCGACGGAGGCGGCCGCGCGACCGGCGACGGGGACGTAGCGGCGGCGGGCCCGGGCCCCGGGGAGACGGCGGTTCGCGATCGAGGGAGGCGGCGGCGGCCCGGGGCCCGGGGATGCGGCGGGCCGAGGCCGGGAAGGCGGCGATCCGGGGTCCCGTGAGGCGGCGGTTCGAGGCCGAGCGGGCGGCGATCCGTGGTCCGGGAGGGCGGCGATCCGGGCCCGGGGAGGTGGCGATCCTGGCTCGGCAGGACCGTTCCGCCTGGGGCGCGGACGCACCGGCGGGGACCCGTACCGGAGGCGGCTCTGAAACTTTCATCTGTTCCGAAACGTGTTCGGTGAGGTCAGGGGCAAGGAAGGTCGTCTCCGGACGTCCCCGGGCACGCAACACCCTGTACACACGCCGGAAACATCCGGACTATGGGAGCGCTCCCACCCTCGTCCTGGAGATGATCCCGAATGACAGTAACTTCGCGTCGCCACGCCTGGCGTAATCGGGCGGCGACCACGGCGGCACTGTTGGTGGCCGCCGCCGGCCTCGCCACCGGGCAGGCCGCCACCGCGCACGCCGCAGTCGCCTGCGACGTCGCGTATACGACCAATGACTGGCAGGGCGGATTCACCGCCAACGTCACCCTGAAGAACCTCGGTGACCCGCTGACCGGCTGGACCCTCGGCTTCGCCTTCACCGCCGGGCAGACGCTCCAGCAGGGCTGGTCGGCCACCTGGGCTCAGTCGGGCACCCAGGTCACCGCGAAGAACCTCGCCTGGAACGGCTCTCTCGCCACCGGCGCCTCCACCAGCATGGGCTTCAACGGAATCTCCACCGGGAGCAACCCCAAGCCCACGGCCTTCACGGTCAACGGCGTCACCTGTGGCGGGGGCAACCCCACCAACCAGCCCCCCACGGTCGCGCTGACCAGCCCGGCCTCGGGCGCCTCCTACCAGTCGGGCGCCGCCGTGCCGCTCGCGGCGACCGCGAGCGACGACGGCTCGGTCAGCAAGGTCGAGTTCTACGTCGACGGCACGCTGGTCAACACCGACACCACCGCGCCGTACTCCTACTCCGCGACCGGCCTGGCCTCCGGTGCGCACACCGCCAAGGCCAAGGCCTACGACAACGCCTCCCCGGCGCTGTCCACCGAGACCTCCGCGGTGCCCTTCACCGTCGGCGGCGGCAACCCGACCCCGTCGATCGTCGCCTCCGCGACCTCGGTCAGCGTTCCCGAGGGAAGCTCCAGGACCGTCGGCTTCAAGCTCAGCCAGGCGCCGACCGGCAACGTCTCGGTCGCCCTGGCCAAGACCGGTGACGCCGACCTCACCATCTCGCCCTCCACGCTGTCGTTCACCACGGCCAACTGGAACACGGCGCAGAACGTGACCGTCTCGGCCGCCCAGGACGCCGACCAGGCCAACGGCACCGCCACCATCGCGGCGACCGCCAGCGGTCACACCGCCGCCTCCGTCACCGCGACCGAGGCCGACGACGACGGCACCAACCCCAACCCGGTCCACGTCGACAACCCCTACGCCGGCGCCGACGGCTACGTGAACCCGGACTGGTCCTCCAAGGCCGCCGCCGAGCCCGGTGGCGACGCGATCGCCAACGTCTCCACCGCCATCTGGCTGGACCGCATCGCCGCGATCGCCGGCTCCTCCTCGGTCATGGGCCTGCGCGCCCACCTGGACGAGGCCGTGGAGCAGGACGCGGCCAACGGCAGCAAGCCGCTGACGATCCAGTTCGTCATCTACAACCTGCCCAACCGTGACTGCTCGGCGCTCGCCTCCAACGGTGAGCTGATCATCTCCCAGAACGGTCTGAACAGGTACAAGACCGAGTACATCGACCCGATCGCCGCGGTCATGGGCGAGTCGAAGTACGCGGGCCTGCGGATCTCCACGGTCGTCGAGATCGACTCCCTGCCGAACCTGGTCACCAACCTCGACCTGGCCAAGTGCCAGGAGGCCAAGGACAGCGGCGCCTACGTCAACGGCGTCCGCTACGCCCTCGACAAGCTGCACGCGATCAAGAACGTCTACACCTACATCGACGCCGGTCACCACGGCTGGCTGGGCTGGGACTCCAACATGGGCCCGTCCGCCGACCTGTTCGCGACCACCGTCGCCGGCACCGCCGCGGGCTACAGCAGCGTGGACGGCTTCATCACCAACACCTCCAACTACTCGGCGCTGCGTGAGCCGCACTTCACCATCAACACCACCGTCGGCGGCCAGACCATCCGCCAGTCCAAGTGGGTCGACTGGAACTTCTACGTCGACGAGCTCGGCTTCGCCCAGGCGTTCAGGAACCTGCTGATCCAGAAGGGCTTCAACTCCAACATCGGCATGCTGATCGACACCTCCCGCAACGGCTGGGGAGGCGCGGGCCGCCCGGCCGCTCCCAGCACCTCCAACGTGCTGGACACCTTCGTCAACGAGTCGCGCATCGACCGCCGGATCCACGCCGGCAACTGGTGCAACCAGAGCGGTGCCGGCCTGGGCGAGCGCCCGCAGGCCAGCCCCGCCGCCGGTCTGGACGCCTACGTCTGGATCAAGCCTCCGGGTGAGTCCGACGGTGCCAGCAAGGAGATCCCGAACAACGAGGGCAAGGGCTTCGACCGGATGTGCGACCCGACCTACGGCGGTAACCCCCGCAACGGCAACAACCCGAGCGGCGCCCTGCCGGACGCTCCCATCGCCGGCCAGTGGTTCTCCGCCCAGTTCCGTCAGCTCCTGCAGAACGCCTACCCGGCGCTCCCGTAGTCGGCTGATCCCGGGCCCCACCCCCCACGGGGGCCCGGGAACGGGGTGAGAACCCCGCAACCCGAGGCCCCGCCCTCCCCCACCCGGGGAGGGCGGGGCCTCTCCCTGTGCCCGCCACCCGCCGCACGGCGCTCCCGGGCTCCGCCGCCCGGTCGTCGCACGGTCGCCGGGTCGCCGGGTCGCCGGGTCGCCGTCCGGTCGTCGCACGGCCGCCGGATATCCGGATGCGCCGGCGCGGCGACTCGGGCAGCATGGACGGTCGGGCCCGTTCGCGGGCTCCGGCCCGGGTGCGGATCCTCGGCCCGTGCGCCCTCGCGGGGCACGGGGGAGTCTTCACTCGCGGGCCGAAAGTATCCTGGGTCTCAGTATGGGAACGCCTCCTTTGACATCTCCGCTCTCCGAGCTGCACGCGCGCCTGCCCGAGCTCACGCTCCGTGACCAGCGGCGCCTGCGCCGCAGGCTCGACGGCGCGCGCAAGGTCAGGAACCGTGCCGCGCAGCAGAAGATCGCCGCGGAGATCACCTCCGACATCGAGCGGGCCGAGCAACGCGTCGCCCGCCGCCGCGACGGCGTCCCCGCCATCACCTATCCCGAGGCGCTGCCCGTCAGCAAGCGCCGCGACGACATCCTGGAGGCGATCCGCGACAACCAGGTCGTGATCGTCGCCGGTGAGACCGGTTCCGGCAAGACCACCCAGCTGCCGAAGATCTGCCTGGAGCTGGGCCGGGGCGTCAGGGGCCTCATCGGGCACACCCAGCCCCGCCGCATCGCCGCCCGTACCGTGGCCGAGCGCGTCGCCGAGGAGCTCGACACCCCGCTCGGCGAGGCCGTCGGCTACAAGGTGCGCTTCACCGACCAGGTGAGCGAGGGCACCCTGGTCAAGGTCATGACGGACGGCATCCTGCTGGCCGAGCTGCAGCACGACCGCGACCTCGACCAGTACGACACGCTGATCGTCGACGAGGCGCACGAGCGCAGCCTCAACATCGACTTCATCCTGGGCTACCTCAAGCAGCTCCTGCCGCGCCGCCCCGACCTGAAGATCGTCATCACCTCGGCCACCATCGACCCCGAGCGCTTCTCCAAGCACTTCGGCGACGCCCCGATCATCGAGGTCTCCGGCCGCACCTACCCCGTGGAGGTGCGCTACCGGCCGGTCGCCGAGGACGACGACCAGATCCAGGCGATCGGCAACGCCGTCGACGAGCTCTGCGCCGAGGGACCCGGCGACATCCTGGTCTTCCTCAGCGGCGAGCGGGAGATCCGCGACACCGCCGAGGCGCTGTCCAAACGCAAGGACGCCGAGATCCTGCCGCTGTACGCGCGGCTGTCGGCCGGCGAGCAGCACCGGGTCTTCCAGCGCCACACCGGCCGCCGGGTCGTGCTGGCCACCAACGTGGCCGAGACCTCGCTGACCGTGCCCGGCATCAAGTACGTCGTCGACCCCGGGTTCGCCCGCATCTCCCGCTACAGCCACCGCACCAAGGTCCAGCGCCTGCCCATCGAGGCGATCTCCCAGGCCTCGGCCAACCAGCGCAAGGGCCGCTGCGGCCGCGTCTCCGAGGGCGTCTGCATCCGGCTGTACGAGGAGGACGACTTCCTCACCCGGCCGGAGTTCACCGACCCGGAGATCCTGCGCACCAACCTCGCCTCGGTCATCCTGCAGATGACCTCGATCGGCCTGGGCGACATCGCGGCCTTCCCGTTCGTGGAGCCGCCCGACCAGCGTCAGGTCAGGGACGGCTACGACCTGCTGCTGGAGCTGGGCGCCTTCGACCAGGCCAGGCAGATGACGCCGCTGGGCCGCAAGCTGGCCGGGCTGCCGGTGGACCCGCGCCTGGCCAGGATGGTGCTGGAGGCCGACCGCAACGGCTGCGTCCGCGAGGTCATGGTCATCGCCGCCGCCCTGTCGATCCAGGACCCCCGGGAACGCCCGGCCGACAAGCAGCAGGTCGCCGACGAGCACCACCGCCGCTTCGCCGACAAGGAGTCGGACTTCGTCTCCTACCTCAACCTCTGGGAGTACGTCCAGGAGCAGCAGAGGGAGCTCTCCTCCAGCGCGTTCCGGCGTCTGTGCAAGGCCGAGTTCCTCAACTACATGCGCGTCCGCGAGTGGCAGGACGTCTTCGGCCAGCTCCGCCAGACCGCCAAGTCCCTCGGCGTCCTGCCCGGGACGACGCCCGGCGACGAGCAGAAGATCCACATGTCCCTGCTGTCGGGGCTGCTCTCGCACGTCGGCGTCAAGGACATCGACAAGAAGACCGCCGACGCCGGGGGCGGGCGCCGCCCGCCGAACGAGCCGCGCAGGCCGATGACGGAGTACATCGGCGCCCGCAACGCCCGGTTCGCCATCTTCCCCGGCTCGGCGCTCGCCAAGAAACAGCCGCTGTGGGTGATGTCCGCCGAGCTGGTGGAGACCTCCCGGCTCTGGGCCCGCGTCAACGCCAAGATCGAACCGGAATGGGTCGAGCCGCTCGCCCAGCACCTGATCAAACGCACCTACTCCGAGCCGCACTGGGAGAAGAAGCAGGGCTCGGTGATGGCGTACGAGAAGGTCACCCTGTACGGGGTGCCGATCATCGCCCAGCGCAAGATCAACTATGGTCGTATCGACCCCGAGCTGAGCCGGGAGCTGTTCATCCGGCACGCCCTGGTCGAGGGCGACTGGGAGACCCACCACGCGTTCTTCGCCGAGAACCGCACGCTGCTCGAAGAGGTCGAGGAGCTGGAGGAGCGGGCCCGGCGCCGCGACATCCTCGTCGACGACGAGACGCTCTTCGACTTCTACGACCAGCGCGTCCCCGCCGACGTCGTCTCCGGGCGCCACTTCGACTCCTGGTGGAAGAGGACCAGGACCGAACAGCCCGACCTGCTGAGCTTCGAGAAGTCGATGCTGATCAGCGAGGCGGCCGGCGACGTCAGCAAGCGCGACTACCCCGACGTCTGGCGCCAGGGCGGCCTGCGCTTCCCCCTCACCTACCAGTTCGAGCCCGGCACCGACGCCGACGGCGTCACCGCGCACATCCCGCTCGCGCTGCTCAACCAGGTCAACGTCGAGGGCTTCGACTGGCAGATCCCCGGGCTGCGCGAGGAACTGCTCACCGCGCTGATCCGGAGCCTGCCCAAGCAGATCCGGCGCAACTTCGTGCCCGCCCCCAACTACGCCAAGCAGGTCCTGACCCGCGCCGAACCCACCAGGGAGCCGCTGCTCGCGGTGCTGGAACGCGAGCTGCTGAACCTCACCGGCATCCAGGTGCCGCGCGAGGCCTGGCAGCCCGACCTGGTCCCCGACCACCTCAAGATCACCTTCCGGGTGGTCGACGGCCGCAAGAAGAACCTGGCCGAGAGCAAGGACCTGGCCGACCTCAAGCGGCGGCTCGCCCCCAAGCTCCGCCAGACCCTCTCCCGGGCCGCCGACGGCCTGGAGAGATCCGGCCTGACCGGCTGGGCCATGGACGCGCTGCCCAGGACGTTCGAGCAGGGCAGGATGAAGGCCTACCCCGCGCTCGCCGACGAGGGCGCCACCGTGGCCGTGCGGATGTTCGAGACCGAGGCCGAGCAGCGCCGCGCCATGTGGGTGGGCACCCGCAGGATGCTGCTGCTGAACATCCCCTCACCGGCCAAGAGCATCCTGGGGTCCCTCGGCAACCAGTCCAAGCTCGCGCTGAGCCGCAGCCCCCACTCCGGGGCCGCCGCCCTGTTCGACGACTGCGTCACCTGCGCCGCCGACCGCCTCATGAGCGAGTACGGCGGCCCGGTCTGGGACAAGGCGGCCTACGCCGCCCTGCACGACAAGGTCCGCGCCGAGCTGTACGACACCTCGGCCGAGGTGGTCGCCAGGGTCGAGAGCATCCTCAAGGTCTGGCACACCGTCTCCACGCTGCTGCCCGCCTCCCGCTCCACCCCCGCCGTCGAGGACATCCGCGAGCAGGTGGCGGGCCTGGTCTATCCGGGATTCGTCACCGAGACCGGCTACGCGCGCCTGCCCGACCTGCTGCGCTACCTCAAGGGGGCCGAGCGGCGGCTGGAGAAGGTGCACGACGACGCGTTCCGCGACCGGGAACGGATGGACAGGGTCCACGACGTCGAGGACGACTACCACGAGCTGGTCGAGAAGCTTCCGCCCGCCCGCCGCGGCGACGACGACGTCCGCCAGATCCGCTGGATGATCGAGGAACTGCGGGTCAGCTACTTCGCCCAGACCCTCGGCACCCCGTACTCGATCTCCGACAAGCGCATCCGCAAGGCGATGGAGAAGCTCTGAGTCCCGCGCGGGAGACGTGCGAACCGGCGCCGCCGGGGGCGGAGGGGGGCCGGGGCGGCGGGGGCGGAGGTCAGAGGAAGATCGAGGTGTCGAGGTCGAAGTCGACGGGGGAGGGGATCCGGAGCGGCTTGCCCATCTGCGTGTGGGTGGTGGTCCGGTAGGTGCCCTCCTCGGGGTCGCTGAGGACCGTGACCATCGGCGGGGAGGCGACCGGATCGACGATCATCATGATCGGGACCCCGCAGCCCGCGTAGATCCTGGGCTTGACGGCGCGGTCCATCTCCATGCTCCCGGGCGAGACGATCTCCGCGACCAGGACGAGCCCCGAGGAGAGGATCTCGCGATCACCCCAGAGGGGGGCGTTCACGGGGACCACGCAGTAGTCGGGGATCATCGTGTCGCGCGGACCCTCGATGCAGATGTCGACGTTTCCCGCGAAGCTCTCCCAGCCCTGCTTCTCCAGGGCGGGTTGCAGGGCGAAGGCGAGACGCATGGCGATTCGGCCGTGCTGTGGAATGCCGGATGGGCTCACGATGAGGTTCCCGTCGATGATCTCGGCGCGAAGGCGCAGGGCAGGGGGAAGGGACTCGAAGAGCTCCCTCGGCGTGCGAGGCGGTGGACGGTCCTCCGACGCCTCCGGCTGAGCGGGCGGCTGGGGCGCGGTGCGCTGGGTGGATCGCTGAGGCGCTGTCATCACCATCGACCTGTATCCCTTCGTGTCCGAACATGCACCCTGAGTATTCCACGCGGGGGCGGGAGGGCAGAGGGGATACGGGCGTATACGATCGTGGGCCCGAGCGGAGGGGGAAGATCGTGGTCCGGGCGCTGGTGTTCGACGTGGGCGAGACGCTGATCGACGAGACGCGCATCTGGTCGCGCTGGGCCGACAGGCTGGGCGTCACCCGGTTCACCATGCTCGGCGTGCTGGGCGGCATGGCCGCGCTCGACCGGTCGTTCGAGGAGGCCTTCCGGCTGCTGCGGCCGGGGTTCGACGTCGAGGCCGAGCAGGAGGCGTGGAAGCGCGACGACCCCGGCGGCCTGCGGGTGAACTTCGACGCCGAGGACCTCTACCCGGACGTCCGCCCCGCGCTCGCCGCGCTGCGCGGCCTCGGCCACCAGCTGATCATCGCCGGAAACCAGCCGCCGCAGGCACGTGACGCGCTGCTGGCGATGGACCTGCCGGTCGACGCGATCCACACCTCCGACGGCTGGGGCGTCTCCAAGCCCGCCCCGGAGTTCTTCGCCCGCGTCGCCGAGGTGTCCGGGCGCGAGCCCGGCGAGATCCTCTACGTGGGCGACCGGCTGGACAACGACGTCCTGCCGGCCCGCGCGGCGGGCATGCGGACCGCGCTGATCCGCAGGGGGCCGTGGGGACACCTGCACGCCGCCCGCCCCGGGGCCTGCGGGGCGGGCGGCGCGGATCACATCGTCGACGACCTGCACGCCCTGGTCGCGATCCTCACCTGAGGGCCGCGCCGACGGCTGCGGGGTGTCACCTCAGGGCCGTGCCGGCGGTTACAGGGTGCTCCACTGGGCGCCGATGCCGGCGCCCGAGCGCACCGACGCCGGGACGCCGGACGGCGCGTCGACCGTGTACGCGTAGAAGGTGCGCGGCTCGACGACCGTTCCCGCCGTCTCGGGCGTCCCGGAGTTCACGAAGATGTTGTTGCGCTGCACCGCCCGGCCCGGCCCGCTGTCGGCGTAGCCGCTCGCCGAGTACAGCGGGTGCGGCACGTCCTGGAAGTAGTTGCCCTCCACGACCACGCCGGCGTTCTCGGTGGAGGCGACGCCGTACAGCTCGTTGCCGAGGAAGTAGTTGTTGAGGACGTGCACCGGCTCGCCGAAGCGGATGCGCGGGTGGCGCTGGCGGCTGTTGTCGAAGAAGTTGTGGTGGATCGTCACCTTGAGGTGGCCGACGTCGGTGCCGGAGGCGCCGTCGGAGTGGCTGATCAGCATGCTCTTGTCGGCGTGGTCGAAGTGGTTCCACGACACGGTGACGTAGTCGGCGCCGCGCACCACGTCGATCGAGCCGTCGACCGCGCCGGAGAAGGTGTTGTGGTCGATCCAGATGTGGTGCGACTGCTGCCCGACGTTGACGGCGTCGTCCTCGGCGTCGGTGAAGCGGATGTTGCGCACGATCACGTTGTACGAGCGGTAGAAGTCCAGGCCGCCGCCGGTGATGTGGCCTGAGGTGCCCACCCCGATGATGGTCTTGTTGGGCCGCACCCCCTGCTTGCTGGAGATCTCGATGGTGCCCGCCACCCGGATGATCAGGGTTTCCTTGCTGTCGATGTACTCCAGGAACGAGTCGGCGTCGGTCACGGTGACCGTACGGCCTCCGGCGCCGCCGGTGGTGCCGTTCTGGCCGAGGGCGTTGACCGACGCGAAGCCGATCGGCGCCGCCGCCATGGCGGAACCGGCGGCCGTGGGGGCGGCCGCGGAGGTGGCGCTCGCGCCGGCCGGAACGGAGGAGAGGGCGGCGGCCAGGACGGCGCCGGCCGCGACGGCGCGCAGAGCCGCGCGCCGGGAGAGGGGGCCGGTGGGGGGCTGGGACATGGCGTCTGCCTTTCGGAGGCGGGGAGCGTAAGGCGTACGGGGAGGTGGGGGTGTGGGGGGAGGGCGGGCGAGGGGCCGCCGGCCGCCGGGGCGGGGGCGGGGGGTTCCGGAGGGCGGCGGCCCGGCCCGTCAGCAGCCGATCTTTCCGACGCCCGCGCCGGCGGACACCTTCGCCGGGACGGTCGCGGGGTCGTCGACGGTGTAGGAGTAGTACGTGCGCGGCTCGACGACCGTGCCGGCCGTCTGCGGGGTGCCGGAGCCGACGTAGAGGTTGTTGCGCTCGACCACCCGGCCGGGCCCGCTCTTGTCGTAGCCGACGTAGATCGGGTGGGCGACGTTCTGGAAGTAGTTGCCCTCGACGAGCAGGCCGGCGTTCTCGGTGGACGCGACGCCGTACAGCGCGTTGTTCCGGTAGTAGTTGTTGAGGACGTGGACCGGCTCGGCGAAGCGCACCCGGGGGTGGCGCTGGTCGGTGCCGTCGAAGAAGTTGTGGTGGTAGGTCACGCGGAGCTTGCCGATGTCGGCCGTGTAGCCGTCGGAGTGGCCCAGCAGCGCCGACTTGCTGTGGTCGTGGAAGTGGTTCCACGAGACCGTGACGAAGTCCGACTCGCGCTTGATGTCGAGCAGGCCGTCGTAGCCGTCGGAGAGGTCGTTGTGGTCGATCCACACGTGGTGGGCCTTGTTGGTGACGCTGATCGAGTCGTCCGACGCCCCGCTGAACCGGATGTTCCTGATGATGACGTTGTTGCCCGGCCGGGTGGTCGAGCCGAGCTGGAGGCCGCCGCCGGTGATCTCCGCGGTCGTGCCCACGCCCAGGATGCTCTTGTTCGCGACCACGGTCAGCATGCCGGAGACCTGGATCCGGCCGGAGACCTGGATGACGTACGCTCCCGCCCGGCCGACGTAGTCCTTCAGGGCGGCGGCCGTGGTCACGGTGACGACGGGGCCTCCGGCGCCGCCGGTGGTGCCGTTCTGGCCCGAGGCGTCGACCGACGCGAAGCCCTGGGGCGATCCGGTGCAGGCCGCCGAGAGGGCTCCGGCGGCGCCCGCCGCGCCGGACCCCGAGGCCCGGTCCGATCCGGAGATGTCGGCGTGGGCCGCGCCGCCCGCGCCCGCGAGCGCGGCGACCAGGAGGGCCGCCGCGGCGACGGTGCGGTGACGGCGCCTTGCGGCGGGACGGGCGAGGTCGTCAGTGATCATTTTCGTCTCCATCAGATCTTCCCGACGCCGGCACCGGCGGGCACGATGGTCGGTACCGCGGACGCCGGATCCGGGGCGTAGGAGTAGTAGGTGCGCGGCTCGGTCACCGTGCCCCGGGTCTCGATGGCGTGGTTGCAGTCGACCAGGATGTTGCCGCGCTCGACGAGGCGTCCGAGGTCGCCGCTGAACTCGACCCGGCCCGGGTTGTTGACGCTGTGGAAGTAGTTGTTCTCGACCAGCACGCCGGCGTCGTAGGTGGACGCGATGCCGTAGCTGTTGTCGCGGTAGTAGTTGTTGTAGACGTGCACGACGTCGGCGAAGCGGACTCGGGGGTGGCGCTGGTCGGAGGCGTCGAAGAAGTTGTGGTGGTAGGTGACGTGAAGGCGGCCGATGTCCTGCGGGCCGGCGTCCTCGTCGTGGGAGAGCAGCAGCGTCTTGTCGTGGTCGTGGAACCTGTTCCACGAGACGGTCACGAAGTCGGAGCCGCGCTTGATGTCGACCGCGCCGTCGTCACCGTCGGAGAAGTCGTTGTGGTCGATCCAGACGTGGTGGCTGAACATCTGCACGTTGATCATGTCGTCGGTGGCGCCGGAGAACGCGATGTTGCGGACGATGATGTTGTGCACGGCGTTCGCCGGGGGAGAGGTGACGGAGTCGCTGACCGGCAGGCCGATGTTCAGCCCGCCGCCGACCAGCGCGGCGTTCGCGCCGACCCCGATGATCGTCTTGTCCGAGGTGACGTTGTGCATGCCGTCGCTGGAGCCCTTGGGCAGGGTGATCCGCCCGCTCACCCGGATGACGTACGGCCCCGGGCGGGAGATGTGGTCGAGGAACTGCGCGGTCGTGGTCGCGGTGACCGTGGGTCCTCCGGCGCCGCCGGTGGTGCCGTTCTGGCCGAGGGCGTTGACGGTGGCGAAGCCGACCATGGCGTTCACAGGATCCGCGACGCGGGCCTCGCTCTGCGCGGTGGCGGTGGTGGTACCGGTCAGCGCGGCGATCAGCAGGGCGATCGCGCCGAGGACGAGCGCCGCGCGCGGGCCGTGCGCGAGGGTGGCGAAGGGGACGGCGGCCGGGGACGGCCCGGGCGGTGCCTGCGGGGGAGAAGTGGTGGGGAGAGACATGTGTTCTCTGCTCTCTGCACGCCGCGGTCGCGGCGGCATGCGGTCAGGCGGCGGCGTCATGCCGGGAGAGGAGTACGGGGGCCGCGAGGGGCGGCTCGCCGGCGTGCCGGCGGTGATCCCGGGAGGTCGCGCGGGGTCTCGGGGGGTACGGAGACGGCGGGCGCGCCGGGAACGGCGGGGGAGGTCCGGTCGCGAGGCCGTGCTCGCCCACCGGGGCCGGTCGCCCGGAAGGTGAGCCCGCGGCGTCGCGGGACGCGAGGCGGGGACGGTCACCGCGCTCGGGAAAGGGAGGTTCGGATCAGAGGGCGACCATTGCACCACCACCTCGTGACGAGGGGACACCTCCGGGCGGATGCTCCGGAAAGCGCTTTCCCGACACCGGGAGTTTATGTTTCCAACAGATGTCTGTCAACGCTCCGGGGTGTTCCGTGCGGTTCGCCCGGGAGCGCCGTGCGGGGCGGGCGGCTTCCTGGGGCACGGGACCTCTGTGCCGTGGGAGCCCGTCCTGGGACGCCGAACCTCCCGGGGCGGAGGGCCCCGGACACGGGACGCCCCCGGGACCCGGCGGTGAGGCGGGGCCCGGGGACGTCCGGGGGAACGATCGGTTCAGCGCGGGATCAGACGTCCCGGTACTCGATGTCGGGCTCGATGTGGACGGCACGCTCCTCGGCGGAAAGATCGTCGTCGTCCGGGCCCACGTCCGTGGCGTACTCCTCGGACGTCTCGTCCGGGCTCGCGCCCTCGTCGGGCGCCACCAGGCGGAAGTCGTCGCGCGGGGGCCTTTCGTGGTCCGGCGCCTCCCGCCGGAGGCGCTCGTCAAGGGTGTCGCGGTGCTCGTCGTCGTGCTCGACGATCTCGTGGTTGATCCCGCGGTCGTCGGTCCACTCCGCGACCTCGATCGCCTGCTCGTCGCTCAGACCCTCGCGGTCTGGGGGTAGTTCGGTCATACCGCAGCCCTACCCGTTTGCCGCCGCGAATCACCAGGTCAACGGTTCGCCGGAATCATGGATCTTCGTCCTCGTCATTCGGCGGTCTCGGCGGGGCCTCCCGGCAGGTAGTGGGGCCGCCCCTCCGCGCGGGCGAGACGCGCCGCGCCCAGGCGTGCGGAGAGGCTCGACGGCAGGAGCGCGACGGCCTCGTCCCAGGGCAGGAACGCCATGTCGTCCAGCTCCTCGACCTGGAGCCGTATCCGGGAGGGATCGGCCAGGACGCCGCCGTCGAACAGGAAGTTGACCAGCGGCCGGGGGCGCTCCTGCAGCGGCGGCGACCAGTGGACCACGAGGAGCCCGCCCGGCTCGACGGACACGCCGAGCTCCTCGGCGATCTCGCGCGCGGCGCAGTCGTGGGGGGCCTCGCCCTCCTCGGCGATCCCCCCGGGGAAGTTCCAGCCGGGCCGGTAGTTGGGCTTGACCAGCAGCACCCGGTCGTCGGCGTCGGTGAGCAGCATGCTGGCCGAGACGAACACGCTGGGCAGGGTCGCGAACCACTCGGCGGGTTCGATGAAGGTCTCGCTCATCCGGATCACGCTACCGCCGCGGGGGCCGTCCCTGGAGCACGGCCCGCCGCCCCTTCCGCCCCGTCCCGCCCGTTCGCCCGGCGTGCTGTTCAGGCGAGCCTTTTGACCAGCAGTTCGAACTCCAGGTCCTCGCGGGTCGGCACGCCGAAGCGCTCGTCGCCGTACGGGAACGCCGACCTCTCGCCGGTGCGGGTGTAGCCGCGGCGCACGTACCAGGCCAGGAGCTCCTCGCGGGCCGAGATCACCGTCATCCGCATCTCGGTCACGCCCCACTCGTCGCGGGCGAGCCGTTCGGCCCGCTCCAGGAGCGTCCTGCCGAGGCCGCCGCCCTGCAGGGTGGGACGTACGGCGAACATCCCGAAGTAGGCGTGTTCCTCCCGGCGTTCCAGCTGGCAGCAGGCGACCGTCTCGTCGCCGGACTCCGCGAGGAGCATGAGGCCGCCCGGCTCCCGCAGCACGTCCGCCACGGCCTCGGCGTCGGTCCGCTGCCCTTCCAGCAGATCCGCCTCGGTCGTCCAGCCGGCCCGGCTCGACTCGCCCCGGTACGCCGACTCGATCAGGGAGACCAGGGCCGGGACGTCCTCGGCGGTGGCGACGCGGAAGGTCTGCCGCGCGGCCCCGGAGGCGTCGCCGGAGGGAATCGTTCCTTTCACCATGACGTGAGATCGTACGCGCGGACGTCGGGTGCCCCGGAACCAGGCCGGGGTGACCTCGGCGCGGGTGAACTCACGCCCGCGCATCGGTCACCGACCGGCGTGGTCCTGGAACCCGGCCGGTGCGGCCGACGGTGACGAGGACTGTGGGTCCTGCCAACGATCCTGTTAGGGTGACCGTTCATGGAGTCGCCTCCGAGCCGCCTGTCCTCCAAGCCGAGCTGGCTGATCACCCAGCTGGCCGTGCACGCGCGGCGGCTGGTGTTCGCGGGATTCGCCGAGACCGACGCGCGCGGGTACCACTACCGTCTGCTGGCCGCCCTGCAGGAGTTCGGGCCGATGAGCCAGGCCACGCTGGGACGCAGGTGCAGCGTCGACCGCAGCGACGTCGTGAACGCGGTCAACGAGCTGGCGGGTCGGGGGCTCGTTGAGCGTGCCCCCGACCCCGCCGACCGCAGGCGCAACACGGTGACGATCACCGAGGCGGGCCGGCAGCGGCTGCATCGGATGGACCGGGTGCTCGACGGGGTGCAGGAGGACCTGCTCGCCCCGCTCTCGGCCGGCGAGCGCCGGCAACTGGTCACGCTGCTCGGCCGGCTGCTCGACCACCACGCCGGGCAGGTCCCGGACGACGCCCCCTGAGGCGGCGGCGAGCTCAGGGGGCGGGCTCAGGGGGCGGGCTCAGGGGGCGGGCTCGGCGACGACGGGGAGGTCGCGGCGGGCCCGTTCCAGGTCGGTCTCCCAGATCCACAGGCGGCGGGCGGGCGGCACCCGGTGGTAGCCGTACGGGCCGGTCTCCCGCATGGTCCCCAGGTCCACGCACACCCGCTGGAACGCCTGCCGGATCGCCGCGTCCGGGCCGTCGCGCAGGTCGCCGGAGCCGAGCTTGACGCAGGCCCGGTACTCGTACCCCAGCAGCAGGTCCTCGCCGAACCGCGCCCACGCCCCGCGCCGCTCGGCCCAGGCCGCCTCCGCCTCGGCCAGCAGCAGGTTCAGGTCGGCGGTCGAGGGGAGGGAGGGGTAGATGAGGAAGGTTGCCGCCCAGCCGGAGGCGATCATGTCGAGGTTGAAGGTGCGCCGCCGGGGGTCGCCGCGCGGCGGCAGCGGGTCGGCGGCGGTGCCGGTGAACCAGGGCGCGGTGTAGGCCAGCAGGCGGCCGTTGCCCTCGATGAGCTCCCCGGTGGCGATCACGGCCAGCTTGCGCTGTGAGCCGTCGGGGCGGGTCAGCCGGGCGGTCACCGCCGCCTGGTGCTCGGCCGCGGCCGCCTTGCCCGCGGCCTGGTGCCGCGCGGCCGCGTCGGGGGTGATCCTGGACGCCAGGTACGCGCGCAGATCCTCGGGCAGGGCGTCGTAGGTGCCGTCCAGCAGCCGGACCCGGGCGCGCTCCAGGGCCGCCTGCGCGGTGGGAGGGCTGCCGCCGTACGCGCTCTCCGGGGTGTCGATCGACACCATCCGGATCGCCATGGCGATGGTGGGGGTGTCCCCGTCGGTGACACCCAGCAGGCGGTAGTCGTTGGCGGGTCTGCTCGTCCCGGTGAAACCCAGATCGACCATCGTGCTCTCCAGAACGGGATGCCGTCGAAGGCGCGGTCATGGACCCCGTACGCCGGCGTCCTCGCGGTCCGGACCAGGGCGTTGCGCACGGAGAGGCCGGCCCGCAGGAAAGGTCGCGACCGACTCGCGTACGTTCTTGTTTATATTTTCCCGGTTCTTCGCTATTTACCAGACCTTTCTCGGTATCAATCCTAGAAGAGTGATATGAGGGTTGATTTTCTAATTGTCCAACTGTGCTGGAATCCATCCAAAGTTGGTCGTAAGCCGTTCTTGTGATTGATGTGGCGGGAGCCCTCCCGGCCTAGCGTCGTCCTCGTGACCGTGAACGCTCCCGGCGACCCGTCCCGGCCGTCTCCCGCCCCCCACCTCGCCCCGAAGCGGGGGCAGGGGACGATGCGGCGGATCGCCCCCGCCCTGGGGCTGTTCCCGCTGTCCCCGCTGGTCGCCGAGTACCTGCTCGGCAACGTCCCCGCCTCCGAGCTGTGGGGTCTGCTCCTCCTCGCGCCGATGTACGGCGGCGGCGCGATCCTCGTCCGCGAGACGGCACGGCGCACCGGGCGCGGCTGGCCGACGATCCTGCTGCTGGGGTGCGCGTACGGCCTGCTGGAGGCGGGCCTGATCGACCAGACCCTCTTCAACCCGGCCCCGCTGTTCGAGGACGACGCCTCGCACGCCACCTTCGTCCCGGCGCTGGGCATCAGCGGCACCAACGCCGTCGGCTTCGTCGCCGGGCACGCGATCTGGAGCATCGGCGTCCCGATCGTCCTCGCCGAGAGCCTGGTGCCCCGTCGCGCCGCCGTTCCCTGGCTGGGCAGGTTCGGCCTGGCCGTCACCGGGGTCGTGTTCGTCCTGGGATCGCTGCTCATCTTCGGCGGCATCCACGACGAGAGCGGGTTCATGGCGTCGGCGCCGCAGCGGGTCGCGGCCGCCGTCCTGGTGGTCCTGCTGGTCGTCGCCGCGTTCCTGGCGGGACGTCCCCGGCCGCCGGTGTCCCGGTGGGCACCGGCCCCGTGGCAGGCCGGGGCGGCGGTGTTCGTCGCGTCCGCGGTGTTCGCCGCCCGGCCGGAGAACTGGTGGGGGGTCCCCATGGGCGTCGCGCTGCTCGCCGCGGCGGCGGTCGTGATCGTCCGGTGGTCACGGAGCCGGGACTGGGGCGCGGCGCACCGGCTCGCATGCGCGGGCGGCGCCCTGCTGACCTACTCGATCCTGGGCTTCCTGCTGCTGATGCTCCACGACGTCGCGACCACCGCCAACCTGGTCGCCCAGGTGTTCCTCGTCCTCGGCGCGCTCGCCCTCTTCCTGACGGCGCGCGGGACCGTGCGCGCGGCGTCCGGCGCGACGGTACGCGAAGCGCCGTGAGCGTCACGGGCATCGCGGGCGTCGCGGGCGCCGTGAGCGTCACGGGCTCCGCGGGCTCCGCGGGCTCCGCGGGCGTCGCGGGCGCCGTGAGCCCTGCCGCCGGCGCCCGGCCCGGGGGCCCGGGCGCCGGCGGCAGGACGTCAGGGCCGGGTGCGGAACGGCCCGGTCACCTCGTAGGTGATCCCGCCGGTGCCTGCGGTGGACCCGGAGGTGCCGCGCTGGGAGGAGAAGTACAGGCGCGAGCCGTCAGGGGAGAACGCCGGGCCGGTGATCTCCGAGGACGACTGGCCGGGCAGCCGCAGGAACGGCGCCACGATCCCCTCGCCGGTGATGACGTTGATCTCCATGTTGCCGCCGTCCTCGGCGACGAACAGGTCGCGGCTGGTGGGCGCGCCGGTGATGTTGTCCACCCCGGTCAGCGGGGCCGTCCCGCCGGTCACCAGCGAGTCGTCGTAGGCCAGGTCGAGGCTGGAGGCGGTGGCGTCGTACGCCCAGACCCGGTTGTCGCCCTTGGTGGTGAAGTAGCAGACGCCGCGGTCGTACCAGCAGCCCTCGCCGCCTTGGAAGTGCTTGGCGGCCGACACCTGCTTGCGCGTCGCGGTCGGGAAGCCGTCACGGTCGGGGATGTCCTGCCAGGTCACCGGCCCGGTCACCTGCTCGGCCGGGGCACAGAGCACCTGGAGCCTGCCGGTGCGCAGGTCCCCCCAGGTGTCGGGCAGGAACCGGTAGAAGCAGCCGTCGCTCTCGTCCTCGGTGAGGTAGACGACCTGCCGCACCGGGTCGCAGGCGGCGGCCTCGTGCTTGAAGCGGCCCATCCGGGTGCGCGCCTCGGCGGAACGCCCACCGGCGGGCCAGGTCTCGAAGACCCGCCCCAGGGGGACCTCCTCGCACGAGAGCCAGGTGCCCCACGGCGTGGCGCCGCCCGCGCAGTTGACGTTGCTCCCGGACAGGATGCGGTAGGCCGAGGTGATGGAGCCGTCCGCGGCGAAGCGCACGGCCGAGGCCCCGCCGATGAGGGGGACCTCCGAGTTGGACACGTAGATCCAGCCGCTGCCGTCGGGGAAGCACGCCCCGCCGTCCGGAGCCGGGTGCCAGGTGTACCCGGCGACGCGCCTGCCGGAACGGGCGATCACGCGGCTGGTGAACCCCGCGGGGAGCTCGACACCGTTCGCGTCCACGGGCAGCAGGCCGCCGTAGGGGCTGGGACCTGGCTGGGCGACGGCGCCGAACGCCTCTCCCCACAGCGCTCCGGAGAACGCCGCGCCTCCCACCCCGACGACGGTCGCGCGTAACAGCGTTCGACGATCCATCATTTGCCTCCGAGTCGGCCGGTACATGGTCATCAGCCGGAACGTAAATCCTCCGGGCGACCTTGGCCACCCCCCGGCGTGAACGGAGGGTGTCCTTTTGGATCTCGTCCTGCCCGTCTCCACTGCCCGGCGTCGGGCGGACGGCCGGTCCGGCCAGGTCGTCGCCGTACGACGACGCGGCCCATCAACCGCCGGCCTCCCCGAGCCAGACGAGGTCGGAACGAAGCCTATGCGCGGCGCTGTCGGCGCTTCGCCAGCTGCCGAACCCCCGGGCGGTCACGCCGACGGTGGCCGCCTCCCCACCCGGCAGCGCCAGCCCGTACGCCACCACCTCCGCGACACCCTCTTCGTCATGGTCACCGAACTCCTGAACCAGCGCGAACACGCGAGGCAGACCACCGGCCAGCGCCCTTACATCCTCTTTGGTGAGACCCGCGTGCTCGTGAAAGACATTGCTGTCGCTTCCGTTCGCCACTTCTGGAGGGTATGCGCCGTGGTAGACAGTCGGGTGGTCGGAACCGTTGAAGTGCTCCATCTCGGGTGTTTCCTTTCCGGCCGCTGTGGTCGGGGTGGGCGTGGCCTCCAAGCGAAGCCCGCCCCGACCTTTCTACATACTGATGTTGGTGTCCCCATAACTCATGATGGGCTGGCAACTGTCGCCTTTGTGTACTCCTTGTGATGGCTCGATTACTTTCGGTATGGTGGCACAATTGTAGGGGCTCGACAAGTTGTCTGGCCTCATCGATTGTGTCGCGCCTGGATTTGCGTGACCGTCTCGGAAGGGATGGACATGGCCGCTCCAAAGTGGATCACGTTGCGTTCCCAGTGGCTTGGTCAGCAGCTTCGAGACCTGAGGGAGGCCAATGATCTTCTCCTCAAGGATGTGGCCGAGTATCTGCAACGTGATCCGGGTACCGTCAGTCGCTTCGAGTCCGGCGGATATCCCATTCGGAGACCGGATCTGTTCGCACTTCTCGACTTGTACGGCGTTGCGGACGGCCATCGGCGTGAGGCACTGCTGAAGTTGAGCCAGGAGGTCTGGCAGAAGGGCTGGTGGGACGGCTATGCCGGTGAGGTCGTCGGCTGGTTGATCGACTACGTCTGGTTGGAGTCGAGGGCCAGGGAAATTCGTACATTTGATACCACATTGCTGCCGGGTTTGTTGCAGACCGAGGCTTATGCGCGTGCTGTGATTGCTGCAGCCGATTTTGACGTGGACGTCGAACAAAGAACACGCTGGCTCGAACTTCGCATGGCCCGTCAGGGGATTCTCAACGGTGATGCTCCGCCACGACTGTCGGCGATCATTGACGAGGGTGTGCTTCGGCGCCAGGTCGGTAGCGCGGGATGCATGGCAACGCAACTCCGGCATCTGGCCGGATGTGCCGTCCAGTCGAACATCGAGGTTCGTGTCCTCCCCTTCAGTGCCGGAGCGCATGCTAGCCCGACCGGTGCGTTCCGGATTCTCAAGGTGGAGGATCCTTTTCCCGAGGTCGCCTACGCGGACACCCCGAAGGGGGCTGTCTATATCGAATCGCCAGATACTCATCGCTTGGTGCGGATATACGATGAATTGCGGAAACTCGCCCTCACATGTGAAGAGTCGGCCGAGCTGATCTCCGCGACGGCAGAGGAGTTGTCGAGGTGAACGCGATGGAAGAGACCAAGGCGATCGGCCCTGATGGGCCGACCGGTGTCGCCTGGCGTATCAGCACGCGGAGTGAGAACGGTGGCGGGAACTGCGTCGAGGCCGGGCCGCTGGGTGACGGGAGTGGGCGGGTCGCCGTACGGCACAGTCGTCACCCTGACGGCGAGGTGATCGTCTATACCCGCGCGGAGTGGGAGGCGTTCATCGGGGGCGTCAAGGACGGGGAGTTCGACTTCCCCATCACGTGAGACCTGCCATGGCGCTTCACGCGGCGACCGGCCGACGCGTGCTCGGTTGTTCCGGCGTGATCGCCGGTGATCGCGTCGGCCTCGCTGGAGGTCGGCGAGAGCGTTCAGCCGTCCTTGGCGAGGCCGGGCGGGGTGTGGTGGAACACCGGGACGGGTGGTCGATCATGGTCGGAGAACAGGAAGGGCAACCCCGCGACGATATCGCCGTGCAGCTCCGTGAGGGACGGTGCGGATATGCCGCCCGCCACGCCGTGCACGGTCGCGAGCCAGAGCGTGCCGGTCCTGGTGATGTGAACGTCAATGCTGTCCTGAGTGTCCATCGGTCCTCCAGCCGGTCATCGCCGAACATGGGCACGAGCCCTCATCCGGGATTTTCCACGACGTGCGGTGTCTCACGCGAGTACAGCAGGATGATCGCGCGTGCCGCGACGCGGTCGTCGGTGTTTCACGGAGAGGGAGACGCTCTCTCCTGTCCCCTCGGCCCGTTCCGGCGTGACCCGGTCAGGCGGTGGTGAGGGAGTGGTCGCGGTTGACGAGGGCGGCGTAGGGGCCGTCGGCCGCGAGGAGCTCTTCGTGGGTGCCGCGCTCGACGACGCGGCCGTGGTCGAGGACCGCGATCTGGTCGGCGTCGCGGATCGTGGACAGCCGGTGGGCGATCGTGATGGTGGTGCGACCGCGCGACAGGGTGTCCAGGGCCTCCTGGACGGCGCGCTCGGTCTGGGTGTCGAGGGCGCTGGTGGCCTCGTCGAGGATGAGCACGGGCGGGTTGCGCAGCAGTGTCCTGGCGATGGCCAGCCGCTGCTTCTCGCCTCCGGAGAAGCGGTAGCCGCGTTCGCCGACCACGGTGTCGTACCCCTCGGGCAGCGACGCGATGTGGTCGTGGATCCGGGCGGCCCGCGCGGCGGCGACGAGCTCCTCGTCGGTGGCCGACGGCTTGGCGAAGCGCAGGTTGTCGGCGATCGAGGAGTGGAACAGGTAGGTCTCCTGCGACACCACGCCGACCGTCTCCGACAGGGCCTCGAAGGTCAGCTCGCGCACGTCCACCCCGTCGACGGTGATCCGGCCGCCGGTCACGTCGTACAGGCGGGGCAGCAGGTAGCTCAGCGTGGTCTTGCCCGAGCCGGTCTCGCCGACCACGGCCAGGGTGGTGCCGGCCGGGACGGTGAGGTCCACGTCCGACAGGGCCGGGGTCTCGCCGTAGGAGAAGTCGACGTGCTCGAAGCGGATCTCGCCGCGCACGCTCTCCGGCGTACGGGTGCCGGGGTGGATGTCCACCTCCAGGTCCAGGTACTCGAAGATCCGCGCGAACAGCGCCAGCGAGCTCTGCACGTCGACGCCGAGCCGCAGCAGCGAGACGGCGGGCCGGAACAGGCCCGTCTGCAGGGTGGTGAAGGCGACCACGGTGCCGATGGAGACGACCGAGGTCAGGCCGGTGGACCAGTAGATCACCGCGGGCATCGCCGCCATGATGATCTGGATGGTGGACTGCCGCCAGCGCCCGGCCATGCTGGAGCGGACCTCCAGGTCGGCCAGCTCGTCGGAGGCGACGGAGAACCGGCCGGCCAGCTCGGGGCCACGCCCCATGGTCCGGCCGAGCAGGATGCCGCTGATCGACAGCGACTCCTGGACCATCGACGACAGGGCGGCCATCTTCCGCTGCCGCTCGGAGGTGATCCTGCGGCGCTCCCGGCCGACCCTGCGGCTGATCGCCACGAAGACGGGCAGCAGCGCCAGCGAGATGAGGGTCAGCCGCCAGTCCAGCACCAGCATCGCGATGATCGACGCCACCACGGTGGTCAGGTTGGAGACGATCGAGGCGGCGGTGGAGGTCACCACCTGCTGCATGCCGCCGATGTCGCTGGCGATGCGCGACTGCACCTCGCCGGTACGGGTGCGGGTGAAGAAGGCCAGGGACATGCGCTGCAGGTGGCCGTAGACGGCGGTGCGCAGGTCGTGCATGACGCGCTGGCCGACCCCGGTGGAGACCATCGTCTGGATCACGTCGAGCACGCTGGTGACGACGGCCACCGTGACCATGCCGAGCGCGAGCAGCGTCAGCAGGCCGGTCCTGCCGTTGGGGATGGCGTCGTCGAGCACCTCGCGGAGCATGAACGGCGAGGCCAGCGAGACGAGCGAGGACACCCCGATGAGGGCGCCCACGAAGGCCAGTCGTCCCCGGTAAGGGCGGAACAGGCCGACGACGCGCCGCAGGGGCGCGCGAGGTTCGTCGTGCATATGCGGTGTTTCGTGCCGTGGGGCACTCCTGGTTGGTTCCGTCATGGAACTCCTTTCTGATGTTTGCTCAAACAGAGGTTAACTCGCATTCATTCCCGGGCGCACTGGGATAAGTTCGGCGCTGTGGAGACGGAACTGGCCGACCTCGTGCACGGCGTCGGCCGCCGGTTGCGGCGCGGGTACGGCGAGCGGCTCGGCCCGCTCGGCCTGAGCCCCGGCCAGGCGCGGGCGCTGAGGGTGATCGTCGAGTCCGAGCCGCCGCTGCGGATGGTTCAGCTCGCCGAGAGGCTGCGGATCGTGCCGCGCTCGGTGACCCCGGTGGTCGACGCGCTGGAGGAGGCCGGTCTGGTCCGCCGCGAGGTCGACCCGGCCAACCGCCGCTCCACCCTGCTGGTGGTGACGGACGAGGGCCGCGAGCTGTACGGGCGGGTGCGCGAGGAGCGCAGGAGGGTGGCCGAGGAGTTGTTCTCGGTCCTCACCGCCGAGCAGCGCGACCGGCTGAGGGAGCTGCTGGGCACGGTCGACGCGCAGCCCGCCTGAGCCGGCCCGGTCCGGTTCTCAGTCGGTCCGGTTGAAGCGGGCGACGGCCAGGGCGAGCATGAGCAGGCCCGCGCCGCCGACCAGCAGCAGTTCCAGCGCCACCGGGACGGTCCACCCCGACCAGCGCACCCCGGTGCCGTACACGGCCGCGACCTCGGGCGGGACGGTCAGGTGGGCGAAGACGACCTGGCGCGTCGGGTCGACCGCGTACGTCAGCGGGTTGATCAGCGTCAGCGTGTTCATCCAGCCGGGCAGGTTGGTGAGCGGGAACAGCGCTCCCGACAGGTACATCAGGGGCATGATCGCCATCTGCGCGATTCCCTGGAACGACTCCATGCTCGTCATCCGCGCGGCGACCAGCACCCCGAAGGCCGACATGGTGAACCCGGTCAGGAACATCACGCCGACGAGCCCGGCGATCATGACCGGGTCGTAGGGGACGCCGACCAGCCCGGCCATGGCCACGATCACCAGGCTCTGCAGCGTCGCGACCAGCGCGCCGCCGAGCACCTTGCCGAACACGATCGCGGTACGGCTCACCGGCGCGACCAGCATCTCCCGCAGGAAGCCGAACTCGCGGTCCCAGACGATCGAGGAGGCGGAGAACATCGCGGTCAGGATCACCGTCATCGAGATGACGCCGGGGAACATGAAGGTCTTCAGGTCGACGCCGTCGGGGACTCCCGGCATCAGGGACCCGAACCCGCTGCCGATGATGAAGATCCACATGAAGGCCTGGAAGAGCATGGCCGTGACCCGCTTGCCGTCGGTGGCGAAGCGGATCATCTCCCTGCGGAGCACCACGCGCACCGCGCGCAGGTTGTGGGCGGCGCCGCGCAGCGGGACGCGGGCGGGGGGAGTCTCAATCGCGGCCACGGGCCGTCACCTCTTCGCCACGCATGTCGCCGGGGACGCCGGGATCGTTGAGGTCGCCGGGGTCGCTGGAGTTGCCAGGATCATCGGGGTCGCCGGGGGTGCCTAAGTCGCCGGGGTCGCCGGAGGTGGTGGTGCCGTCCTCGGCGTCGCGGATGGTCGAGCCGGTGTAGGCGAGGAAGACGTCGTCCAGCGAGGGCCTGGTCATCTGCACGGACCTGATCGGCACGCCGAGCCCGGAGAACAGGCGCGGTACGAACTCCTCGCCGCTGGGCACGGAGATGACGAGCCCGCCGTCGCGTGCCGCGACCTCCACCAGGAAGCGTTCCCGCAGCACCGCCGCGGCGGCCTCGTCGTCGTCGGTCTGGATGCGGATCCGGTCCTTGCCCACCGTGGCCTTCAACGCCTCCGGGGTGTCCAGCGCCACGACGGAACCGTGATCGATGATCGCGATGCGGTCGCAGTACTCGGCCTCCTCCAGGTAGTGCGTCGTCAGGAAGACCGTGATCTTCTCCAGCTCGCGCAGCTCGGCGATGTAGCCCCAGATCGCCACCCGGGTCTGCGGGTCGAGCCCGACCGTGGGCTCGTCCAGGAACAGCACGCGGGGGGAGTGCAGCAGGCCCCGGGCGATCTCCAGCCGCCGCCGCATGCCGCCGGAGTAGGTGTGCACGCGGTCGTCGCGGCGCTTCCACAGGCCGACGATGTCCAGGACCCGCCGCATCCGCTCCTCGATGGCGTTCTTCGGCAGGCCGTACAGCTCGGCGTGGAAGCTCAGGTTCTGCGCGCCGGTGAGGTAGCCGTCGACGGTCGGTTCCTGGAAGACCAGCCCGATGTCGCGCCTCACCTCGTCGCGCTGCCGCACGATGTCGTGCCCGCCGATGGTCGCGCTGCCGCCGGTGGGCCGGATCAGCGTGCACAGCATGTTGATCGTGGTGCTCTTGCCCGCCCCGTTGGGGCCCAGCAGGCCGAACACCTCGCCCGGTGCCACGTCGAAGTCGACGCCCTTCACGGCCTCGATCCGCCCGTACCGCCTGCGCAGTCCCCTGACCGACACCGCCGCCGCGTCGTCCATCTCAACGCCTCCCGCGGGGCGAGAAGAACGGGAGGAAGGCCGTGCCGGTCCCGGCGGCCTGCGACATGGCGAGCAGCACGCCCGCGCCGCCCGTCGCCAGGTCCATGGAGAGCCGGAAACCGTTGGTACCGGGAAAGGCGAGATGGCCCCGGAAGGAGACGGCGTGCCGGCACAGGTCCCGCAGCCGCCGGTCCAGCTCCTCGTCACCGGCGCCGGTCCGGGAGAGCACGACCACCTGACCGGCCGTGCCGCGGAAGAGGTCGGACTGCAGCGCGACGCGCGTGCGGCAGGCGCGCAGCAGTCCCGGCAGGCTCGCGCGGAGCCTGTCGTCCTCGCGGTGGGCGAGGAACTCGTCGGCGACCAGGGCCATGCCCGCGCTGCCGACGTCGAGGTAGGGCATCGTGCGCACGCCCGCCTCCTCGGCCACCAGCCCGCCGTCGGCGGTCGTCACGCACCGGTCGAGGTCGAGCCCCAGGGCCAGCGCGGCGTGGTCCAGGTGGCCGGTGTCGCCGGTCCGTTCGAACAGCCGGACGAGGAACAGGGCCACCCCGGACCAGCCCCGCATCAGGCCGGGCTCCACCGGGCGGGTGGGGGACGGAAGGTTCGGGCCGCGGGCCGTGCCGGGATCGCCGCGCCGTACGGCGTCCGCCAGCCGGTCGGCGACGGCCAGTGCCGACGCCAGGTGGCCGCTTGCGCCGGGCGTGCCGTCCCGTCCGCCCGACAGGTGGGTCAGCATCGCCCCGATGCCCGCGAACCCGGAGAACATCGAGATGTTCGCGCGGTCCGGCACCGGGTGCCGGTCGAGCAGTTCGGCCGCCTCGTCGGGGTACCCCAGGTGGTCGAGGACGTGGACGAGACCGGCGGTGCCGTCGTAGAGACCCGGGCGGCGCGGGGTGGAGTCCCGTACCGCGTCGATCAGCCGGCGCTCGTGCTCGGGGTGGCGGCCGTGACCGGTCACCTCCAGCGCCCACAGCACCCCGGCCGCGCCGTAGGCGAGGCCGAGACCTCCGGACAGGAACTGGTGCACGTCACCGGGGAAGGGGCGGTCCTTGCGCCCGGGGTCCGCGGAGGCGAGGATCCCCTTCGCCAGGGACGCGCGCACCGCCTCCCAGTCCACGACCGGCTCGCCCAGGTCCGGGAGCCCCCCGCCCGGCCGCGACGCCTCACCGGGGGAGACGGGAGCACCGGGAGAGGCCACCCCACCGGGGGAGACGGGAAAACCCGGAGAGGCCGACGGGTCAAGGGGGACAGGGACGCCGGAAGAGGCCGACGCGTCAGGGGAGACCGAGACGCCGGAAGAGGCCGACGCCCCGGGGGAGGGAACCGCCCCGGCGGGGGGTGTCAGGTGGGACAGGATCGTCCCGGCCCAGTCCGCCGGCACCGGGAACTCCTCGCACATCAGCCGTACGAACTCGTGGACCTTGTCCGGCTGAAGCGCGGTGATCTTGCTGTACGGCACGAACATGGCCAGGCGCACCGCCGCCAGGGCGTGCAGGTCGCGGTCGGCGCCGCTCTTGTTCCGGCTGCCGAACCCCGTCGCGGAGAGCCCCGGCCGCCAGTCGGCGTCCGTCGCGTCGAACGCCAGTTCGAAATCGACAAGGGCCACCGACTCGTCGGGCCGGACGATGACGTTGCCCAGGTGCAGGTCGCCGAACACCACCCCGCGTGCGTGCACGGCGGCGATCAGCTCCTCGATCCGCGCGGCGACGGCCACCGCCCTGCGGGTGTAGGACGCGATCTCCTCCTCGGTCGGCTCCGCCCTGGTCACCCACGGGTGGGCGGTCCCGCACCACACGTTCAGCGGCTGGCCGTCCATGTACTCCTCGACCAGGAAGCGGTGCCCGGCCACGTCCAGCTCGTCGTACAGCTCGGGGATGCCCGGGATGCCCCGCAGCGCGGTGAGCGCCCAGCTCTCGCGGGCCATGCGGGTGATCGCGTCCTGGTGGTTGGCGTCCACCGCGGTGTGCGGGCGGGCCTCCTTGAGCACGACCTCCCTGTCGTCGGTGCGCCGGGTGGCCAGGTAGACGCCCCCGGCGTTGGAGAAGTGCAGGGCCCGCCGTACGAGATAGGGAAGCTCGCCGCCCGCGCCGTCGCGGCGGGAGTCCAGGTGCGGCCGGAGGAACTCCGGCAGCTCCACCCACTTGGGCGGGTCGAAGACCGGCCTGCGCCGGTCGGGCAGCAGGGTGCCGTCGGGGTGGCGGATCGCGAAGACGCTCTCGCCGTGCTCGTCCACGCACGTCATCTCGGTGAAGCCGCCGTAGCGGACGAACAGCGGACCCTGACCCCAGCGCAGGTCGCTGAGGATGTACGGGCCCGGCTCGCCCTCCAGCTCGGCCGAGAGCTCCGTCAGCACCGACCGCAGCTCCTCCTCGTCGCGCGGGTAGACGGTGACCAGCTTTCCGCTGGAGCCGCGCGGGGAGTACTTGGCGTTGAAGACGAGCAGCATGTTGCGGTCACGCAGGTGCTTGAACGGGATGCCGCGCTCGACGCAGTGGTCCCAGGCGGCCGAGCAGAGCCGGTCGGCGTTGTCCAGCGTCGCCGAGAGGTGGACCTTCCACCCCTGCTCGGCGGTGGCCTGACCGGCCGGCCGCAGCGAGACCCAGACGCCGCGCTCCTTGCGCACCCAGCCCTCGGGGACGGCCTCGCGCGACACGGCGAGCTCGGCGTCGCCGATGAAGCCGACGCCTCCCGACCAGCGCGTGGGCTCCTCGAAGAAGAGCGGGTCGGCCAGAGTGTAGATCTGCATCATGTCCTGCATGCGTGGTGCTCCCTATCGCGTGCCCGCTGCTGCCCCGCTGCTGCCCCGCTGCTGCCTCTGCCGTGTCCGCCGTCCCGCCGGGACCGGTGAATCCCGCACGGCCACGGCGGGACCCTCCGGCTCAGACCGCCTCGGCCCCGGCGACCCGTGGCCCGTCACCGGACACCTCGCCCGACGCATCGCCGGACGTGCCGTCCGACCCGTCGCCGGACCCGTCGCCGGACAGGGAGACGCGCAGCGCCTCCAGCATGGTGATCAACGTCGAGAGCGGAGGCGCCCCCGCCGCGTCGCGCCGCCCGGTGGTCAGGCTGGGCACCGCCTGCACCGGCGAGACCACGACGTTGCGCCGCTCGGCCAGGGTCGCCAGGTGCCGCTGCAGGGTCGGGTTGTCCATCGCGCCCGGCGGCAGCGAGGGGGCCACCGCGACGGGGGCCGAGGTGCACTGCAACATCAGCAACGCGGGGGTGTCGGCCAGCCCTAGGGCCAGCCTGGAGATGAAGTTCAGGCACGCCGGGTAGACCACGACGCTGTCGCTCCACTCGGCCAGCCGCACGTGCAGCGCGTCCGGCCGCGTCTCCTCGGGCCACCGGTCGGGGATGACCTCGCGGCGCACGAGCACGCTCAGCGCCTGCGCGCTGACGAAACGCTCCGCGCTCGACGTGAGCACGACCTGCACCTCGAGGTTCCTGTACGCCGTGGTCAGCCAGTTGAGCCAGAACGGCAGGTACATCGCGGCGATGGCGCCGGTGCCGACCACGAGGAGCCGCTCACCGCCGAACGCGGGGGGCGTGCGGGCCGTCGGGGTGTCGGTCACCGCGCGTACTCCTTGGGCCTCGTGACGAGATTCCTGAGGTGACGGACGAGCGCGCGCAGGCCCTTCGACCGGACGGCGTCGGGACCGGAGACCAGCCGGGTGAGGACGTCGGCGCCCTCCTTCTCCCACATCCGCCGGTAGATGGCGTAGAAGTGCACGTCCCACAGGCATCCCTGGAAGAACATGTGCTTGGGAAGGGTCGCCTCCTTGGGGATGAGGTTCCCGACCCAGCCGATCCGGTCGATGCTGGCGTCCGTGGTGACGAAATAGACTTTCCTGACGTTCTCCCACGTGGCGAACGCGTAATTGACGAGAAGCATCATGGCCTCGCCACCGAGACCGTACCGCGCCTTGTCCGTGTCGGTGAATATGCCGATCTGGATGTGCCCGGCCGGGTCCATGTCGTGCAGGGTCCCGAAGCCCACGGTCTCACCGCTGTGCCGCAGCTTGATCGCGAAAAGCGCGGAGATGTTCTGCTTCTTCATCTGCTCCAGGAAGACCTTGAGCGGAGGCATGCTGTGCAGCCCCAGGCCGAGGAGGAGCTCGTAGAGGGCGACCCCGTCCGAGGGGTCCGCGATCGAGAGCATCGTCCGCTGGGTCTCGACATGGGGAATGAGCACGATTCTGTCACCTTGAATTCTCTCGGCGGCGATGGTTCCGGGACGCAATGATCCCGTCTGATCGAACCGTCGGATCTCGCTGACGGTTGGACATTAGGTTTGGGGTTCCTGGATAGTCAACGCTGTTATCCACGGTCGTGAAAAAGCGGTACGCGGCCGTGGACGGGCCCGCCTTCCGGTCCGGCTCCCGGAATTGTCTCGCCGGCGGGACGGTGCAGCCAGCCGAGCTCCTGGGCCCGTAGCGCCAGCTGGAACCTGCTGGTCGCGCCCGCCGACTGCATCAGCCCGTTGACCTCGCGCCTGACGGTCCGCTCCGCGATCCCGAGCCGTGCCGCGACGGCGGCGTCGGTCAGCCCCTCCGCCAGGAGGGCGAGCACGGCCAGGCAGCGTCCCTGCGGCCTGCCCCCCGCGGGGACCGCCTCCGCGGACGGCGCCGCGTACGCGCCCTCCCACAGGTGGTCGAGCACGGAGGCCAGGGTGGAGACGTGGCCGGGCCGCGTGACCAGGACCACGGGGCCGGGCGCCTCACCGGGCGGGGTCCGCAGGCTCAGCAGCGCCGTCCGCCGGTCGGCGACGAGCGCCGAGAGCGGGAGCGAGGGCAGCGTCCTGACCCCGGAGCGGCCCGCCCGCGACCCAGGCCCGGTTCCGGTTCCGGTTCCGGCGCCGGTGACGGTCTCGCCGGTCCCGGCGCGGACGACGCAGACCGAACGGTTCTCGCCGGCGCGCAGCTCGTCCAGCCGTCCGGACAGGAACCGGCCCAGCGGGTCCTCGGAGAGCGCCACCAGGACCTCCCGGTAGCCGCTCCCGGTCATCCGGTGAAACACTTCGTGCAGTTCCTGGAGCGTGATTACCCGGTCCTCGCTGGCATTCGGCTCGGCGTGGTGCATGGGAAATATAATGTCACGGCTAAAGCCTCGCGCCCGGAGCTGTTTTCGCCTTATGGAAACACCGGCCGGATGGCCGTTTTAGGACAGGCCGTTGCGCATTCCGGGGGTTCATAACTATGTTTCGTGACCGGAGCGGCCGGGATTGACGCCTCGATGGCTCTTTCGTTCGTCATCGCTTTTCGGTGGAGGTGTCACGGTGTGGTTTTCGTGCAATCCGTGAAATGCGAGCGGTTCACCTTCCGAAGCCGGCGACGACGACGATCCGCCACAGGGGAAGAATTTTCCGGACGGCCCGGGGTCGCCACATGGCCGACCTGACATTCGAGCCCTCGAAGGAGGTGTCTTAATGGATCTGTCCAACATTCTCGAGCTGCAGGAGATCGAAGTAGCGCCCGAGTACGCCGAGCTGCCCAGCAGCACGATCAGCAGCAGCACCTGCTGATTTTCTCCGCGTTCGCGGGGGGAGACCTCGTGTCTCCCCCCGCGTTCGCGGTCCCCTCGCGCCTCAGGGCGTCAGGGCCGCCCCACCCGGGCGCTTTTCCGAGATCGGACGCCCTCTGCGACGGCAAACGCCGTAGGCCATTCGCGGACGGAACGCAAAGCCTGCCGCGCTCCTTCTCCGATATCTTGTGCCGCGAGAACGGGACGTGTTGAATCAGGCCGTATGAGCGACAGCATTCTGGTGTGCGAAGGACTCCGTAAACGTTATGGCCAGATAGTTGCGGTCGACGGCATCGGGTTTTCCATAGCCGAGGGCGAAGTCTACGGGCTGATCGGGCCGAATGGCGCCGGAAAGAGCACGACGATTTCCATGATTGTCGGCGTCGTCGAGCGCGACGAGGGCACCGTCGTCATCGACGGTCAGCCGCACGACGCGCGGAACACCACGACCAAGGCGCTGATCGGCTATGTACCCCAGGAACTCGCGCTCTACCAGGACCTCACGGCACGCCAGAACCTGTGGTTCTTCGCGCAGCTCCACGGCCTGCGGGGACGCCAGGGCAAGAGCAAGGTGGGCGAGGTGCTGGAGACGATCGGGCTGGCCGACCGCGCCGACGAGGCCGTCTCGGGCTACTCCGGAGGTATGGCCCGCCGCCTGAACATCGGCATCGGGCTGCTGAACCGCCCGCGCCTGCTGATCCTCGACGAGCCCACCGCCGGGGTCGACCCGCAGAGCCGCAACTCCATCCTGGAGAGCGTGCAGCGCCTGGCCGCCGAGGGGGTGGCCGTGCTCTACACCACGCACTACATGGAGGAGGCCGAGCGCCTCTGCGACAGGGTCGGCATCGTCGACCTGGGCCAGATGAAGGCCGAGGGCACCCGCCGCGAGCTGGTGGACCTGGTGGGCGAGAACGACCAGGTGCTGCTGCAGGTGGACGGCGACCTGGACCGCGTACGGCACGCCCTCGCCGACGTGCCGCAGGTGCGCCAGGTCTCCGGGGAGGGATCCCGCGTCGACCTGCTCGTGGAGGGGGCCAGGGCGGTGCTGCCGCGACTGTTCGAGGTCGTGGCGGGCACGGGCGCGTCGGTCCGCTCGGCGGAGGTGCGCGAACCCGACCTGGAGGCCGTCTTCCTGCACCTCACCGGCAAGGCGCTGCGGGACTGACGGCGGCTGACAGGGACTGACGGTGACTGACAGGGACCGGCAGGGACCGGCGGGAACTGAGGGGAACGGAGGCCCACGGTGCGCGGAATGATCACCATACTCGTGAAGGACCTGCGACAGCGGGCGAAGGACAGCACACTGATCGTCTTCGCGCTCGTGCTGCCGCTCGGCATGGCCTTCATCCTCAACGCGGTCCTCGGCGACGCGGGCCAGGAGTTCAAGGCCCGCTACGCCGTGGTCGACGCCGACCGGGCGGCCGGGAACGCCGGCTTCGTCGGCCAGGTCCTGGAACCCATGAGCGCGTCGGGCACCGTGGTCCTGCGGCCGGTGGCCACCGCCGACGAGGCCCGCGCGCTGACGCAGCGCCGCGAGGTGGAGGCGACCTTCGTCGTCCCCGCGAACTTCTCCGCGGACGCGCGCGCCGGACGGCCCGCCACGCTGGAGATCATCGGCAACGTCGGCGCGCCGGTCGCGGTCCAGGTCGCCCGGGAGGTCGCGCAGTCCTACGCCGCCGGGCTGCACTCGGTCCGGCTGGCCGTCTCCGTGGCCGCGCCCCCGGGAACGGCGCCCGGCGACGAGCGCGCCGCCGCGCTGGCCGAGCGGGCCGTCGCGCTCCCCATGCCGGTCACGCTGCGCGAGGACGCCTCCGCGCTGAAGCGCCAGCTCGACGTCACCACCTACTACTCGGCCGGCATGGCCATGTTCTTCCTGTTCTTCGCGGTGGTGTTCAGCATCACCAGCATCTTCGACGAGCGCAGGGGCGGCACGCTGACCCGGATGCTGGCCGCGCCGATCTCCCGGCCCACGATCGTGGTGGGCAAACTGCTCAGCGGCGTCCTGGTCGGCATCGTGAGCATGGCGATCCTCGTCGTGGTCACCACGCTCGTGATCGGCGCCCGCTGGGGGGACCCGCTGGGCGTGGCCGCGCTGGTGGTCTCGGGAGTGCTCGCCGCCACCGGGCTGATGACCGCGCTGGCCACCTTCGCCCGTACCGCCGAGCAGGCGTCGAACTGGCAGTCGGTGGTGGCGATGCTGCTGGGCATCTTCGGCGGGGTGTTCTTCCCCAGCGCGCAGCTCGGCGGGCTCACCGCGCTCGGCTACCTCACCCCCCACAAGTGGTTCATGCAGGGCCTGGGCGACCTGGCCGGCGGGGGATCGCTGCAGGCCGTGGCCGTCCCGGTCGCCGCCCTGCTCGGCTTCGCCGTCCTGGGAGGCGGCCTGGCCCTGTTCCGCATCGGAAGGATGGTGCATGCGTGAAGGTCCTCGCCATAGCAATGGTCAACCTCCGCCGGGTCTTCAGCGAGCGCACCAACATCTTCTTCCTGGTCGTGGCGCCGTTCCTGATGGTCTTCGTGCTCGGACAGATGTTCGGCGGCAACCAGCAGCTCACGCTGGGCCTGGTGAGCGGCTCAGGGCCGCTGTCGGAGCAGCTGGTGCAGGCCCTCGGCTCGGGCAAGCGCATCGTGGTCGAGCGGGTCGAGAGCGAGGCCGCGCTGCGCACCGCGGTGGAACGCGGCAGGCTGCGGACCGGCGTGATCGTCCCGGCCGACTACGACGCCAAGGTGCGCGGCGGCGGCCAGGTCGAGGTGAGCTACCTGACCCGTCAGGAGGACCCCGGCGCGGCCGAGATCGGCACCTGGATCCGCTCCGTCGTCCCCCAGCAGTCCGCGCTGCTGCGCGCCGCCCGCTTCGGGCAGCAGGAGGGGGCCGGGACCTTCGAGCAGAACCTGGCCAAGGCCGATCAGGCCGAGGTCGGGACCGTGCGGGTGAACGTCACCACCACGGGCCGGAGCCTGTTCCCCGAGGGGTTCAACCCCTTCGGCGCCTCGGCCCCGCCCCTGATGCTGATGTTCACCTTCCTGACCTCGCTGACCGCCGCGATCGGGCTCGTCGAGACCCGGTTGTCGGGAGTGGCGCGCCGGATGTACGCGAGCCCGGTCACGGCGCGCGCCATCGTCGCCGGGGAGGCCCTGGGACGCCTGGTCATCGCGCTGGCCCAGGCGCTGCTGATCATGATCGGCTCGGCCGTCATCTTCGGGGTCGACTGGGGGGACCCGTTCGCGGCGGGCGCCCTCGTCGTGGTCTTCTCCGTGGTCGGCAGCGGGGCCGCGATGCTGCTGGGGGCGGCGTTCAAGACCCCCGGGGCGGCGGTCTCCGTCGCCATGGTCCTGGGGCTGGGACTGGCCGCGCTCGGCGGCTCCATGGTCGCCCTGGAGTCCTTCAGCCCCACCATGCAGACCATCGCCCACGTGACGCCGCACGCCTGGGCCTACGAGGCATTCGCCGAACTGGTCAGGAACGGCGGCACCATCGTCGACATCCTGCCCCAGTTCGGCATCCTGAGCTGCTACGCCGCCGTCCTGTTCGCCCTCGGCGTCTGGCGCCTGCGTCGTGTCCTCACCCGGTAAAGCCAGACCTTTGGAGATGACATGCGTTTCCTGCCAGAGCGGGAGAACATCACGGCCGCGGTTCTCGGCCTGGGATACGTCGGGTCGTGCGTCGCCGCGGTCCTGGCCGACCGTGGCGTGAACGTGATCGGGGTGGACACCGACCCCGTGCTCGTCGAGGAGCTGAACGCCGGGCACTGCCGGTTCAGCGAGGCCGGGCTGCCCGAGCTCGTGGCCCGCCACGCCGGCGACCGGCTGCGCGTCACCACGAGCTACGAGAGCGTCTCCGAGGCGGACGTGGTGATCGTCGCGGTCGGCACGCCCACCGGCGAGCGCGGCGTCATGCGGGAGAACCAGCTCCGCGGCGCCTGCGAGGAACTCGGCAGGCACATCAGGCCCGGCCAGCTCCTGGTCTTCAAGAGCACGGTCCCGCCGGGGGTGACCCGCTCCCTGGCGCTGCCGCTGCTGGAGCGCGGCGGCCTGGTCTGCGGCGAGGACTTCGGGGTCGCCTTCTGCCCAGAGCGCCTCTCCGAGGGCACCGCCCTGCGCGAGCTGCGCAGCTTCCCCATCATCGTCGGCGGCTGGTGCGCCGACTCCTCGGCCGCCGCGGTGGAGTTCTGGCGCCGGACGATCGGCGTCGAGGTCATCCCGGTGGCCTCCCTGGAGGCGGCCGAGATGGTCAAGCTCGCCGACAACTGGTGGATCGACCACAACATCGCCCTGGCCAACGAGCTGGCCAGGGTCTGCGCGGCGCTGGACGTCGACGTCCTCGACATCATCTCCGCCGCCAACTCCATCCCCAAGGGCAACGGCAACGTCAACATCCTGCTGCCGAGCGTGGGCGTGGGCGGCTCCTGCCTGACCAAGGACCCCTGGATGGTCTGGCGCTCGGCCCAGGAGCACGGCATCGACCTGCTGACGATCCCCGCGGCCCGCGAGGTCAACGACTCCATGCCGCACCACACCCGCGACCTCATCGTGGGGGAGCTGGCCGAACTGGGCAGGCAACCGGCGGGGGCGAAGGTGACGGTCCTGGGACTGGCCTTCAAGAACAACACCGGCGACCTGCGCGAGACGCCGGTCAGGCCGGTCGTGGAGGAGCTGCTCAAGGCGGGCGTGGAGGTCACCCTGTACGACCCGCTGGTCGACGCCGACGAGGCCGAGAAGCTCTTCGGGCTTCCGCAGGCGGCCTCGCTGGAGGAGGCGGTGCGCGGCGCCGACTGCCTGGCCGTCCTGGCCTGGCACCGTGAGTTCCACGACATCGACTTCGCCGCGCTCCGCGAGCACGTCGCCCCGAAGTGCGCGGTGATCGACGGCCGCGCCTACTATCCGCGCGAGACCATCGACCTGCTGCGTGCCTCCGGGTACGCCTACCGCGGGATCGGGAGGTAGGGGACATGGCGAACGTGGTCGTCACCGGCGGTCTCGGCTTCCTCGGCAGCCATCTCGCCGAGGCCCTCGTCCGGCGCGGGGACGAGGTCACGGTCTTCGACGGCGGGCCGACCCCGCCAGGCCGGAACGGCGGCCCGACCGGCGGGCCGGGCAGCGGCTCGTCCGGCGGCTCGGGCGGCGGCTCGGACGGTGGCTCGGACGGTGGCCCGACCGGCGGCCGGGCACGGTACGTCGGCGGTGACATCAGGGACCCCGAGGCGCTCGCCGGAGTGATCACCGACGACGTCGACACCGTCTACCACCTGGCGGCCGTCGTCGGCGTCGACCGGTACATCGACCGGCCCCTGGACGTCATCGACATCAACCTCATGGGCACCAGGAACGTGCTGGAGCTCACCGGGCGGGCCGGCGCGCGGCTGGTGCTGGCCAGCACCAGCGAGGTGTTCGGCAAGAACCCCGCCGTCCCGTGGGCCGAGGACGACGACCGCGTCCTCGGCAGCACCGCCACCGACCGGTGGAGCTACTCCTCCAGCAAGGCGCTGGCCGAGCACCTGACCTTCGCCTACATGCGCCAGCGCGGCCTCGACGCCACCATCGTGCGCTACTTCAACGTCTACGGCCCCCGCCAGCGGCCCGGCTTCGTGGTCAGCCGCAGCGTCCACCGCGCCCTGCGCGGCCTGCCGCCGATCCTCTACGACGACGGCGGCCAGACGCGCTGCTTCACCTTCATCGACGACGCGATCGCCGCCACCGTCGAGGCGGGCACGGCCGGCGCGGCGCTGGGGGAGTGCTTCAACATCGGCAGCTCCGTCGAGACGACCGTCCGCGAGCTCATCGAGCTCGTGGTGGAGCTGACCGGCGGGGAGAAGCCGGTCCCGGTGGACCCGCGCGAGGGCTTCGGCTCCGCCTACCAGGACCTGTCACGCCGCGTCCCCGACACCTCCAAGGCGCTCGCCGTGCTCGGCTGGCGCAGCACCACCGACCTGCGCGACGGCCTGACCAGGACGATCGAGTGGGCGAGGGCCAACCCCGGGTGGCTGGAGCAGCCCGACAGCGGCTCGGCCTGAGGCAAGCGTGAGGGGACCGGCCGGGCCTTCGCCCGGCCGGTCCCCTCGGGTGTTCAGGCGGGTCCCGTGGTCTTCGAGCCGGTGGAGAGGTCAGGCGCAGGCCTCGCGCGTCGCGGCGATGACCGCGTCCACCTGGCGGGCGTCGAGGTGGGGGCCCATCGGCAGGCTCAGCACCTCGTCGGCCAGCCGCTCGGCCAGCGGCAGCGACCCGGGCGCGTACCCCTCGCCGGCGTAGGCGGGGGAGCGGTGCACCGCGACCGGGTAGTGCACGAGCGTGCCGATCCCGGCGGCGGCCAGCCGCTCCTGCAGCTCCCGCCTGCGCGCGGTGCGCACCACGAACAGGTGCCAGACCGGCTCGGCCCACGCGGCCGGATCGGGCAGCACCAGGTCGCCCACGCCCTTGAGCTCGTCCAGGTAGCGCGCGGCCACGGCCCGGCGGCGCTCGTTCCACTCCTCCAGGCGGGTCAGCTTGACCCGCAGCACGGCGGCCTGCGTCTCGTCCAGCCGCGAGTTGAGGGCCACGACCTCGTGCACGTACTTCTCTCGGGAGCCGACGTTGCGCAGCAGCCGCACCCGCTCCGCCAGCTCCGCGTCCTGCGTGACGACGGCGCCGCCGTCGCCGAGGGCACCCAGGTTCTTGCCGGGGTAGAAGCTGAACGCGGCCGTCGAACCCGGCGAATCCGGTGAGCCCGGCGAGTCCGGCGAGCGCGACCCCACCCGCCGGCCGTGCCCGGTGGCGCCGTGGGCCTGAGCCGCGTCCTGCAGGACGCGCAGGCCGTGCCTGGCCGCGACCTCCTCGACCGCCGGCAGGTCGGCGGGGTGGCCGTACAGGTGCACCGGCATGATCACCTTGGTGCGGGGCGTGACGGCCGCCTCGACGCGCGCCGGGTCGAGGGTGCAGGTGCGCTCGTCGGGCTCCACCGGCACCGGCCGCGCCCCGGTCCTGGAGACCGCCGCCCAGCTCGCGAAGAACGTGTGCGAGGGAACGATCACCTCGTCGCCGGGGCCGACGCCCATCGCCCGCAGGGACAGCTCCAGCGCGTCGCAGCCGCTGCCCACCGCCACGCAGTGCGCGTTGCCGCACCAGGCCGCGAACTCCGCCTCGAACGCCTCCAGCTCGGGACCCATGAGGTACCAGCCCGAGCTCAGCACCCGCTGGACGGCCGCGTCCACCTCGGTGCGCAGCTCCTCGTAGGGGGCCCGCAGGTCGAGGAAGGGGACCTTCACGCGAGGCTCCGCGCGTCCCGCAGGAACTCGTCGTAGTCGCGGTAGTAGTCGGACTCGTCGTAGGGTTCGGAGACCAGCCACAGGCCGACCGTCCCCGGCGTGAACTCGACCATGTCGCGCCAGACCATCGGGGTCATGTAGAGCCCGAGCCTGGGGTGGTCGAGCACGAACGTGCGCCTGTTGAAACCGTCGTCCACGTCGACCTTGAAGCTGCCGTGCACGGCTATGATCAGCTGCCGCAGGCGGCGGTGGCCGTGCCCGCCGCGCCGCGTCTCCGGCGGCATGTCGAACATGTAGTAGGCCCGCTTCACGTCGAAGTCGATCTGCTTGCCGGACTCGACCACGCACAGGCTGCCCCGGGGGTCGACGATCTCGGGAAGCTCGACGATGCGGCACGGCTCGATCCTGCCGACCGTGACGTCCCCGCCGTTCACAGAAGAACCCATCGAGCCTCCACACTCCCTCGGAACTCCCTCGGACGAGGGGTCGCTCCGCCCCGTCCCGTCTCGCCAGCGGGACAAACGCTATTTTCCGCGAACCCGGCGGTCAAGCGATTCCGGACGCGGTGGAACAGCCCGGGAAGAAAGAAGACAATGGACTAACGAGGTGTATGTAATTACTCTCCGGCGAAGGCCGTGCGATCCATAGACCGGAGGGTCGGAACATGACCAGCCTCCCCCAGATATCACATTCTCTGCGCCGGGAGAATAATGAATTCAGAGCCCGCCTGACGAAATCGGCCATGGCCAGGGACAGCGCCGTCCTTCCCCTCGCCGAGTTCAGGGAGTGGTTCGACGAACGCCACCGTACGGAGCGCGCGGAGGTCACCCGGATCCCCTTCGCGGACCTGGACGGCTGGAGCTTCGCGCCGGGCAGCGGCAACCTGGTCCACCGCAGCGGACGGTTCTTCTCCGTGGAGGGACTGCGGGTCAGCACCCGCTCGGACCCGGAGGCGGGCTGGTCGCAGCCGATCATCAACCAGTCCGAGATCGGCATCCTCGGCATCCTGGCGAAGGAGATCGACGGCGTCGTCCACTTCCTCATGCAGGCGAAGATGGAGCCGGGGAACATCAACTCCGTGCAGCTCTCGCCCACGGTGCAGGCCACGCACAGCAACTACGTCGGCGTCCACCGCGGCGCGGGCGTGCCCTACCTGGAGTACTTCACCCGGCCCCGGCCCGGCAGCGTGCTCGTCGACGTGCTCCAGTCCGAGCACGGCTCCTGGTTCTGGTGCAAGCGCAACCGCAACATGGTCGTCGAGGTGACCGGCGACGCCGAGGACATCGAGGTCCGCGACGGCTTCTGCTGGCTCACCATCGGCCAGCTCCAGGAACTCCTGAGCGTCGACAACCTCGTCAACATGGACTCCCGCACCGTGCTGGCGTGCGTGCCGTTCGACGGCGCGACCCTGGCCCGCGCCGGCGACGGCGAGAGCGAGGGCGACTTCCACGGGGCGCTGCGCCGCTCGGTCGTCAGCGGCGGGGCCGCCCTGCACACCACCACCGGGCTGCTGAGCTGGTTCACCGCGGCCAGGAGCACCAAGCTGGTCGACCGCCGGCGCGTCGACCTGGAGCAGATCACCCGCTGGAAACGCTCCCGCGACGAGATCGCCCACGAGGAGGGCAAGTACTTCACGGTCGCCGCGGTCGCGGTGAGCGGCGCCGGCCGGGAGGTCGGCTCGTGGAGCCAGCCCCTGTTCGTGCCGGTGGGCCAGGGCGTGGTCGCCTTCGTCGTCAAACGCGTCCACGGCGTGCTGCACGTGCTGGTCCACGCCCGCATGGAGGGCGGCCTGCCGGACATGGTCGAGCTGGCCGCGACCCTGCAGTGCGCGCCCGACAGCTACGAGGGGGTGCCCGCCGCGCGGCACCCGCGCTTCATGGAGTACGTGCTTGGCGCCGACCCGTCCCGGATCCGCTTCGATGCGCTGCTGTCGGAGGAGGGGGGGCGCTTCATGGGCGCGGTCATCAGGTACCTGGTGATCGAGGCCGAGGACGACTTCCCCGTCGAGGTGCCCGAGGACTACGCCTGGGTCACCCTCGGCCAGCTGTCGGGGCTGCTGCGGCACAGCTACTACGTCAACGTCCAGGCCCGCACCCTGGTGGCCTGCCTGCAGGGCCTGTGGGGAGGGGAGCGTTGACGACCTCACCGGCACCGGTGCGCATGGGCGTGCTCTCGTGCGCGGACATCGCCTGGCGGCGGATGCTGCCCGCGATGGCCGCCAGCCCGGACGTGCTTCCGGTGGCGGTCGCCGGTCGTGAGAGGGCCAAGGCCGAGACCTTCGCGCGGCGCTTCGACTGCGAGGCGGTCACCGGCTACGCGGCGCTGCTGGAGCGCGCGGACGTGGAGGCGGTGTACATCCCGCTGCCCACCGGGCTGCGCGCCGGGTGGGTGGAGCGCGCGCTGCGGGCCGGCAAGCACGTGCTGGCCGAGAAACCCCTGGCCACCAGCCGCGAGGAGGCCGAGGGGCTGCTGTCCCTGGCCGAGCGCAGCGGGCTGCTGCTGGTGGAGAACCTCGTCTTCCCCCACCACTCCCAGCACGAGGAGGTACGCCGGCTGCTCGGCGAGGGGGCCATCGGCGAGCTGCGCTCCTTCTCCGGCGACTTCGGCATCCCGCCGCGCGACCCCGGCGACTTCCGCTACCGGCCCGAACTCGGCGGCGGGGCGCTGTTCGAGGTCGGCGTCTACCCGATCCGCGCCGCCCAGCTCTTCCTGGGCGGCGACCTGGAGGTCTGCGGCGCGTTCCTGCGCTACGACGCCGCCACCGGGGTGGACGTCGACGGCGGCGCGCTGCTGTGCTCGCCCCGGGGCGTCGGCGCGCAGATCAGGTTCGGGTTCGAGCACTCCTACCGCAGCTCGTACGCGCTGTGGGGGTCGCTCGGGACGCTCACCCTGGACCGGGCCTACACCTCGCCCGACTCGATGCGCCCGGTCGTGCGCCTGGAGCGGCAGGACCACGTCGAGGAGCGGACCCTTCCCGCCGACCGGCAGTTCGTCAACATCCTGGAGTCGTTCGCCCGCTCGGTCAGGCGGGGCGATGGACAGGCCGTGCAGGCCGCGCACACCGGGCAGGCCCTCGCCCAGGCCGGGCTCGTCGACGAGATCCGCAGCCGGGCCCGGCGGATAACGATATGACCATGAAACACCGGGAAAGCGACCGCAGGGGACGTCCGGGTATCCTGAACAAACGCTCCCGGCTTCCTTTCTTCGGCATGCCCGAAGCGAATCTCCGTACGATTTTCAGTTGATTCACCCCTCCCGTGCACATCGAATCGAGGAGCCGAGTATGTCTTCCCAGTCGCGCTGCCGTGTCTGCGCCGGTCCCCTTGCCGAATTCTTCGACTTCGGGCGCCAGCCGCTCTCCGACGCGTTCGTCCGTCCCGAGGATTTCGCGGACGAGTTCTTCGTGCGGCTCGCCGTCGGGATATGTGAGTCCTGCACGATGGTGCAGCTCATGGAGGAGATCCCCCGCGACCGCATGTTCCACGAGGACTACCCGTACGTGTCGTCGGGCTCGGCGGTCATGCGCGAGCACTTCGAGAAGCTCGCGCGCCGCCTGCTCGCCACCGAGCTGACCGGCACCGACCCGTTCGTGGTCGAGCTCGGCTGCAACGACGGGGTGATGCTGAAGGCGATCGCCGAGGCCGGGGTCCGCCACCTGGGCGTGGAGCCGTCCGGCGGGGTGGCCGCGATGGCCCACGCCAAGGGCATCCGGGTCCGCACCTCCTTCTTCGAGGAGGAGACCGCCCGCGACATCCTCGCCGCCGACGGGCGGGCGGACGTCATCTACGCCGCCAACACCCTCTGCCACATCCCGTACATGGAGTCGATCCTGCGCGGGGTGGGTGCGCTGCTGGCCCCCACGGGCGTCTTCGTCTTCGAGGACCCGTACTTCTCCGAGATCGTCGAGCGCACCTCCTTCGACCAGATCTACGACGAGCACTTCTACTTCTTCACGGTCCGCTCCGTGCAGGCCATGGCGGCCCGCTTCGACCTGGAGCTCGTCGACGTCGAGAGGCTCCCGGTGCACGGCGGGGAGGTCCGCTACACGCTGGCCCACGCCGGCGCCAGGACCCCGGCCCCGGCCGTGGCCGAGCTGCTGGAGGACGAGAACAAGCGCAACCTCGCCGCCATGCCCACGCTCAAGGGCTTCGCCCGCAACGTCGAGCGGATCCGCGACGACCTCAACGCCCTGCTGCGCGACCTGCGCGAGGACGGCAAGCGGGTCGTGGGCTACGGCGCGACCGCCAAGAGCGCCACCGTGACCAACTACTGCGGCATCGGCCCCGACCTGGTCCCGTTCATCTGCGACACCACCGTCGCCAAGCAGGGCAGGCTCACCCCGGGCTCGCACATCCCGGTCAGGGAGCCCGCCGCGTTCGCCGATCCCTACCCCGACTACGCGCTGCTGTTCGCCTGGAACCACGCCGAGGAGATCATGGCCAAGGAGCGCGCCTTCCGCGAGGCGGGCGGCAGGTGGATCCTGTACGTGCCCGAGGTGCACGTCGTCTGATCCCCGCGATGTGGCGGGGCCGCCCCCGGCCCCGCCACCGCTTCGTCGACGGCCTACCGGGACTTCACGGCCTGCCGGGACGCGCCGGAGCGGTGCAGCGCGGTGAGTCGTTCCAGTTCGGGGACGAGCTGGTTGGGGCCGGGGGTGGCGTGGGTCTCCTGCTGGAGGCGTCGGGCGGCCTCGGCGAAGGAGGGTTCGTTCAGCAGGCGCAGCAGGTGTTCGCGCACCCGGGGTCCGGTGGCCTGGCTGCTGTGCAGGGTGAGGCCGGCGCCCTGCCGGGCGAGGAGTTCGCCCTTGAGGGGGGCGTCGAACATGTCGGCGAGGATGAGCTGGGGGACGGCGTTGACGACGCTGGTGGAGAAGGAGCCCCCGCCGCCGTGGTGGATCATCACCGAGCAGGTGGGGGTCAGGGCGTGCAGGGGGACGAAGGAGACCAGGCGCACGTTGCCGGGGACGTGGGTCAGCTCGCCCTGCTGCTTGTCGGGGAGCGTGGCCACGACCTCGATGTCGAGGTCGGCCAGGCTGGTGAGGATGTCCTGCACGCCGACCGAGTAGCCGTCGAGGCGTTCGGTGGCCGAGGTGCCCAGCGTCAGGCAGACCCGGGGCCTGGTCGGCGGGGTGTGCAGCCAGGGCGGGACGACCGCGGGGCCGTTGTAGGGGATGTAGCGCAGCGGCAGGTACGTCAGCGGCACGTCCAGGCGCAGCGAGGTGGGCGTGTAGTCGATCGTGAAGTGCCCGGTCGTCATGTTCTCGGAGAACGGCACCCCCCAGCGTTCGGCGTGCGGCCGCAGCCAGTCGGCGAACGCGTCCTGCCGGTCGCCGGGCGGCTGCTCCGCCATGACGCGCAGGTAGTGGCCGCGCATCCGGGCCGTCAGGTCCAGCCCCCACATGAAGCGGGCGTGCGCGGCGCCGCACGCCTCGGCCGCGATCGCCCCCGCGTAGGTCAGCGGCTCCCAGATCACCAGGTCCGGCTCCCACTGACGGCAGAAGGCGGCCAGGTCCCCGATCATGGGGTCGTTCACCACCCGCCACCACCACGGCACCAGCCCGCTGTAGCCCCACGTCAGGTGCTCCCAGGTGAGCACTTCGGGCCGGTCCTCGGCCATGTCGAAGGCCGGGGCGCCGGGCGCCGCCCTCTCCCTGACCTTGGACAGGCGCCGCAGTTGGTGGTCCCTGCCGACCGGGACGGCGGTCAGGCCCGCACCGGTGACGACGTCGGTCAGCTCGGGCTGGCTGGCCACCCGCACCTCGTGGCCGGCGTTGCGCAGCGCCCAGGCCAGCGGCACCATCCCGAGGAAGTGGCTCTTCTCGGCGTGTGACGTGAACAGGACCCGCATGGTCTTTCCTTCCTGTGGCGCGCCGCTCAGCTCACGGCGGTGCCGCGGTGCAGTGCGGTGAGTCGTTCCAGTTCGGGGACGAGCTGGTTGGGGCCGGGGGTGGCGTGGGTCTCCTGCTGGAGGCGTCGGGCGGCCTCGGCGAAGGAGGGTTCGTTCAGCAGGCGCAGCAGGTGTTCGCGCACCCGGGGTCCGGTGGCCTGGCTGCTGTGCAGGGTGAGGCCGGCGCCCTGCCGGGCGAGGAGTTCGCCCTTGAGGGGGGCGTCGAACATGTCGGCGAGGATGAGCTGGGGGACGGCGTTGACGACGCTGGTGGAGAAGGAGCCCCCGCCGCCGTGGTGGATCATCACCGAGCAGGTGGGGGCCAGGACGTGCAGGGGGACGAAGGAGACCAGGCGCACGTTGCCGGGAACGTGCGTCAGCTCGCCCTGCTGCTTCTCCGGCAGGGTCGCGACGACCTCGATGTCGAGATCGGCGAGGCTGGTGAGGATGTCCTGGACGGGCACGGAGTAGCCGTCCAGACGTTCGGTGGCCGAGGTGCCCAGCGTCAGGCAGACCCGCGGCCTGGTCGGCGGGACCTGCAGCCACGGCGGGACGACCGCGACGCCGTTGTAGGGGATGTAGCGCAGCGGCAGGTACGTCAGCGGCACGTCCAGGCGCAGCGAGGTGGGCGTGTAGTCGATGGTGAACTGCCCGGTCGTCATGTCCTCCGAGAACGGGACCCCGAAGCCCCGGGCGTGCACCCCCATCCACTGGGCGAGCGCGTCGGTGGCGACCCCCTCCTCCTGCCGGGCGCGCAGGTAGTGGCCGCGCATCCGGGCCGTCAGGTCCAGCCCCCACATGAAGCGGGCGTGGGCGGCGCCGCACGCCTTGGCCGCGATCGACCCGGCGTAGGTCAGCGGCTCCCAGATCACCAGGTCCGGCTCCCACTGACGGCAGTACTCGGTCAGCCCCGCGACCATGGGGTCGTTCACCACCCGGCACCACCACAGGACGTGCCCCTGGTAGCCGGTCTTGATCTGCTTCCAGGTGAGCATCTCGGGGCGGTTCTCCGCCATGTCGAAATCCTTCTCCTGGCCGGTGTCCTTGGCGAGCTGGAGAAGCCTGCCGAGCCCGTGGTTCTTGCCGACCGGGACGGCGGTCAGGCCCGCCCCGGTGATGACGTCGGTCAGTTCGGGCTGGCTGGCCACCCGCACCTCGTGACCGGCGTTGCGCAGCGCCCAGGCCAGCGGCACCATCCCGAGGAAGTGGCTCTTCTCCGCGTACGACGTGAACAGGACCCGCATGGTCTTTCCTTCCTGTGGCGCGCCGCTCAGCTCACGGCGGTGCCGCGGTGCAGTGCGGTGAGCCGTTCCAGTTCCGGGACGAGCTCGTTGGGGGTGGGCATGGCCTCGATCTCCGCGCGCAGCCTTCCCGCGGCCTCGGCGAAGGAGGGCTCGCCCAGCAGGCGCAGCAGGTGCTCGCGCACCCCGGGGCCGGTGGCGTCACGGGCGGGCAGGACGAGCCCGGCCCCCCGCCCCGCCAGGTTCCCGGCGAGGACCGGCTCGTCGAACAGCTTGGGGGTCATGAGCTGCGGCACGCCGTGGGCGGCCACCGTGAACACCGTGCCCGGTCCGCCGTGGTCGATCACGACCGAGCAGGTGGGGGCGAGGGCGTGCAGGGGGACGAAGGAGACCAGGCGGACGTTGCCGGGGACGTGCGTCAGCTCGGCCTGCTGCTTCTCCGGCAGGGTCGCCACGACCTCGATGTCGAGATCGGCCAGGCTGGTGAGGATGTCCTGGACGGGCACCGAGTAGCCGTCGAGGCGTTCGGTGGCCGAGGTGCCCAGCGTCAGGCAGACGCGGGGCCGCTCCGGCGGGACCCGCAGCCAGGGGGGGACGACCGCGGTGCCGTTGTAGGGGATGTAGCGCAGCGGCACGTAGGGGAGCGGCACGTCCAGGCGCAGCGAGGCGGGCGTGTGGTCGATCGTGAACTGCCCGGTCGTCATGTCCTCCGAGAAGGCGACACCGGCCTTGGCGCCGCGGGCACCCAGCCACTCGGCCATGGCGTCGCGCTCGCCGGGGCCCTGCTCGGCCAGGGCACGCAGGTAGTGGCCGCGCATCCGGGCGAACAGGTCCAGGCTCCACATCATCCGGGCGTGCGCCGCGCCGCACGCCTTGGCCGCGATCGCCCCCGCGAAGGTGGCCGGCTCCCAGATCACCAGATCCGGCTTCCAGTGCCGGCAGAAGTCCGTCAGGTCCACGATCATGGGGTCGTTCACGACCCGCCACCACCACGGCACCAGCTCGTCGTGGTACCCCCGGCGCAGGTACTCCCAGGTGAGCATCTCCGGCCGGTCCTCCGCCATGTCGAACGGCGGCGGGGCGTCCGGCTCGATGACGTCCGCGTGGGTGAGCAGCTGCTGCAGCATGTGGTTCGCGCCGACCGGGACGGCGGTCAGGCCCGCCCCGGTGACGACGCCGGTCAGCTCGGGCTGGCTGGCCACCCGCACCTCGTGACCGGCGTTGCGCAACGCCCACGCCAGCGGGACCATGCCCAGGAAATGGGTCCTCTCGGCGTGGCTGACGAACAGCACGCGCATGGGCCCGCTCCCGCCGCGCTCCGTCACAGGGCCGCCAGGACCTTGAGCAGCGACTCGACCACCATCGCCTGGTCGCTCTCGGTCAGCGACGGGTACATCGGCAGCGAGAAGATCTCCTTGGCCGCCGCCTCGGTGACGGGCAGGCTCCCGGCGGCGTACCCGAGCTTGGCGAACCCCGACATCGTGTGCACCGGCCAGGGATAGCTGATGTTGAGCGACACGCCGTAGGCCTTGAGCGCCTCGATGATGTCGTCGCGGCGCGGGTGGCGGACCACGTACACGTAGTACGAGTGCTCGTTGCCGGGGGCGACCGCGGGCACGACGACGTCGGTGCCGGCCAGCGCCTCGGCGTACCGCGCGGCGACGGCCCTGCGGGCCGCGACGTAGCCGTCCAGCCGGGTCAGCTTGCGGCGCAGGATCTCGGCGTGCACCTCGTCCAGGCGGCTGTTGTGCCCCGGCGTGCGCTCGACGTAGTAGCGCTCCTTCATGCCGTAGTAGCGCAGCTGCCGCAGCGCCGCGTCCACCTGGGGGTCGGAGGTGATCGCCGCCCCGCCGTCGCCGTAGGTGCCGAGAACCTTGGTCGGGTAGAAGGAGAACGCGGCGGCCTCGCCCATCGAGCCGGCGATCCGGCCGTGGTGGCGGGCCGCGTGCGCCTGCGCGCAGTCCTCCAGGATCACCAGGCCGTGCCGGACGGCGATCTCCCGCAGCGGCTCCATGTCGACGCACTGGCCGTACAGGTGCACCGGCAGCAGGCAGCGGGTCCGCTCGGTGATCGCCGCCTCCACCTGCCCGACGTCCATGAGGTAGGTGTCCTCGTGCACGTCGACGAAGACCGGGGTGGCGCCGGTGGCGTCGACGGCCAGGACCGTGGGCGCCGCCGTGTTCGACACGGTGATCACCTCGTCGCCGGGACCGACGCCCAGCGCCTGCAGGGCCAGCACGATCGCGTTGGTCCCGTTGTCCACGCCCACGCAGTGGGGGACGCCGTGGTAGGCGGCGAAGTCCGCCTCGAAGTCCCGCACGGCCCGGCCGAGCACGAGCTGGCCCGAGCGGAACACGGTGTCGACCGCGTCGAGGATGTCCTCCCGCTCGTTCTCGTACTCCTGCAGATAGTCCCAGACGTAAAGGGGCCTGGACATAACATCACCTCCGGATGGGAAGCCGCTTCGGCTCAGTGGGCGAGATCGCCGCGGAGGTACCGCTCGCGGCAGGCGCCACGGCGGATCTTCCCACTGGTCGTCCGCGGCAGGGTGCCGCGCCGTACGAGGACGAGGTCGTGCGCGGTCAGGCCGTGATGGCGGGTGATCTCCTGGCGCAGGTCGCGCAGGATCGCCTCCCGGTCGGGCCCGCCGGCCGCCAGGAGCGCCGGATCGGCCTCGACGAGGACGACGAGCCGCTCCTCACCGTCGATCCCGGCGGAGAACGCGGCGGCCGACCCCTCGGAGGCGACCTCCGAGCCCGCGTCCCGCGCGGCCTGCACGGTCGCCTCGATGTCGTCGGGGTAGTGGTTACGGCCACGAATGATGATCATGTCCTTGGCCCTGCCGACCACGTGCACGCGCCCGTCCAGCAGGAAGCCGAGGTCGCCCGTGCGCAGCCAGGGGCCGGGGAGCAGGTCGCCGTCGGCCTCGACGAGGTGCTTGGCGAAGACGGCGGCCGACCGTTCGGGCCGGTTCCAGTAGCCGTCGGCCACGTTCGGGCCGCTCACCCAGATCTCGCCGACCCGGCCGTCCGGCAGCGCGCCCAGGTCCTCGCGGTGCCGGATCCGCACCGACACCCCCAGGCTCGGCGTCCCGCACGACACGATGCGCACCGTGTCCGGGCTGCCCGGCGGGAGCTCGCGGGCCTCGCCGGCGGCCAGGGCCTCGCGGTCGAAGCACCGGTCGGTCATGCCCTCGCCCACCCGCGGGGCACTGACGGGAAGGGTCGCCTCGGCCAGGCCGTAGCAGGGGGAGGGGGCGGTGGGCGACAGGCCGCCGGCCGCGAACGCCGAGGTGAACGCCTCGGTGGACTCGGCGTACACCGGCTCCGCCGCGATCGTCAGCAGCCGCAGCGAGCTCAGGTCCAGCTCGCTCCTGCGTTCCCCGGTCACCCGGCGCACGCACTGGACCAGGCTGGAGCTCGGCGTGATGCTCCAGTCGGCCCGGTAGTCGGAGATCATGCGCAGCCAGCGGTAGGGGTCCTGCACGAAGGCCATCGGGCTGAGGTTGACCGAGTGCGCGCCCGCGCCCAGCGGGTTGACGATCCCGCAGACGAGGCCGAAGTCGTGGAAGAACGGCACCCACGAGGCGATCACCGAGGACGGCCAGTGCGCCCTGATCTGGTGGTTGGTGACGGCCAGGTTCAGGTGCGTGACGCGCACGCCCGCCGGGGCGCCGGTCGAGCCCGACGTGTACTGCAGGTACGCCACGTCGCCCGGCGCCATGGGCGGTCTGCGCCAGTGCCCGGCCTCGCTTGAGGAGACCTCGTCGACGCAGACCAGGCCGGGCGCGCCGCCGGTGCCGTCGCTGTCCTCGGCGGGGGTGCCGGTGGCGTTCATGTCGTCCAGCAGCCGCTGGACGGAGGAGCGCACCGCGGAGGTGGTGAGCACGCACCGCGGCGCGCAGTCCCCCATCACCGACAGCAGCCGCTCGTTGCTGCGCAGCGCCTCCGGCGCGTACAGCGGTACCGCGACGAGACCCGCGTACAGGCAGGCGAGGAAGGCCACGACGTAGCCGGGCTCGTGCGGGCAGAGCACCGCCACCCGGTCGCCCGGCTCGCAGCGCCGTTGCAGGACCGCCGCGACCGCGCGGACCCGCTCGTCCAGCTCGGCGTAGCCCATCGTCCGGTCGCTCTTCTCCCGGCGGCCGGTGTCCCGGCGCATCCCGTACTCCACGAAGGTGATCGCGGGGGAGGAGCCGGCCGTCCGGGCGTGCAGGCGGACGCTGTCGGGCAGGTAGCGGAGGCGGAGGTTCTCCGATCCCCGGACGGTGGTGACGGCGGTCTCGATGACGTCCTCGGAGGGGTCGCCGCTATCGGGGCTCAAGCTGTCTTCTCCGTCCGGTGGGCGGGCCCTGGGGCCCGGGTGGATCAGGCGGACTGGGGGAGGGCGTCCGACCGGGCGGCGGACTCCCTGGCCTCCAGGGCCGCCAGCGCCGCCCGGTCCAGGTTGGAGACCATCCAGACGAGCAGGTCCTGCTCGGTGCTCTCCGCGGCCTCCTGCCAGCGCTTCTTCTGCTCGGCGATGACGTTCATCTGGATGTGGGTGACCTCGTCGGTGATCCCGCCGTTGCGCTCGGCCTTGATGCGCCGGCGCAGCTCGTTGCGCGACCAGGCGCCCTTCTCCGCGCGGTTGAGCCAGATCTCCTGCTCCGGCTCGGGCAGGCTGGCCACCTCCGCGTGGTGCTGGAAGCTGAGCTTCTCCCGGCGCCGGGACAGGCTGAACTGCCGGGCCACCCACGCGTAGTTGCGCAGGGTCTGGTAGTCCAGGGAGGTCTCGGCGACCGCCCGCTTGTAGCGGTCGGGGTACTGGGCCTGGCCGTAGATCAGCCAGTCCCCCAGCCACCAGGCGGACGAGTCGGAGATGATGAAGATCTGCCGTCCCAGGCGGCTCCAGGCGGTCAGCGACATGTTCGGTGGGAGGGAGAGAGCCGTTCTCCTGGTCATACCCGGTGCGTCCAGTGCCATCCGCGCGTTGTGGGCCGGCCTGGCCTGTCCGTGATGTGTGGTCGCAAGACTCGGGTAACCGTTCACGTCTGTCGTCACGTCTGTCACACCCTTTCGCCTCGACGGATCCGTCGATGGCTGAGAGTTTGCCCTAGAGGTCACGGGAGAGTTCTAGACGCCGTCTAGACGACTTCGGGAGGCGCCGGTGCCGCCGGGGCGGCACCGTTCCCCCCGGTCAGCGGTATCGAGCCGTGCTTCACCGCTATGCCGGACCGTCTGCTCGCCCAGGGAGGCGTTCGACGACGAAATCCGCCAGATCGTCGAAGTTCCTGCCACCGAAACCGGCCATGTCGTCCAGGAGGGGAACGCCGTAGGCGTCCTCCAGGGCGAGGATCAGGAGGATGATGGAGAAGGAGTCGAGGTTGCCCAGCTCGCTGGGTTCGGTGATCTCTCCGAGGTCGGTCAGCTCGGGGATGGCGAGCTCGTTGGAGCTGAAAAGAACGATCTTCAGCGCCTCGCGCTCGATCCGCTCGCGGACGTCCTTCTTCTGGTCGGAAACGAACATCTCGGTCAACTCTGCTCTCCTGACGGCGTCTCGGCGGAATCGGCGGAATCGGCGGAATCGGCGGACGCCGCGTTCCGGCGCTGGAGTGGCGACTGCACGAGTTTGTTGAGGAGATCGGCGCCGTGCTCCTCCCAGAACTCGCGGTAGACGGCATAGATATGCACGTCCCGCAGCTCGCCCCGATCGTAAAGATGCTCGGGAAGAGTCGCCTCTTTGTGATCGGTGTCGAAGGTCGTGTGCAGAATCTGGAAATCCGGCTCGGAGGTCCAGAAATATATCTTCCTGACGTTCCACATCGCGAAGGCGTAGTTGATCGTCAGGAGCATGACCTCCGCGCCGACCCCGGTGCCCGCGGAGACCGGGTCGGTGAAGAAGCTCGCCCGCACGTGCCGGCCGGACAGGTCCAGGTGGTGGAAGGAGACGTACCCCACGACCTGGTCGGTGTCCTGGCGCTCCACGGTGAACTGCGCGGACACCTCCTTGGTGTACAGCGCGGCGAACACCTCGGCCGAGGGCAGGTCGTTCAGCCCGGCCTTGAGGAGGAGGTCGTGCGCCGTGAGGCCCTCCGGCGGGTTGGCGTGACGGAGCAGCGTCCTTCTGGTCTTGGTGTGGGGAAAGAGCACGTTCTTCCACCTTCAACTCGGCGTCGCGGCTGAATGGGATTACCTGGATAATTGTTCGGGCCGGGCGGGCGGCCGTCGACCGCGTCTGAAAGCGGTGGCCCCGTCTCGCCAGCGGGACAGATGCTAGTTCCGGGTGATCGATGGGTCAAGCTATTCTCCGGCGGTTCCGATGTCCATGCGAATGGCCTTTTTCGAGGGCACGGATAATTTGAAGGTTGATTTCTTCGTCCGGTAGCGGAAAAGTCGTTTGCGGTGCATGCGAAGGCAGTGGGCCGACGTGCGAACGAGGGGAAGCGGGATGGGCCGATGACAGTGCACACCGAGGACGCCGCGATGCAGGGAGAACTCCTCGAGCCGATCACGCCCGAGGGTCGCGAGCTGCTCCACCTCATCGAGAAGCACCGGCCGGCGATCGCGGAGGCCGCCCCGGGCAACGACAGGAACGGGACGTTCCCCCGCGACGTCTTCGCGGGCCTGCGCAAGGACGGCGTCCTCGGCGCCACCGTGCCCTCCGTGCTCGGCGGGCTGGGCGTCGACCGCCTGCACGACGTCTCCCTGGCGCTGCTGAAGGTCGCCGAGGCCGACGCCTCGACGGCGCTCGCCCTGCACATGCAGCTCAGCAGGGCGCTGACGCTCACCTACGAGTGGCGGACCGGTCCGGCCCACGCGCGGGCCCTGGCCGAACGGCTGCTGCGCGGCATGGGCTCTGGCGACGCCGTGGTCCCCACCGGCGTCAAGGACATCCCCCGCGACCGGCGCCTCACCACCCTGACGCCGGCCGACGGCGGCGGCTGGCTGCTGACGGGCGGCAAGACGCTGGTGAGCCTGGCGCCCATCGCGACCGACTTCGCGGTGTACGCCCAGACGCGCGTCCCCGGCGAGCGCTCCCGGTACGCGATGGCGGTCCTCACCCGCGACACCCCGGGCCTGACCGTGAAGGACAACTGGGACGGGCTCGGCATGCGGGCCTCGGGCACCGTGGACATCCTGTTCGAGGACTGCCCCATCGCCCCCGAGGACGTGGTGCTGCGCGGCCTGGCCGGGGAGCAGGACCTCGCCATGCTCGCGGGCCAGACGGTGAGCTCGATCACGATGCTCGGCATCTACACGGGCATCGCCCGGTCGGCGCGCGAGATCGCCGTCTCGACCCTGCTGAGCAGGGGGACGGCCGGCGCGGCCGGCGCCCGCACGCTGGTGGCCGAGATGGACGCGAAGCTCTTCGCGATGAGGTCCACGGTCGCGGCCGCCCTGGCCGTCTCCGACCGGCTCTCCTACGACGACACCGGCGACCCGCAGGAGCGCGGGCCCGCGATGATGACGCCGTTCCAGTGCGCGAAGATGACGGTGAACCAGATGGCGCCCTCCATCGTCTTCGACGCCCAGACCCTGATCGGCGGCGCCTCCTTCGTCGCCTCCCACCCGCTGGCGCGGCTCTACCGCGACGTGCGCGCGGGCGGCTTCATGCAGCCGTACACCTTCATCGACGCGGTCGACTACCTGAGCGCGCAGGCGCTGGGGCCCGTCAAGAGCGATTAGGGGAGTCATGCGCGTTCTCTTCACGGCGTACGCGGAGAAGACCCATTTCCTGGGGATGGTCCCGCTGGCGTGGGCGCTGCGCAACGCCGGTCACGAGGTGCGGGTGGCCAGCCAGCCCGAACTGACCGACGTCATCACCGGGGCGGGCCTGACCGCCGTCCCGGTCGGCACGGACCACATCCTGCACCGGCTGGTCGGGCGGACGAAGGACCAGCCGCAGACGGCGCCGCGGCAGCCCTCCTACGACCCGGCCGAGAACCGGCCCGAGGTGCTCACCTGGGAGTACCTGAAGAACGGGTACGGGGGGCAGTTCGTGCCGTGGTGGGCCCGGGTGGTGAACGATCCCATGATCGTGGACCTGACCGCGTTCTGCCGGCACTGGAAGCCCGACCTGGTGATCTGGGAGCCGGTCACCTACGCCGGGGCGATCGCGGCCAAGGCGTGCGGCGCGGCGCACGCCCGCATGCTGTGGAGCCTGGACCTGTTCGCCCGGATGCGCGGCCACTACCTGCGCGCCCTGGCCGGGCAGGGCCCCGGCGAGCGCGACGCCATGGCCGCCTGGATCGGCGCCCGCGCCGCCAAGGTGGGCACGGACTTCTCCGAGGAGATGACCAGCGGTCACTTCACGATCGACCCGACCCCGGGCTCGCTGAGGCTGGACCTGCCGCACACCTACGTGCCGTTGCGCTACATCCCCTACAACGGGGTCGCGGTCGTCCCCCCGTGGCTGCACACCCCGCCGTCGAAGCCGCGGGTCTGCCTGACGCTGGGCACCTCCGCCACCGAGCGCCTGGACGGCTACTCGGTCGGCGTGCAGGAGATCCTGACCAGCCTGGCCGACCTCGACATCGAACTCGTCGCGACCCTGCCGGAGAAGCAGCAGGCCGAGCTGACCCACGTCCCCGCCAACGTCCGCCTGGTCTCCTTCGTCCCGCTCCAGGCCCTCGCCCCCACCTGCTCGGCGGTGATCAGTCACGGGGGGAGCGGAACGTTCCTCACCATGGCCGGGCAGGGGGTGCCGCAGATCATCGAGCCGTTCATGTTCGACGACGAGCTCCGGGCCGAGCGGCTGGCCGCGCAGGGCGCCGGGCTGGTCATGCACGGCCGCGACGCCAGCGGCGAGAAGGTGCGCGAGCACCTGCTGCGCCTGCTGGGCGAGCCCTCCTTCGCCGAGGCCGCGAAAGGACTGCGCGCGGAGATCGAGGCCATGCCCACCCCCAACGAGCTCGTCCCGGAACTGGAACGGCTCACCGCCGAGCACCGCGGCACCGTCGCGGGCCGAGGTCACGCGCCGAGGTCGTGAGCCGGAGCCGATCGCGGCACCGTCGCGACCTGAACGACGCGATCCCCGGGGACGGTCCGCCCCCGGGGACGCGAGGTCAGGCCGGGGCCGCGTGCGGGACGAGTGCCGAGGTGAGGCCGCGGACGCTCTTGAAGGCCCGCGGGTCGATCGTCTCGAACGCCACGTCGATCCCCATCTCGTCGCGGATGTGGGCGACGAGCAGGGCGGTGTTGAGCGAGTTGAGGATCCCCCACTCCAGCAGCGGCGAGTCCTCGTCGAGCTCCCCGGCGGGGTCTCCCGACAGGAACCGCTCCCGGATGAAGGCGATCAGCCGATCCGATATCTCCCGCTCGGACAGGACGGTGCTCATAGGGGCGTCTCCTTCACGAATGGCCGTACGGCGTGGTCCCGGAGCTCAGGGCGGCCCGGTCGATCTTTCCGTTGCGGGTTCTGGGCAGCTCGCTCACGAGACGGATCTCGTCGGCGATCATGTAGGGCGGCAGCCGCTCCGCGCTGTGCCGCTTGAGCCCCAGCACGCCCGGGGCGGCACCCGGCGCGGGCAGCACGAACGCGCGCAGCCGCGCGTCGGCGCCCTCGCCGCTGACGACCACGGCGACGTCGGCCACCTGCGGGTGGCTGCCGAGGACGGCCTCGACCTCGCCGAGCTCCACCCGGTAGCCGCGGACCTTCACCATGTGGTCGCGGCGGCCGAGGTAGTCCAGCGCCCCGCCGGGGAGCACCCGCACGACGTCCCCGGTGGGGTACGGGCCCGCCTGGGGCTCGTGTCCCCAGTAGCCGAGCATCACCGTGGGCCCCTCCACGACCAGCTCGCCCTCCTCGCCGACGCCCGCCTCGCGCCCGTCGGGCCGCATCACCCGTACGACGTCGCCGCAGGTCGCGCGGCCGATCGGCACGGAGCGGTCGCGCGCCAGGTCGTCGGGGACGACCTCGTGGAAGGTGCAGACGTTGGTCTCGGTCGGGCCGTAGAGGTTGAGCAGCCGCGCGCCGGTCCAGGCCGCCAGGTCGCGCACCCCCGCGATCGGGAAGGGCTCGCCCGCGAAGAGCACCGCCCGCAGCGCGGCGGGCGGGGGCCCGTCCAGCAGGCCGCCGTCGCGCATCATCAGGGTCAGCGCGGAGGGCACCGAGTACCAGACGCTGACGCGCTCGCGGTGCAGGAACTCCACCATCCGGGCGGGCGCGTAGGCCAGCTCGGCCGGGACCGGGCAGACCGTCGCCCCGGCGGAGAAGGCCGCGTACAGGTCGAGCACCGACAGGTCGAAGGTGAACGGCGCGTGGTTGGCGAACCGGTCCTCCGGGCGGGCGTCCAGCTCGGCCGAGGCCCAGTCCACGAAGGCGCGGGCGGCGCGGTGGCTGACGCTCACGCCCTTGGGCGCGCCGGTCGAGCCGGAGGTGTAGAGCACGTACGCCAGGTCGTCGCCGGTGACGGGATGGTCGACCGGCGCGGGCCGCGGTCCCGCCGGGAGCTCCCGGTGCTCGCCGAGGTCCACGAGACGCGGACCCGCCGACCCGTCCCCGCTCCCGGTTTCGGTCCCGGAGGCGCCGGTGGAGGCGAGCGCCTCCAGGCGGTCGTCGCCGGCGCAGACGACGCGGGGGCGGCAGTCGCGGACCAGGGCGGCCACCCGGGCCGCCGGCGCGCTCTCCCCGGCCGGCACGTAGGCGGCGCCCAGGCGCAGCACGGCCTGCATCGCCACGACGGCGAGCGGCGTCTTGCCCTCCCAGATCACCACCCGGTCCCCGGGGCGCACACCCTCGCCGGCCAGCGCGTGCGCCAGGGCGTCGGCGCGCAGGTCGAGCTCCCGGTAGGTCATCTCACCGGCCGGGCCGGCCAGGGCCAGGTTGCCGGGGAAGCGGGCGGCGGCGTCGACGAGGAGCCGGTGCAGGCTCACAGTCCCAGCCCCCTGGCGACGAACTCCCGCTGGATCTCCGTGGTGCCCGAGAAGATCGTGCCGGGCACGGCGTCGCGCAGCTGCCGCTCGACGCCCGCGGCGCCCAGGTAGCCGGTCGCGCCGAGGACCTGGATCGCGTCCAGGCTGTTGGCCACGGCCGCCTCCGACACCGCGATCTTCGACAGGGCGGCGTGGGTAGCCGCGTCGGCGTCCCCCTCGTCCAGCGACCAGCACGCCCGGTAGAGCAGCAGCCGCGCACCCTCCAGCCGCTGCTTCATCGTGACCAGCTTGTGCGAGACGGCCTGGAAGTCGCCCAGGGCGCGGCCGAACTGGCGGCGCCCGCGCGCGTGCTCCACCGCGCGCCCGAGCTGCTCCTCCATCATCCCCAGGTAGATCGCGGGCAGGCAGGCCCGCTCCCAGGCCATCGAGCCCTGGAAGACGGCGCTGCCGCGTCCCTCGGCGCCGAGCCTGAACCGGGCCGGGACCCGGCAGCCGGAGAACTCCACCCGGCCGGCCGGGCAGCCGTCCAGGCCCATCTTCGCCATCGGCTCGCCCACCGTGACGCCCGGCAGGTCGCGGGGGACCGCGAAGGCGGTGACGCCGAGGAAGCCGAGACCGGGGTCGGTGGTGGCGTAGGTGACGATCAGGTCGGCGGCGGGCGCGTTGCTGGCGAACGACTTGACGCCGTCGAGCACGTAGTGGTCGCCGTCGGGCCTGGCGACGGTGGCGAGCCTGCTCACGTCGGAGCCCGCCCCGTCCTCGGTCATGGCGTTGGCCGCGACCAGCGCGCCGGAGGCCAGGCCGGGCAGCAGCTCCGCGCGTACGGCGTCGTCCGCGTTGTCGCGGACCGCCACGCAGCACGCCAGCAGGTGCGCCGACAGCGCGAACGCCAGGCCGGTGTCGCCGCTGCCCCGGGAGAACGTCTCCAGGGACAGCGCCGTGTCCAGGGCGCCGAGGCCGCCGCCGCCGTACCCGGCGGGCAGGCACAGGCCGGCCGCGCCCAGCTCCGCGGCGGCCCGCCAGCGCTCGCGCGTGAACGGCTCCCGCGGCGGGCCGTCCTCCTCGTACAGGCTCTTGCGCGCGCCGTCGAACATCGCGTCGCGCCGCTCACCGCGCGCGCCGCCGAGACCGAAGTCCATGGGCCGTGTCCCTTCCGACGCGGTGTCCTAGACCCACGAGGGGGTGTCGAGGATCTTCAGGACGGCACACGAGATGGTGATGCCGGGGCCGATGCCGCCCAGGAGCACGTGGTCGCCGGGACCGAGCTCCCCGGTGGACAGCAGGTGGTCCAGGGAGACCAGGTGGTCGCTGGCGCCGAGGTGGCCGACGGTCCTGGCGAAGTCCCAGCTCGACGTCGACATGGGCATGCGCAGCACCGCCATCCACCGGTGCTCGACGGCCTCGGGGGACAGGCTCGTGAAGATGGTGCGGGTGACGTCCGCCACCTTGATCTCCGCCTCGGCCAGGGTCCGGCTGAGGACCTGCATCATCCGCTGCTGCACGATGACCCAGGCGAGCGCGAGGTCGGTGTCGGCCGCGCACATCCGGCCGAACTCCTCGGCCCGCGCGCTGAAGTCGACGCTCTCCCCGGTGGTGGCGCTCGGCGGGAAGAGCGGGGTGCCCGCGCGGTGCAGCTCCTCGGCCTCGGGCACGGAGATCGAGCTCACCGCGAGCAGCCGGGCGAAGCCGGGCTCGCGGCTGAGCACCATCGCGCTCCCGGCGTCGCCGAGCACGAAGTCCGGCCCCGAGCACCAGCGGTCCATCCGGGCGGTGCCGAAGTTGTCGGCCGTGACGATCAGCGCGTCGCGGCCCCGCGGGTCGCCCGCCATGAACCCGCCGGCCAGCTCCAGGGCGCTCAGCACGCCGTTGCAGCCCTGGCGCAGCTCGACGGCCAGCAGGTCGCCGCCGACGAGGTGGTGCTGCAGGTAGTACTGCGGCGACCAGCCGTCGGGGCCCTGGTGCCAGACGTCGGCGTACAGCATCAGCCCCAGGGAGCCGGTGCCGCGCCCGCCGCGCGTGATCGCCTCCCGCGCCGCCCGCAGCGCCATCTCGGGGGCGGGGATGTCGCCCGCCACCGCCGCTCCGAGCATGTCGTGGACCTTGGCGTGCTCGGGCGTGCACAGCCCCTGCGCGACGGCCGACTCCACGCTGACCGTCGGCGGGACGAACGTGCCGACCCCCCGGACGAAGATCTCTGGTGTGCGCACTGCCCTGCCTCTCTGCTCGCCCGCGACCCGGCCTGGCCGTCGTGGCCCGTCGTGTCAGTGCTGTCGGTGCTGTCAGTGGTGGCCGGCCGGCTCGGGCGGCATCGGTGTCCCGTTCACCAGCTGGGAGGTCGCCTCCAGGTAGCGGTCGATCACGACGCGGTGGTAGCCGGGGCCGAAGCCCATCCGGCCGACCGCCGGCACCAGCCGCCGGAGCTTCTCCACGGAGATGTGGTGGGAGGTGCCCTCGTCGATGACCTGCCTGCGGGCCGTGACGCCGAGCCGCATCTCCAGGTGGTCGACGATCAGCGCGATCGGCACGGACTCCCCGGTGGCCACGTTGATCACCTGCTGGGTGGTGCCGGTGGCCAGCAGCAGGTCGATGACCCTGATCCAGTCGGCGATGTCGATGATGTCCCTGCGCGCGCTGCGGTACATCGTGAGGTTGTCGGACCGGATCTGCTCGATGAGCGAGGGGATCAGCCGGTTCGCGGGCACGTGCGGGCCGACGACGTAACCGAGCCTCAGGATCAGGTGGCTCACCCCGGAGTCCTGGACGCGCCGCTCCAGCGCGAGCTTGTGCCAGCCGTAGGGGGTGACGGGCTCCAGGGGCTCGTCCTCCAGGCCCCGGCAGCCCGCGCCGCCGTACATGCTCATCGACGCGGTCGAGAGGAACACGAGGGTCCGCCCCCGCCGGAGACACGTCTCGATCGTCTCGGCGACCAGAGCGGTTTCCCGTTCGTAGTCGGAGTCGGAATTCTTCCACAGCGACACACCGGCGGCGAGAATCGTCACCCCGGGATGCGCGCCCTCGATCGCGCGCAGGTGCCTCGCGAGAAAGCCATTTCCGATGATCTCCATTCCCAGCACCGCTTTCCAGCTCTGGAGGTTAACGTATCGGTTCCGCCCGTCACCATATAGCGGCGTCCGGAATAGGAAAGAACCCGCGGCCGGCGGCCGGAAGGCGTTTGTCCCGCCAGCGAGACAGATATGCGTTCTCCGGTGCTTTCTCCGCCGGGCGGCGGGAATTGCGGCGGGTCACACGCCGGCCGGTGTCCCGGCGCCGGGCGCCGGGCTCGCCGGAGGCGCTGCGGGCGCGGTGGCCTGCCCCTTCTTCAGCGGCTCCCACCAGTCGCGGTTCTCGGCGTACCAGCGGGCCGTGGCCGCCAGGCCGTCGGTGAAGGGGACCTGGGGCCGGTAGCCCAGCTCGGCCGTGATCTTGGAGCTGTCGACGGAGTAGCGCCGGTCGTGCCCCGGCCGGTCCTCCACCGGCAGGACCATGGACCAGTCCGCCCCGGCGATGTCGAGCAGCGCCCCGGTCAGCTCCCGGTTCGTCAGCTCGGCGTTGCCCCCGACGTTGTAGACCTCGCCGGGCCTGCCCCGCCACGCGACCAGGGCGATGCCCCGGCAGTGGTCGTCGACGTGCGCCCACTCGCGCACGTGCAGGCCGTCGCCGTACAGCGGCACCCGCTCCCCGTCGAGCAGGTTGGTGACGAACAGGGGGATGACCTTCTCGGGGAACTGGTAGGGCCCGTAGTTGTTGGGGCACCGGGTGATCGACACGGGGAAGCGGTAGGTGCGCGAGAACGCCCGCGCCAGCAGGTCGGCCGCGGCCTTGGAGGCCGAGTACGGGGAGTTGGGCTCCAGCGGGTGGCTCTCCACCCACGACCCCGTCTCGATGGACCCGTACACCTCGTCGGTGGAGACCAGGACGAACTTCCCGACGCCGCCGGCCAGCGAGGCCTCCAGCAGGGTCTGGGTGCCCACCACGTTGGTCGTGACGAAGTCGGCGCCGCTGTCGATCGACCGGTCCACGTGGGTCTCGGCCGCGAAGTGCACGACCAGGGAGGCCTCCTTGGTCAGCCGCGACATCAGCGAGGCGTCACAGATGTCGCCCTGGACGAACTCCAGCCGCGGATCGCCGGCGACGGAGGCCAGGCTCTCCATGGTCCCGGCGTACGTCAGTTTGTCCACGACGACGACCCGGGCGTCCTCGAAGCCCTCGTAGGCGCCCGAGAGCGTGCGCCGCACGAAGTTCGAGCCGATGAACCCGGCACCGCCGGTCACCAGGATCCGCATTTGGCTGCACCTTTGCTGTCAGTCACGCGAGTGATCGGGCGATGTCCATGACGTATCTGCCGTACACCGACTGGCTCATCTCGGTGCCGCGCCGGTAGCAGGCCTCGGCGTCGATGAACCCCATCCGCAGGGCGATCTCCTCCAGGCAGGCGACCCGCACGCCCTGGCGGCGTTCGAGGATCTGCACGTACTGGCTCGCCTCCAGCAGGGACTGGTGCGTCCCGGCGTCCAGCCAGGTGAAGCCCCGTCCCAGCGGCACCAGGGTCGCCTTGCCCTGTTCCAGGTAGACCCGGTTGACGTCGGTGATCTCCAGTTCGCCGCGGCCCGAGGGCCGCTGCTCCCTGGCGATGTCCACGACCTGCTTGTCGTAGAAGTACAGGCCCGTGATGGCCTGGTCGGAGCGCGGGAGACTCGGCTTCTCCTCGATGGAGATCAGCCGGCCGTCGGCGTCGAGCTCCCCGATGCCGTACCGCTCGGGGTCGCTCACCGGGTAGCCGAACATGACGCAGCCGTCGAGTTCCTCCCGGGCCCTGCGCAGCAGGTCGGGGAAGCCCGCGCCGTGGAAGAGGTTGTCGCCCAGCACCAGCGCGCAGGGGTCCCCGTCGATGTGCGCGTCACCCAGCAGGAACGCCTCGGCGATCCCGCGCGGCTCCGGCTGCGGCACGTAGCTGAAGTTCACGCCCAGCTGTGAGCCGTCGCCGAGAAGCGCCCTCAGCGACGGCAGGGTGTCCGGCGTGGAAATAATGAGGATGTCACGTATCTGGGCCAGCATCAGCACCGAGATCGGATAGTAAATCATCGGCTTGTCGTAGATGGGAAGCAACTGCTTGGAGGTCGCGAGGGTCAGCGGGTGTAAACGCGTCCCGTTTCCTCCGGCAAGGACTATGCCTTTCATCGGAGCTCCTGCGTTTTCGTCTTCGGCGGTGCCTGAGACTACTGTTCAGGCTCGCCGGGAAATCAACCCCCGCCGCCCGCCGAAAGGGTATTGCCTTTCGGCGGAGTGAATGTGATAGGGCTTGTGACGTGTCCCGGTCGTGACCGGCCTCGGCGGGGGCGCGGGGACGGCCGCTCCACCCGTCCCACGCTCGGAGGCGCCCGCGCGCCTCATCCCCGGAGGCCGGAAGGACGACCCGGAAGGACGACAAGGACGACCATGCGTATTCTGTTCGCCACCTACGCGGAGAAGTCACATTTCCTGGTCATGGTTCCGCTGGCGTGGGCACTGCAGGCCGAGGGGCACGAGGTCCGGGTCGCCAGCCAGCCCGACCTGACCGACGTGATCACCCGGTCGGGGCTGACCGCGGTGCCGGTGGGCAGGGACCACAGCCTCTGGCGGGCCAACAGGGCGTTCGGTTTCTTCGACCCCCGCGACGAGCACAAGCGGGCGGTGCCCCTCTTCGACCAGGCGGACAACAACCCCGAGCGGCTCACCTGGGAGCAGCTCAAGCAGGGGTACGCCCAGTTCGTCCCCTGGTGGTGCCGGCTGGTCAACGAGCCCATGATCGACGGGCTGACCGAGTTCTGCCGGAGGTGGGAACCGGACCTGGTCATCTGGGAGCCGGTGACCTACGCCGGGCCGATCGCGGCCAAGGCGTGCGGGGCGGTCCACGCGCGGTTCATGTGGACCCTGGACCTGTTCGGCCGGATGCGCGGCCACTACCTGCGGGTCAAGGAGCAGCAGCCGCCGGACGATCGCGCGGACCTGCTGCAGTCGTGGATCACCGCGCACGCGCGCAGGGTCGGCGTGGAGTTCTCCGAGGAGATGACGACCGGCAACTTCACGATCGACTACACGCCGCCCTCCCTGCGGATGCCGCCCGACCCGGGGGCGGGCCCCGAGCCCCACCACGTCCCGCTGCGGTTCGTCCCCTACAACGACCGCGCGGTGATCCCGCCGTGGCTGCGCGTCCCGCCCGAGCGGCCCCGCGTCTGCCTGACGCTGGGGACCACGTCGGTGGAGAACCTGGACGGCTACCTGGTGCCGGTGCAGGAGATCCTCGACGGCCTCGCCGACCTGGACGTGGAGATCGTCGCCACGCTGCCCGAGCAGCACCAGGCGCAGCTGGAGCGCGTGCCGGACAACGTCAGGCTGGTCAGCTTCGTGCCCCTGCACGCGCTGCTGCCGACCTGTACGGCGGTGATCGACCACGGCGGGAGCGGGACGTTCTTCACGGTGCTGGCGAGCGGAGCGCCCCAGCTGGTCCTGCCCAACCTGTTCGACGAGCCGCTGCGGGCGCGCTACCTCGCCGAGCAGGGCGCGGGCCTGACGATGCACAGCGGCGAGGCCACCGGCGCCCGGGTCAGGGAGGCGCTCCTGCGGCTGCTGGCGGAGCCGTCCTTCGCGCGGGAGGCGCGCAGGATCCGTGACGAGATGAGCGCCATGCCCGCACCGGCCGAGGTGGCGGCCGCCATCCCCGGTCTCGTCGAGACCTACCGCGCCGCCGTCCCGGCCGCCGGTCGCTGAAGGGAAGCACCATGTACGAGGCCGAGCTGGCGGACGTCTACGACGCGATCTACGCGGGGCGTGGCAAGGACTACGAGGCCGAGGCGGCGACCGTCGCGGAGCTGGTCCGCGAGCGCCTCCCCGGGGCGTCGTCGCTGCTGGACGTGGCCTGCGGGACCGGGTCGCACCTGAGGTTCTTCGCCGGGCTCTTCGACCACGTCGAGGGACTGGAGCTGTCGGCGGACATGCTGGCCGTGGCCAGGACGCGGATGCCGGACGTCCCCGCGCACGAGGGCGACATGCGCGACTTCGCGCTCGGCCGCACCTTCGACGCGGTCACCTGCATGTTCAGCTCCATCGCCTACATGCGCGACGACCGGGAGCTGGCGGCGGCCGTCGCGACGATGGCCGCCCACCTGAACCGGGGGGGCGTCCTGGTCGTCGAGCCGTGGTGGTTCCCCGGGTCGTTCCTGCCGGGCTACGTGGCCGGGGACGTGGTCACGGTGGACGGCCGCACCCTCTCCAGGGTCTCGCGCACGGTCCGCGAGGGCGACGCGAGCGTCATGGAGGTGCACTACGTGGTCGCCGACGCCGCCACGCCGGTACGCCACTTCACCGTCACCCACGTGAACACCCTGTTCACCCGGGAGCGGTACGAGGACGCGTTCGCGGCGGCCGGGCTGAAGGTGGACTACATCGAGGGCGGTCCCTCGGGGCGGGGGCTGTTCGCCGGGACGGCCGGATGACCCTCCGAGCGCGCGCGTAGGAAGGTCTGGATGAGATCCGGGAGCCGTTCCCTGACATTGCACACACCGTAGGCGCCCGCCTGGCGCACGGCGGCGCCGAGGTTGGACAGCTCGGTCTCGAACCAGGTCCTCGCCTGCTCGGCGCCGCGCAGGCGCAGCGCCGTCGCGCCGTCGGGCGGCAGGGGCGGCGGCGGCAGGGGGTAGCGCGAGGGGTACAGCAGGCGGATCGCGGCGTCCGCCGTGCGCAGGTAGTGGGTGACGAGCCGGGAGACGACGGCCCGGCGCGTCCGGTAGGACATCTCGGTCATGGCGCGGTCCTTGGCGTACGCGCGCAGCATGTCGTCGTGGAACCTGAGCCGGTTGCACGGCGTGATCCGCAGCAGGTGCCCGCTCAGCAGGGAGTCGACGATCCGCCGCGCGCGCTCGTGGCCGACGTCCGCCATGATCGCGGCCGTCACCAGGTCGAACGTCGAGCCGCCGTGCAGGCCCATCAGGCGGAACATCTCCGCGGCGTCGTCGGGCAGCGTGCTGTAGGAGGAGGAGAACACCGACCGCATCGACGACTGCTCGTCGCACTCGGTGTCGGCGCTCTCCAGCAGCTCGTCCCGCTCGGGGAGCGCCCTGCTGTCGACGGTGAGCTGGCCGTGGAAGCGGCTCGTCATCCGCTCCGCCGCGATCCGCAGCGCGATCGGAAGGTAGTCGCCGACCTGGCAGAGCCGGTCGGCCAGGGGATGCTCGGCCTCCCCGCTGGCCCGCCTGATGACGTTCCTCACCAGCGTGGCCGCGTCGTCCTTCGGCATGAGGTCCAGCGTCATGCGCAGGGCCCCGTCGCGGGTGGTCAGCCCCGACAGCCTGTTCCTGCTCGTCACCAGCACCAGGCAGGAGGGGTCGCCGGGCAGCAGGGGGCGTACCTGCTCGGCCGAGCGGGCGTTGTCCAGCACGATCAGGAGCCGCCGGCCCGCGACCAGGCTCCGGTAGCGGGAGGAGAGGGCCTGGACGTCCTCGCCCGTCTCGGGGGCGTTCCCGAGCCCGGTGAGCAGGTGGCCGAGCGCCTCGGCGGGCTCCATCGGCCGGGCCTCGTTGGAGAAGCCCCGCAGGTCCAGGTGGAGCTGGCCGCTCTGGTAGTCGTCGGTGAGCCCGCGGGCGAAGCGCAGGGCCAGGGCCGACTTGCCCACGCCGGGGGCGCCGCTGATCAGGATGACCCCGGCCTCGCCGCGGACGTCGGCGGCCGAGGCGAGCTCCTTCAGCCGCCGCAGCTCCTCGCTGCGCCCGGTGAACCCCGGGACGTCGCGGGGGAGCTGGGCGGGCACCACGAACGGCGCGAAGGAACCGGAGACGCGGGAGGTCAGCGTCACCGGGGAGGAGTCGGCGGCGGGGACGGGGGCGCGGAGGGTGCCGTTCAGGATCTGGTCGTGGCAGCGCAGCAGGTCCTCGCCCGGCTCGATGCCCAGCTCCCTGATGAGCAGGCGCCGCACGCTGTGGAACTGCTTGAGCGCGTCGGCCCGCCGGCCGCAGCGGTAGTGGGCCACCATGAGCAGGTAGTGCAGCCGTTCCCGCAGGGGGTGGGTGCGGACCAGGCCGGACAGGTCGCCGATGATCTCGCCCGCGCGGTCGGCCTCCAGCATGAGCTGGGCGCGGTCCTCTATGGCGGTGAAGCGCAGCTCCTCCAGGCGGATCCGCTCGGCGTCCGCCAGCGGGCCGACCGCGCCGTTCAGCGCGGGGCCGCGCCACAGGGCCAGCGCGGTGTCCAGCCTGCCGACGACCTCGGACCAGGTGCCCGAGCGCTGCAGGTGCCGGACGCCCTCCAGGTGCTCCTCGAAGATCTGGGAGTCGATCCGCTGCGGGTCGATCTCCAGCAGGTAGCCCGTGCCGTCGCCCACGAGCAGCGCGGACGGAGCCCTTCGCTGTCGCTTGGGCTCAAAAGTCCGCCTCAGGCGGGCTATATATGTATAAATGCTGCTTTCTACGGTTGTTGGGGGGTTTGTGCCCCAAACCGCATTGATCAGTTCCTGCCGGCTCACCGACGTCCCCGGACGTGTCGCCAGCGCGACGAACAAACTACGCTGAGTCGGCGAGCCAAGATCGAGCTCATCATCGCCTCGCATCGCGCGCACCGGCCCGAGGAGACGTACCTGTACCAGGTCGTTCAACGACGCTCTCCCAATCTCAGCCCGAGCGGAGATCTGGTGGAAAAACACCTGAGCGCCCGCTCAGGTACAAATGCTCGGACCTACGCGTATAGCCATATCTAGGCGAACGAAGCAGGAGCAAGCCGGGTTCCTGGGGTGACGCGATCGTTACCTGGGTCACGGGAACATCTCCCATCCCGCCTGTCACGGGGGTGGAGGGGTGTCTCGCTGGCGGGACACCTCCGTGCCCGGGATGCCCGGCGGCGGGGGATCCGGCCCCCGCCCCGCCCCGGGTGCGGCAGGACCGCCCGGCACGGCGTCCCGCGGACCGGGAAAACCGGCGCGGCCCTTGTGAAACGCCGCCGCCATGTAATAGAAGATTTGTTCCCGGCTCGTAGGAAAAGCGTATCCGAGGCGGTGACGAACCCCCTGGACCTCGGTTACCGTCGAGCCCGGCATGGGATTCCCGAACTTCCCGGTGAGGCGCTGGTGGTCATCGACGGCATTGATTCTCCGAGAGGTGGTCCGCCCAGGAGGGTGGTCATCACCGGTTATGGAGTCCTTTCCCCCTTCGGGGTGGGCTGGGAAACCGCGTGGGAGAACATGGTCCAGGGCGCGAGCGCCATTCGCGAGCTTTCAGGAATTGACGTCTCCGGCCTTCCGGTGAGAATCGGCGGCCAGATCCCGGATTTCGATCCCGAGACGTGGCTGCCGGCCCCCCTGGTGCGGCGCACCACGCGGCCCGCGCACCTGGCCCTGGTGGCCGCCTCGCTCGCGCTCAAGGACGCCGGCCTCGGCGTCGACGCCGGGCTCGCCCCCCGCACGGGGGTGACGGTGGGCAGCGCCTGCGGCGCGAGCAGCGTGCTCGTCGAGGCGGGCGCCGCCTTCGCCACGCGCGGCCACATGGCGCTGAGCCCGTACACCTTCACCTCCACCGGCGTCGTCACCGTCGCCTCGGAGGTCGCCCTGCACGTCGGCGCCCAGGGCCCCTCCACGTGCATGACGACCGCCTGCGCGACCGGGGCGACCTGCGTCGGCGAGGCCATGAGGCTGATCAGGCGGGGCGACGCCGACGTCGTCCTGGCCGGCGGGGCCGACGACGCCCTCACCCCCTTCGACCTGGCCGCCGCGGCCAGGGCCAGGGCGCTCTCCCGCCGCAACGACGACCCGCGGGCCGCCAGCAGGCCCTTCGACACCGGCCGCGACGGGTTCGTGATGAGCGCGGGCGCCGGCGTGCTGGTGCTGGAGAGCGAGGAGCACGCCCTGGCGCGCGGGGCCCGCGTGTACGGGGAGGTGGCCGGGTACGGCGCCACCACCGACGCCTACAACCTGACCAGCCCGCACCCCGAGGGCACGGCCGTGGAGCGCGCCGTGCGCCTGGCCCTGAGGGACGCCGGGGTCACGCCGGACGAGGTCGGATACGTCAACGCGCACGGCACCGGGACCCGCATGAACGACACCGCCGAGATCAAGGTGATCCGCCGGGTGTTCGGCGAGCGGGCCACGTCCGTGCCGGTGAGTTCGACCAAGAGCATGACGGGCCACATGCTCGGGGCGGCCGGAGCCGTCGAGGCGATGGTCGCCATGGAGGCCGTCCGCACCGGGATCGCCCCGCCCACCGTCAACTGCGACGACCCCGAGGACGAGGAGATGAACTTCGTGGCGCACCGGGCCCAGAAGCACGCGGCGGACGTGGCCGTCAGCAATTCCTTCGGATTCGGCGGCCACAACGCGGTCCTCGTGCTGCGCCGCCGGCCGGACGTGTCACCCTGACCCGCACGAGAAGTCGGGAAAGCCGTCCAACGCGACCGTGAAGGGATGAAGGAAATGTCCGCAGAGCAACAAGAAATGCTTTCCAGTCTGGCCGAGATCGTGGAGAGGGTGGCGGGCGTGCCCGCGGAGAGGGTGCTGCCGGACAAATCATTCACCGACGATCTCGCCCTCGATTCCCTGGCGGTCGTCGAGGTCGCCTTCTCCATGCAGGAGCACACCGGCGTGGACATTCCGGAAGAGGACCTGGCGCGCATAAGAACGGTCCAGGACTTCCTCGATCTCGTCGAGCACTCCGCGGGGCGGAATTGACCACCCAGAGCGCTCCGGAACACCGCGACGTCGCCCCCCCGGGCGCCGTCGCCTACACCGAGGTCTCGCCCCAGGAGCTGCTCGCCTCCGGCTTCGCGGCACCGCGGATCAACGACGACCCCTGGCTGGTCCGCTGGGACCTGCTCGACCCCGGCGTCGACGTCGACCGGTTCGTCCTGGACGCCCTGGCCGAGACCGTGGACCTGGAGACCTCCGGCAGCACCGGCCCGAGCCGGTCCTGGCGGCGGACGCGCGAGCAGATGTGGGCCGAGGCGGGCCTGCTGGCCGCGCTGATCGAACGCGACCGTCCCGAGGCGCTGCTGTCCTTCGCGCCGCCCCGGCACGTGTACGGCGCGCTCGCGAGCGTGCTCGTGCCCGCCCGCCTGCGCCTGCCCGCCTGGTACCGCCCGCGCTACTTCGGCGCCCTCCCCGACCCGCGCGCCCTGCGCTGGGCGGTCGTGGCGGTCCCCTGGACCTTCTCCATCCTGCGCAGGCACGCCTCCTGGGTGGAGCGGACCGGGCACCTGAGCGTGCTGCACAGCACCGCCACGCTCCCGCTGGCCGCGGAGTCCCTCGTCCAGGAGACGCGGGAGGGGCGGATCCGCCTCGTGGAGGTCTTCGGCTCGACCGAGGCCGGTGGCATCGCCTCGCGCGTCTGGAGCCCGGACGGGCCGCCGTGGGAGCTGTTCGAGGACGTGGAGTTCGCCCCCCTCGACGAGCCCCGCGCCGATCCCCCCGGCGCGCCCGCGGGGCCCGGTGACACGTCCGGCGGGCCGCCGGGCGGCGAGCCCGACGAGACGCCGCTGGTGGTGCGCAGCCCCCGGCTGGCGTTCCGGCCGGACGAGGCGCCCGCCGACGTCTGGCGGACCGGTGACCACGTACGGCGGCTCGACGAGCGCAGGTTCCGTTTCGACGGGCGGCGCGACCGGCTCGTGAAGATCAACGGCCGCAGGGTCGACCTCGACCGGCTGGAGGAGTCGGTCAGGTCGGTGCTCCCCTGCGCGGACCTGGCCTTCCTGCCCGTCACCGACGCCCTCAGCGGCGAGAACTTCGACCTGCTCGTGGTGCCGGAGGGCGAGGGAGCCCTCTCCGTCACGGAGGTGCGCGCGGCGGTGGGGCGGTTCGACGCCCGGCCGCGGCAGGTGCGCCTGGTCGATCGGATCGACCGTTCCGACACCGGCAAACTCCGGCGACTACAGCGACCTTCTCTTTCCGACGCGGGAGCAGACACGTGACAGCCTTGATCGACGGACGTTCCACCGAGGGCCTGGCCTCGATCGTCAGGAGCACGCGCTGGGACGCCCGGGTGGCGCCCTGCGAGCACGAGGACGTCCGCCGCATGCGGGCCAGCGTGGACCTGCTGGCCGACAGACTCTCCGGCGACGAGTCGGTGTACGGGGTCACCCACGGCTTCGGCCCCCTGGTGGCCTTCTCCGCGTCCGACTCCCCGATGGAGCAGGGCGCCGGCCTGATCGCCCACCTGGGCTCGGCCCAGGGCAGGCCGCTGGACCCCGAGGTGTGCCGGCTGATCGTCTGGCTCCGCCTCAACAGCATGCGCCAGGGCTACTCGGCCGTGTCGCCGGACTTCTGGCAGACGCTGGCCGACCTGTGGAACGCGGGCTTCACGCCGTCGATCCCGCGCGACGGCACGGTGAGCGCCAGCGGCGACCTTCAGCCGCTGGCCCACGCGGCACTGGCTCACGCGGGCAGCGGGGAGGCATGGGTGCGCGGTGACGACGGCTGGTCGGTGGTGCCCGCCGCGCGGGCCCTGGAGGACATGGACGTCAAACCCGTCGAGTGGTCGGCCCGCGAGGCGCTGGCCTTCGTCAACGGGACCAGCGTCAGCCTGGCGGTGTGCATCCTGAACCACCAGGCGGTGCTGAGGCTGGTGCGGGCCGTCGGCATCCTGACGGCGAGGATCGCCGACATCCTGGGCTCCAACCCGGAGGCCTACCACGCCGGGATCGGCCGGGTCAGGGGCCAGACGGGACAGCTCACCGTGGCCCGGTGGATCCGCGAGGACCTGCCCGAGGGCATGGAACGCAACCCCCAGCGGCCCCTGCAGGAGCCCTACAGCCTCCGGTGCGCCCCCCAGGTCCTCGGCGCGGTGCTCGACCAGCTCTACGGGGCCGAGGAGATCCTCGTCCGCGAGGCCATGGGCTGCACGGACAACCCCGTCTTCTACGAGGGCGAGCTGCTGCACGGCGGCAACTTCCACGCCATGCCGGTCGGCCTGTGCTCCGACCAGATCGGCCTGTGCCTGCAGCAGGTGGCCTTCCTCGCCGAGCGGCAGCTCGCGATGCTGTGCGACCCGACCTACAACGGCGGGGCGCCGCCGATGCTCACCCCCCGCCCCGGGGCGGGGAGCGGCCTGGCCGGGGTGCAGCTCAGCGCCACCTCGTTCGTCTCCAAGATCAGGCAGCTCGCCTACCCGGCCTCCCTCACCGCGCTGCCGACGAACGGCGGCAACCAGGATCACGTGCCGATGGCGCTCAACGGGGCCAACTCCGTAGCCGAGGCCGTGGAGCTGGCGTGGCTGGTCGTCGGCTCCCTCGCGCTCGGCGTGGCCCAGCGCGGCGCGCTCGCCGGGCGCAACGAGACGGCCACCGGCCTGTGGGCGGACCTGGCCCGGATCTCCCCTCCGCTGCAGGCCGACCGGCCGCTCGCGGCCGAGGTGCGCGCCGCGAGCGGCCTGCTCCAGGACGCCGCGGAAAGGCTGCTCGCCGGCGAGGGGTGAAGACCCCCGCGAGGATCGTGAATTCTCACGGGAAACGAAAGAACGAGGGCCCCGCCCTCGGTGGATCAAAGGCGTTCCTCCCCCCGGAGAAACGCTCATGAGAATGTGAAATGCGAAAGGTCTGGTAAGAACGGTGGCCAAAGCAACACGCCGTGGATTCCTGGAAGTGATGGCCGTCGCGGGAGGCGCGGCCGTCGGGCTGGCCGCCGGTGACTCGGAGGCGGGCGTCGCGAACGCGGCCTCTCCCGGATGCCCCCCGACGCCGGACGCGTCGACCATCGGCCCCGACGACCCGCGCTACGCGGAACTCGTCTCCCGGGGCTACAACGCGCGCTTCATGGCGCAGCCGGAGTCGGTCCGCGTCGTCCACTCCGCCCAGCAGATCGTGCAGGTCGTCAACGAGGCCGTGCGCGCGAACAAGAAGATCGTCGTGCGCAGCGGCGGTCACTGCTTCGAGAACTTCGTGGACGACCCCTCGGTGTCGATCATCATCGACATCTCGGAGATGAACGACGTCTACTTCGACGCCCGCCACAAGGCGTTCGCGATCGAGGCCGGCGCCACGCTCGGCAAGGCCTACCGCTCGCTCTACCTCGGCTGGGGCGTCACGATCCCGGCCGGCGGCTGCCCGAGCGTCGGGGCCGGGGGCCACATCGCCGGCGGCGGGTACGGCCCGCAGTCGCGCAGGCACGGCCTCGTGATCGACCACCTCTACGGCGTGGAGGTCGTCGTGGTCGACCGCTCGGGGCGGGCGCGGATCGTCGTCGCCACCCGCGAGGCCCGCGACCCCAACCGGGACCTGTGGTGGGCGCACGCCGGAGGCGGCGGCGGGAACTTCGGCATCGTCACCCGCTACCTGATGCGCTCCCCGGGTGCCACGGGCAACAACCCCGCCACCCTGCTGCCCAAGCCGCCCGCGCAGCAGTACGTGGTCTCGGCCAGCTGGAGCTGGGAGAACATGACCGAGGAGTCGCTGTCCCGGCTGGCCGACAACTACGCCCGCTGGCAGCACCAGAACCACGCCGAGCCGGCCTTCGCGAGCATCGACAGCTCACTGACCATGTACCACCGCTCCAGCGGGAGGATCGAGCTGTTCGCGGCCATGGACGGTGACGTCCCCGGCGCGGACGGCATCCTGTGGACGCTGGTGCAGACCGTCGGCGAGGGCGTCGGCATCGAGCCGGTCTTCGACTACTTCAGCGTGGCGCCGTGGATGAAGGTCACCCTGTCCTACGACTCCGGCGCCGGCGCGTACGCGCTCATGTTCAAGTCGAAGGCCGGCTACCTGAAGAAGCCGTGGACCCCGGCGCAGCTCAAGGTCATCTACAGGTTCCTGACCGAGGGCGAGGGCGACGTCGGCGCGTCGGTCTACCTGATGTCGCTCGGCGGGAAGATCAACGCCGTGGACCCGGCGGCCACGGCCAACCCGCACAGGACCGCGCCGCTCATCGGCTTCTTCGACATCGGCTGGTGGGACCCGGCCGAGGAGGAGAAGTGGCTGACGGCGATCCGCGAGGCCTACCGGGAGGTGCACGCCGACACCGGCGGCGTCCCCGTCCCCGGTGACGCCTACGACGGCGCGTACATCAACTACCCCGACAACGACTTCGCCGACCCCGCGCTGAACACCTCTGGGGTGCCCTGGCACAAGCTGTACTACAAGGACAACTACCCGAGGTTGCAGCAGGTCAAGGCCAAGTGGGACCCCAGGAACGTGTTCAACCACGCCCTGTCGGTCCGGCTCCCGGGAGCCTCGCACTCCCTGCCCCCGCAGCCCCGCCCTGACGCCTCCCGCAGGTCGGCGAGGACCGAGCCCAAGAAGTACCCCGCCAGGGTGTCGCCGAGGCACGCGAACAACCTGCGCTCACTCGGCCAGCCGGGCTGAGCGAAGGGGCCGGGCCGCGCGGGGGGCCGGCCCCGGGGGGCGGGGCGGGGGGGGGGGGGGGGGCGGGGGTGTTGTGTGGGTTGTTCGCGGAGGTGTTGGGGGT
>NZ_JBNCLF010000005.1:360085-485952 GCF_049844535.1 Streptosporangium sp. DT93
CGCGCCGCCCCCCCCCCCCCCCCCCCGCCCCCCGCCGGCGGCGGCCGCCCCCCCCCGCCCCCCCCCCCCCCCCCCCCCCCGCCCGGCCCCGGGGGCGGTTCGTTCCCTGGCGCGCCGTGCCCCGCGGCACGGCGCGCGGGGGCGGCTCCCCGGCCCCGCCGGGCCTTCCGGCCCGGCGGGGCCCGGGACGGTTCCCTAGCGCGGCGTGAGGTAGACGACCCCGAGGTTGCGCCGGCGGATCGCCTCCGCCAGTTCCTCGCGGGTCGGCAGGCGGTCGACGTGGACGACGATGCCGAGCCGCTGCTTCGCCTCCTTGAGCCCGATCCGCCGGACCAGGCCCTCCATCTCGGCGGCCATGGTGTCGGGATCGTCCATCAGTTCGGCGCGCATCGGGGTGCGCACCCCCATGTCGGTCACCTCGACGTCGGCGCCGCCGCGCAGGTTCGCCTTCCACCGGGCCTCGGTGTAGACGCAGAGCCTGCCGCCCTCGTCCTGCTTCATGACGGGAACCTCGTACCGCTTGCCGGTCTTTCTCCCGGTGAAATGAAGAAGGATCACATCGCCGATGGTGCGCGCTTTCCCCCTGCGTATCTGGACGCGCATCAGAGGGTTGAAGAGGCGCATCATGAATTTCATCATGATGGGCGTTTCCTTGATGGTCACCGCATGAGTCGTGTTTTCCGCCATGACCCATTGTTTCATCTCCGCATGGAATTGAAAAAGGGTGACGGCCGATTCACGCGTCACGGCGGGGGAGTCCGGGGCCGGGGACGGTGAAACATGGGATGAAAGGACGTTTGGGTGGGAAGGGGCGGGTGCCGGTTCAGGCGAGGCGCCTGCTCCTCGCGTCCCCCGCGTCCTCGGCGCCACCGCCGCCACCGGTGCCGCCGGTGATCCCGGTGCCGCCCCGGTGAGCGGGCTCGTCGAGGCGCCACCGGGCCACGCCGCCCGCGAACGTGGCCACGCACCGGCCCGGCCCCTCGTGCAGCAGGACGGTGTACGGGTCCCGCCCGCCGGGCTCCACCGCGAAGACCGCGAAGTCGGCGCGACCTCCCCGCTCCAGGCAGCCCAGGCGACCGGGACCCTCGCCCATGCCCAGCGCCCGCGCGCCGCCCAGCGTCACGGCCTCGACCAGGAGCCGGTCGTGACCGGGGGCGCGCGAGAGGGCGCGGGCGACGGCCAGCGGGTCGCCGCCGCCACTGGTGCCGATCGCGATCGCGCTCTCGCCGTCGAGGAGCCCGTCGGCGGCGAACGGCGACGAGATGGCGACGACCGTGCCGCGGGCCCGCAGGAGTTTGCGGTCGGCCTCGTCCAGCGGGCCGGAGATCGCGATGTGACAACCGGCGTCGAGCGCCCCGACCTCGTCGAGGAAGGCGACGGTGTGCCGTCCGGGCTCGACGTGCAGGCGCAGGCCGAACGTCCTGGACAGGACGGTCAGGTCCTCCATGACGATCGCGTCCGAGGAGTGGGCGGCGATGCCGATGACGCCCGGGTGGTCCACCTCCCGGATCGCGGTGATCAGCCGGTCGCGCGCCTCGTCCTCCCAGCGGTCCTCGTCCTCGCAGCGGGTCTCCAGGTAGGTGACGCCGCCCAGCCCGGCCTCCCCGAGGGTGGAGGCCGCGTCCAGGTCGGCGGCGATGCCCCCGGCGGCGGTGACGCCGTACACCGAGACCGGGGCCGCGGCGCGGTCGAGCCGCAGGTGGGCGTCGATCAGGCCCGGCACGATCATTCCCGGCCAGTGGACCGGGGTGAGCAGGGGATGGGCGGCCACGATCTCGGCGCGCGGGCCGACCCTGGCGATCCTGTCGTTGCGGACGACGATCGCGCCGTCGTGCACGGGAGGGCCGCAGACGGGGAGCACGACGGGGGCGCAGTGGACGGAGACGACTGCCCGGGCGCGCGTGCCGACGGTCCGACCGGCACGGGTGGGCATAGGCACTCCTGGTGTTCGTCCCCTCCGGAGAGGTTAAGGGGAGTGGCCCCCGATCTCAAATGGGTCTCCGGCGGGTCTCGCCTCCGCCCTTCCTGACAGGGGGCTGTTGATCCCACTGTAAAGGATCTATAGCGTCAATTATCGTGACTCGTCCCCCCAAGCTGGTGAAAGCGGCGATCGCCGCGACCATGCTGATCCTCGCCGGTCTCGCCACCTCCCTCCCCGCCGCCGCCGACCCCGTCCAGGACCCCGAGCACCCCTGGCGCCTGGAGCAGTGGCCCAGGACCCAGCCCTGGCAGCAGGACGCCCCCACCACCCCCGGCGCCGACGCCACGCGCCGCGCCGACCCCGCCGCCCCGGCCGCGATCGACCCGCAGAACTGGAAGAACCCGGACCACATGACGTGGGCCGACTACCGCAAGCCCCCCGGCACGAACTGGGCCGACCCCGCGGTCAAGGGCTCCAAGCGGACCTTCCGCGGCGCGCTCGTCCTGGCCGACTACCCCGGCCGGCCGTTCGTGGTGACCCAGCCCAAGGGCTCGACCGTCTTCGGCAACCCCAGCGCCGAGGCCCACGACATCCCCCGCGACCAGGTCGCCGGCTTCTACCGGGACTTCCTCAACACCCCCGGCGCCCTCAACCGGGGCCACACCATCCACGAGTACTGGATGGAGGACTCCGGAGGCCGCTACGGCGTGGAACTGACCGCGTTCGGGCCGTACGAGATGCCCGGCAAGTCACACGAGTACGCCATGGAGTTCCAGGGCGGCACGGCCTGCCCGGCCGGCGACACCTGCAACCGCAACCTGCGCACCGACGCGCGGGCCGCCTGGAACGGCGCGGTCGGCCCGGAGATCCCCGCGGGCTTCGACTTCATCTTCTACCTGAGCGCCGGACAGGACGAGTCGGCCACCTGGCAGGAGTTCGGCCCGATCAAGTTCCCCACCAAGGAAGCGGTGACCGACGCCTTCGGACCGCCCGACGAGACCCTGCCCAACTGGGCCAGGACCCGCTACGTGGAGTGGACCTCCTGGGCCTCGGCCTCCTCGATCTGGCCCAACGCCGGGGGCGGCTCCTCCACCCAGGCCGAGAGCTCCGGGCAGGGCGTCTACGCCCACGAGCTCAGCCACATCCTCGGCATCGGCGACAACTACAACAACCCGTTCGGGGTGCCGCCGCGCCGGGCCTACACCGGCGTCTGGGAGATGCTCAGCCGGGGCAGCTTCAACGGCCCCGGGGGCCCGCACAGCCGCTGGCTGATCCCGCCCACCGCGGGCGCCTCGATGGGTGCCCAGCACATGCTCCGCAACAAGATCAAGCTGGAGATGGTGGACGAGGCCAACGTGCTGCGCCTGTCCAGGGAGGCGCTGGCCGAGTCCGGCCTCGTCGTGGCGAACGTGACCGCCCGCGTCGTCCAGCCGGGGGCGAAGGACCTGTCCGGCGTCAACATCGCCTTCACCGGCGGCGACCGCGCCCCGGCCTGCGACGTGGGCACCGACCCGTTCTGCGACGGCGGCGGCTACGACAACTACACCATCGAGGTCGTGGACCGGATGGGCGCCGACTCCTTCACGCCCGACTCCGGCGTGCTGCTGGCCAAGACCAAGAACGTCGACCAGGCCCCCTTCGAATGGGTGGTCGACGCCAACCCGCAGGACATCGGCATGACCGACTACGTCCTGCCGGACGGCACCGCCGTGCCCATCACGATCGGCGACTACCGCCAGCTCTCGGACGCGCTCTTCCACGCCGGCACCGGCTCGGGCTCGGAGTTCGAGTACGTGGACCAGGCCAACAGGCTGCACTTCTACGTCCTGGACCTCAAGCGCGACCGCAAGGGCGTCCTCTCCTACACCGTGGCCGTCCGCTCCCTGGACGGCGCCGGGCCGAACCGGCGCGGGGTCACGGTGCTGCCCACGCTGGGACTGCCGTCCAAGGGCGGCGCCTCGACGTGCCGCTTCCCGCTGTTCAACACCGGCAGGACCGCGCCGGTGCGGGGGACGCACCCCGAGGACGTGAGCGCCCACCTCTCCGGTGACGTCTACCGCCTCTCGGCGACGGTCTCGGGACGGGGATGGACGGCCTCGCTGCCCAACGAGCTCGCCACCGCCGAGCCGGGCCGGAGCGCCCAGGTCACGGCCGTGGCCCGCAGGGCCGCCGGAGGCTCCCGCCTCGCCACGGTGACCCTGACCGCGGTCTCCGAGAGCGACCCGTCCAAGAAGGCCAAGGCGACCTGCCACGTGCTGGGACGCTGAGGACCCGCCTCACCGCCCGCGTCACCGACGGTGACATCGCCCGCGTCACCGACGGTGACATCGTCCATGGCACCGGCCGCGTCGTCGCCGGCGCCGTCGTCCGCGTCACCCGGGTCGTCGCCCGGGTGACGCGGCGCCACCGGGTGGCCGTCTGGTTCAATTTCCAGGAATCAAGGGACATGCCGGCCGCCACGGGGAGGCCGCGGGCGTGCCGTGGTCCTCGTGCGAGGGGTGTGGATGGCCGGGGCGCCGAACGTGCCTGACAAGCCCAGCAAGCCCGACAGGGCCGACAGGGCCGAGAGGCCGGATCTCCGGCCGCCCGGCCGGCGGCCGGGACGCCGGATCCGCCTCGCCGCGCCCGCCGCGGCCGGGCTGGCCGCCGCCGTGGCCAGCGTCCTGGCCACCTCGCTGGACGTGTGGGACCTGCCCCTTCAGGCCAAGGTCGGCGTCACCGCGGTCGCCGGGCTGCTGGTCGGCCTGCTCACCTGGGCGACGGCCGGCAGCCGGGCCGAGGAGCGCGGCGCCTCGGCGGGAACGATCTGGCGCCCGCCAGACCAGTGGCCGCCGGTCTCCGCGCACTTCACCGGCCGTACCGAGTCGCTGGCCGAGCTGCGCGAGGTCTTCGCCGCGCGCCACCGCTCCCGCGACCACGCGGACGCCGCCCCGCTGGTCGTCTCGGTGTACGGCAGGGGCGGGGTGGGCAAGTCCATGCTCATCGCCCGCTTCGGTCACGACGTCGCCGGCGACTTCCCCGACGGGCGGCTGTACGCCGACCTGCGGGGCCAGGTGGAGGCCCCGGTCGACCCCGCCGAGGTGCTGATCGGCTTCCTGCGCGCGCTCGGCGTGCGCCTCACCACCGACCCCGGCGGCCTGGCCGAGCTCCGCGCCCTCTGGCTGACCTGGACCAAGGGCAGGCGCATCCTGATCAACCTGGACAACGCCCGCGACGGCGACCAGGTCAAGGCCCTGATCCCGGCCGATCCCGGCTGCGCGGTCCTGATCACGTCCCGGCAGCCGCTCTTCCTGCTCAACACCTACGACAAGCAGCTGTCGGTGTTCGACGAGGCCCAGGGCGTGGAACTGCTGGCCAGGCTCGCCGGGCACGACCGGGTGGCCGCCGACCCGGAGGCGGCCCGGGAGATCGTACGGATGTGCGACCACCTGCCGCTGGCCATCGGCATCTGCGGCGGGCGCCTGGCCACCAGGGAGAACTGGACCCTGCGCCGGTTCGCCGACCGGCTGCTCGACGAGCGCCGGCGCCTGGACCAGCTGGAGATCGCCCGCAGCCTCGACAAGAGCGTGCGCGCCTCCCTCCAGCTCAGCCACGACGACTGCACCGGACTGCAACGCCGCCTGCTGCGCCTGCTCAGCCTGATCGACGCCCCGGACGTGCCCGGCTGGGTGGCCGGTGAGCTGCTCGCCACCTCCGAGCCGGAGGGCGCCGACCAGCTGGAGGCGCTCATCGACGCCCAGCTCGCCGAGTGCTCGGGCACCGACCTGTCCGGGGCGATGCGCTACCGGCTGCACGACCTGGTGAAGATCTTCGCCAGGGAGCCGGCGCTCGCCGAGGACGAGGCCCGCCGCCGGGCCGCCATCGAGCGGGTCCTGTCCGGCTACCGTCGCCGGGCCGAGGCCGCGGCCGTGGCCCGCTGGCCCCAGGACTGGGGACGCGCCAGGCCCGCCGGTCGGGAGCCGGGGCCCGAGCCGGTGACGTCGGCCGAGGTCTCGGCGGCCGACTGGCTCAACGCCGAGCGGCTGACCCTGGTCGCGGTGATCGGCCAGGCCAGGAGCATGGAGATGTGGGAGCTGGCCTGGGGCCTGGGCAGGGCCTTCTGCTCGCTCTGCCACTCGCTGCGGGCCTACTGGTCCGACTGGCGTACGGTCGCCGAGATCCTGTGCGAGGCCGCGGAGCGGACGGGCGACCCGCGCGCGCTGGGCATCGCGCTGCTGGACCGGGCGGCGGTGGCGGGCGGGCAGGGCGGCCACCGCAGCGCCCTGCGCGACGCCGAACGGGCACTGGAGATCTTCGAGGGGCTCGGCGAATCGTGGTGGGCGGCGCGGGCGAGGCGCGCGGTCGGCATGACCCTGTTCAACGACGGCAACCTCGACCGCGGGCAGGACTACCTGGCCGGCGCGATCACCGTCTTCACCGACGAGGACGACCGCTGGTGGGCGGCCAGGACCCGGCGCAACCTCGCCGAGCTCCGGCTGGCCCAGCGCAGGCCCGCCGAGGCGCGGAAGCTGCTGGAGGAGGCCCTGGGCGTGTTCGAGCGCGACCGCAACCGCTACTCCGAGGCGCAGACGCTGCGCGCGTACGGCGAGGTGCTCGGCGCGACCGCCAGGTCCCTGCGCGCCGACGGCGACGACCGCGCCGCGGGGGAGGACTTCACCAGGGCCGGGCTCAGCCTGGACCGGGCCGCGGAGATGTTCCGGCTGCGCGGCGAGCTGTGGGAGGAGGCCAGGTGCCTGCGCGCGGCCGGCGAGGTCGGCGATCCGTCCAACGCGCTGCGCGAGCTCACCTACGTGCGCCGCGCCGCCGAGATCCTGGTCGCGCTCGGTGACACGTGGGGGGTCGCCAGGAGCGAGCTGTCGGCCGGGCGCGCCCTGGGCAGGCTGGGCCGTACGGGAGAGGCGCTGGAGTCCCTGCGCCGGGCCGTGCGCGACTTCGAGGAGCTGGGCGACCGCTGGTGGATGGCCAGGAGCCTGCGCTACCTGGGGGAGACGCACCTGGAGGCGGACGAGAGGGGGGCGGCGGCGGAGGTGCTGCGGCGGGCCCTGGACATCTACCGCAGCCTGGGCAACCGGGCCGGGATGGACCGCACCCTGGAACTGCTGCGCCGCGCGGGCGGCTGAACCTCCTCGCCGCGGGGCCCGATCGGTCCTTGCGCGAGCCTCGCACCCAAGGGCGTGCTCCGACGCGAAGATTCGCGGGCCCCGCAGGGCGCGATCGGTCTTTCCACGGGCTTGCTCCGGCGCGAAGGCTCACAGGTCCCGCAGGGCGCGGTCGGTCCTTCCGCGAGCCTGATACGGGGATCGATGCGTGTTCGTCGGCGCCGTCCAAGGATGTCGGTAGTTACGGCAACAGGCGCCCCCTGTTAACGGTCCGCTGGTAAAGCGGCGTATAAGCTCGGGGGCGATGAGAGACTTCACGCGCTGGATCGAACTCGAAGGTGCCGTCAACGTCCGCGACCTCGGCGGGCTCGCCACGGTGGACGGCGGGACAACGCGCTTCGGCCGGATCTACCGGTCGGACAACCTGCAGGGACTGACCGAGCGGGACGTGCGGGTGCTCGTCGGCGACCGCGAGCTCCGCAACGTCGTCGACCTGCGCTCCGGGCCGGAGGTGCGCCTGGAGGGGCCGGGGCCGCTCACCGCCGTGCCGCAGGTGAGCATCCACCACCTCACGCTCTTCGCCGAGGGCGGCCTGTACACCGACGTCGAGGCCGACACGGCCGGGGGCGACGCGATCGAGGGCGACAAGGTGCTGCCCTGGACCGCGCGCGACGAGAACGACGAGCGCATGGCCGAGCTGCGGGTGACCGGCTACTACTACGGCTACATCCGCGACCGCCCCGACTCGGTCCTGGCGGCGTTGCGGGCCATGGCCCTCGACGACGGCGCCGCGATCGTGCACTGCGCGGCCGGCAAGGACCGCACCGGGGTGCTCTGCGCCCTGGCGCTGGAGGTCGCCGGCGCCACCCGGGAGGCGATCGTCGACGACTACGTCGCCACGGGCGACCGCCTGGAGGGCATCCTGGCCCGGCTGCGCGCCAGCGAGACCTACCGCGTCGACCTCGACAACCGGCCGGCCGACGACCACCGTCCCCGCGCCGAGTACATGCGGCAGTTCCTGGGCGTCCTGGACGAGCGCTTCGGGGGACCGCTGGCCTGGCTCGCCTCGCAGGGCTGGACCGAGTCCGACTCCCGCACGCTCCGCGCCCGCCTGCGCGACTGACCCGCGACCGGGTGGTCAGAGGGTGACGACCCGGCGTTCGGCGGCCGAGAGGCGGGCGGCCTCCAGGACGGCGAGGGCGGCGGCGACCTCCTCCGGCTCGACCGGCGGCGGGGCGCCGTCGCGCAGGCAGGCCAGCACGGCCGGGTAGAAGCCGCCGTAGCCGCCGGGCTCGGTGCGCACGGCGCGGTTCCCACCGGCAGTTCCGTCGGTGCCCTCAGCGGCGCCGGAACCGTCGGCGCCGACGGTGCCCCACCGCTCACCGGGCTCCTCGCCGAACCCCGGCGAGGCCGGGGTCAGCCCGGCCCGCAGCTGCTCCTCCTGCACGTCCAGGCCGTACTTCACGTAGCCCGCCCGGGTCCCCAGCACCCGGAAACGAGGGCCGAGCCTGGGGGTGAGCGCGCCGGCCCACAGGTGGGAACGGGCCCCGCCCGCGTGGGACAGGGCGACGAACACGTCGTCGTCGGCGCTCACGCCGTCGCGCCGGACGTCGGTCTCGGCGTAGACGTCGACGACCGGGCCGAGCAGGCGCAGGGCCTGGTCGACCAGGTGGCTGCCGAGATCGTAGAGCAGCCCCGGGATCTCCTCGGCGCCGCCCGTCTCGCGCCAGCCGCCCTTGGGCACGGGCCGCCACCGCTCGAAGCGCGACTCCAGCCGGGTCACCTGGCCCAGCTCGCCCGCCTCGACCAGCCGGGCGACCGTCAGGAAGTCGCCGTCCCAGCGCCGGTTCTGGAAGACCGTCAGCATCAGGCCGCGCTCCCGCGCCAGCGCCGCCAGCTCGCGGGCCTCGGCGGCGGTCGCCGCCAGCGGCTTGTCCACCACGACGGGCAGGCCCGCGCCGAGCGCGGCCCGCGCCAGCGGGACGTGGGTACGGTTGGGGGAGGCGATCACGACCAGGTCGACGGCACCGGCCCCTTCGGACGTGCCGCCGGAACCCGCCGCGCCGGTCGTCCCCCAGAGCGCGGCGGCGTCCGGGACCGCCCGGGCGCCGTACTTCGCCTCCGCCTCGGCGGCCCGCGCGGGGTCGCGGGTGACCACGGCGGACAGCCGCAGGCCAGGGGTGGCCGCGATCAGCGGGGCGTGGAAGAACGCCCCCGCCACCCCGTACCCGATCAGGCCGACCCGCAGGTCGTCCACCGCGCCGTCCGCCGCGCCGGGAGCGGTCACCGCGCTGCCCGTCGCGCCGGGGTCGTCCGCCGCGCCGTTCGTCGTGCCGGGGTCAGTCACCGCGCTGCTCGTCGCGTTCGGCCAGGAACGCCTCGAACTGGGCGGCGAGCTCCTCCCCGGTGGGCATCTCCGAGCTCTCGGCCATCAGGCTCTCCCGCTCGGCACCGGCGGCGAACGCGTCGTACTGCTGCTCCAGGCCGGTGATCGCGGTGGACAGCTCCTGGGAGGCCTGGATCTGCTCGGCGATCTCGGCGTCGGTCTTCTCGGCGGCCTCGCGCAGGCCGTCCAGCGGGAAGACCAGCCCGGTGCCCCTGGTGACCGCGTCCAGGGCGGCCAGCGCGGCCGTGGGGTACTCCGCCTGGGCCAGGTAGTGCGGGACGTGCACGGCGTAGCCGAGGGCGTCGTAGCCCTTGGCTCCCAGCCTGAACTCGACCAGCGAGGCCGCGCTGCCCGGCACCTGCACCTTGCCGAAGGCGCTGGTCTGGCCGGCGACGAGCTCGGGGCGGCTGGCGTGGCCGGTGACGCCCAGCGGGCGGGTGTGCGGCACGGCCATCGGGATGCCGTGGGTGGTCACCAGCCTGCCGACGCCCAGCCGGGCGGCCAGCGTCTCCATGGCGGCGGCGAACAGCTCCCACTCCCGGTCCGGCTCGGGGCCGGTGAGCACCAGGAACGGCGTGCTCGTGGTGTCGTGGAGCAGGTGCACCACGAGCTCCGGGCTCTCCACCGCCACCCAGCGGTCGGTGTCGAAGGTCATCACGGGACGCCGGGAGCGGTAGTCCAGCAGGCGATCCACGTCGAACGTCGCCACGACCCGGTGCTCCAGCTCGTCGAGCAGGTGGGCGATGGCGAGCCGTCCGGCGGCGCCAGCGTCCACGAACCCGTCGAAGTGGTAGAGCAGCACCGGATCGGTCAGCTCAGGGACATCCCCGCTGAGCCGGTAAAGATCCGTCGGGTCGGACACCGTTTCCAGCCTTTCGTCGGTCTTCTCTTCAGCTCAACCCGCCAGGGGTCCGCCGAATTCCGCAGACACTCACCGATCACCGGGAACCCTACCGGGGCACAACGGGTCACATGCAGCCTGACCCGGAGCCGGAGAGGTTCGCACCCGTCCGATCGACCGGGCCGGGAGCGGCGGGACCGGGGCCGTGCTCCCGCGCGGGACCGGAGCCGAGGCCGTGCTCCTACGCGGGACCGGAGTCCCGGCCGGACCGGCCACGCCCGGGCCGGCACGTCGCCGGCGGAGCGGTGTTCGCGGGGAAACCCGCTGTGACCAGGGCATCACCCCAGGTCGGCGCCGATCGGGGCGCCGGGCCACCGGAGCCGCGATCATGATCGGGACGTCCGGCCAGGGTGAGCCCCCGAAATGATTCGACCGTCAATGCCCTAGATCGCGGCATGGACCTGATTGGCGACGTATATGAAAACGGCCCCGCTTCGGTCATTCTGGGGACGTGGGAACTACTACTCCGCGTAGGTCCGGCCTACCTCTCCGCATCCCTCCCCTGCGCTGCCCCTTCCCCAGTGAGATCAGTCCCTACGTCGAGAGGGTCAACACCGAGACCCTCGACTGGCTCGCGGAGACGGGCCTGCTGGAGGACACCGACACCCTGGAGCGCTACCGGCGGGCCAAGTACGGCTGGCTGGGGGCGCGCACCTATCCGTACGCCGAACACCACACCCTGCGCCTGGCGACCGACTGGTGCGTCTGGCTGTTCGCCTTCGACGACGCCTTCTGTGAGGAGAACCGCGGCGCGGGCGAGATCAGCCGCGCCCTTCCCGGGTTCCTCGCCGTCCTCGACGACCTGGACGAGGACGACAAGGTCGACGACGCCTTCGCCAGGGCGCTGCTGGAGATCAAGTGCAGGATCGCCCGGTACGGCGACCCCGACCAGCTCGACCGCTGGAGGACCGTCACCAAGGACTACCTCTTCGCCCAGGTGTGGGAGGCCGCCAACCGCGAGGCCGACGTGGTGCCCAAGCCGGACGACTACATCTTCATGCGGCGGCGTACCGGCGCCATGCTCACCGTCTTCGCCCTCATCGACGTCGCCAGCGGCCGCAGTCTCTCCCCCGAGGAGTGGCGCCACCCCGCGGTCAGGGCGATCACCGAGAACGCCAACGACGTCGTCGTCTGGGACAACGACCTCATCTCGTACGCCAAGGAGAGCGAGGGCGCCAACTCCCGCAACAACCTGGTGAACGTGCTGGCCACGCACCGGGGCCACTCCCGCCAGCACGCCATGGAGGCGATCGGCGCCATGCGCGACCGGGCCATCGCCGAGATGGTGGGACTGCGCCCCGCCCTGGAGGCGCTCGGCTCCGAGGCGGTGCTCGCGTACGTGCGCGGCCTGGAGTTCTGGATCAGCGGCAGCGTCGACTACTCGCTGACCAGCACCCGCTACACCACCGCCTGGGAACGGCGCGAACCCCGCTGAGCCGCCGCCGGTGGACCCCGTCCGGGGGCACCGGCGGCGCGGGCCCGCCCCGCGCGGCGGCCGGCGCGGGCTTCACAGCGGCCGCTCGTCCTCGTGGTCGCCGAGCGCGAGGATGATCAGCTCCTCCAGGTTCATCTTCCTGCCCTGGGCGAACGCCTCCTCCTGGGCCTGGTCGCCCAGGAGGCGCTTGCACTCCTTGATGCAGCGCTCGTGCTCGACGTTGAAGAACGGCGAGCCGAGCTGCGGCATCCCGAAGGTCCGCCAGTTGGCCTGGCCGCCGCCCATCAGCCGGGAGGCGAGCTCCGGCTGCCCCTCCTCCAGCGCCTGCTTGGCCACCACCTCGATCGCCAGGCCGATGCCGAGCACGTCGTGGAAGTAGCGCTTGAGGCGGAGCGCCTCACGGGCGTTCGACATGGCCTCGGCCGACCTGCCCATCGCCTGGTACACGCTGGCGAGCGCGTAGATGGCGTACGAGCGCAGCCACAGCTCGCCCCGCTGGGTGCAGACCGCGATGCAGTCGCGCAGCAGCACCTCGGCCTCGGCGGGCTCGTTCTGGATGAGCAGCACCATGGACAGCTCGACGATCGAGGGCAGCAGGCCCGGGTTGAGCTCGCGCCCGCTCTTGTGGAACTCGATCGCCACCCCCAGCAGCGCGCTCGCCTTCTGCAGGTCGTTCTGCAGGAACGCGGCCGTGCCGAGCATCTTGGTGGCCAGGATGACCGCGCCGGAGTCGCCGACCCTGACGGCGTCGGAACTGCACTGCTCGGCCGCCTCGACGGCGCCGCTGATGTTGCCCTGCGCGCTGTGGATGTAGGACAGCACCCACAGGGCCTTGCACCGGTCGGGGGTCGGCTGGGTCGCCAGCTCCAGGGTCTTCTCCAGGTACAGCCGGCCCTCGCGGGCCAGGCCGCAGGCCACCCACATGAACCACAGCGAGGACAGGAGCTTCAGCCCCGCCTGCACCTCGCCCGGGGTGCGCAGGCAGTGGTCGAGCGCGACGCGGATGTTGTCGTGCTCGTGGCGCATCCTGACGTACCAGTAGACCTGGCGGGCGCCGGACCACGCCTCCTCGCTCCGCTTGGCGAGCTGCAGGTAGTAGTCGCGGTGCCGCTGCCGGATCACGGCGGTCTCGCCCAGCTTCTCCAGCCACTCCTCGCCGTACTGCCGCAGGGTGTCGATCAGCCGGTAGCGGTGCCCGGACGGCGTGCCGTCGCTCAGCAGGATCGACTTCTCCACGAGGCTGGAGATGAGATCCATGATGTCCTCGGAGGGGAGGTTGTCCCCGGAGCAGACGTAGCGGGCGGCGTCGAGCTCGAAGTCCCCGGCGAAGACCGACAGCCGCGCCCACAGCAGCCGCTCGGCGGGCTCGCACAGCTCGTGGCTCCAGCCGATCGCGGCACGCAGCGTCTGGTGCCGGGGCAGCGCGGTGCGGCTGGCGCCCGCGAGCAGGCTGAACCGGTCGGCCAGCAGGCCGAGGATCTGCTCCACCGACAGGGCGCGCATCCGCACGGCGGCCAGCTCGATGGCGAGGGGGATGCCGTCGAGGCGGCGGCAGAGCTCGGCCACCGGCCCGATGTTGTTCTCGTCGAGCTGGAAGCTTGGCACCACCGCGCTCGCCCGCACGGCGAAGAGCTGCACCGCCTCGTTGGTGAAGACGTCCTCGCCGGGCGAGTCACCGGGGACGGCCAGCGGCGGGATGGCGATCGTGTGCTCGCCCCTGGCGTTGAGCGACTGGCGGCTGGTCGCCAGGATGGTCAGCCCGGGGGCGCCGGCGAGGAGGTCCTCGAAGAGCGCGGCGCACGCGTCGACCAGGTGCTCGCAGGTGTCGATGATCAACAGGAGCTCGCGGTCGCCCAGCCACTCGATCAGCGTCTCGTCCGCCGAGCGGGCGGACTGGTCGGCGATGCCGAGGGCGGAGGTGATCGTGTGGCGGACCATGCCGGAGTCCTGGAGGCGGGCCAGGTCGGCGAACCAGACGCCGTCCCCGAACCGGCTCCGCATCTCGTGCGCGATCCGCAGGGCGGTGCGGGACTTGCCGACGCCCCCGATGCCGGTCACGGTGACCAGGCGGTGCTCGCCCAGCCGCTGCCGGAGTGTGGTGAGCAACCTGGTGCGTCCCACGAAGCTGGTCAGCTCGTTGGGGAGATTGCCGTCTCGCCGCCATCCTGATGGCGTTGTCATGGCGCCTCACGGGGGGTAGCTGAAACCTGCCACCGCATCGTACCGCCTGGTTTCCCGCCTGTCCCCGGCGTTGCCGGGCAGGGGCGGTCTTTCCGGGCACTCACCCCGCGCCGGTGTACGGGCGGCTTCCCGGGCGCCCGGCCCGCGCGGGTGGCTAGCATGGGATCGTGACAGTGCCAGAACCCGATGACCTGCGCCCCGTCGACTTCGCCGACGACGGCCTGCCGATCCTGCCCGACCAGACCGTGGACGACACCGACCTCGGCTGGAGCGAGTGGCGCGAGGCCGACGACGACGCCCGCCTGATCGCGGACCGCCCGCCCCACTGGTGAGGCGGGCGGTCCCCGATCAGGTGATCACCAGGGGGACGGCGCCGGCGGCGCCACCACCGGCGGGCGGTCGTCGCAGGTGATGGTGTTCGGCAGCAGCCAGGGCGCGAGCCAGGAGCCGTCGTTGCCGCCGAGGTCGGTCAGCGAGAACTCCGAGCCGGTGGACGGGAAGCCGAACGACCCGCAGTTGTTGACGCCGACCGCGCCGACGTTGCGGGCGTCCACGTTCTCGAAGGTCGCCGAGCCCTTCACGCGGGCGCTGACCACCGAGGTGCCCGTGCCGTCGACCCTGGTGTCCTTGAAGTGGACGCCGTTGATCGAGTAGAGGTCCTTCACGCCCCAGTCGCTGACCAGCATGATCGCGTTGTAGGTGTTGTCGAGGAAGTGGTTGCCGGCCACCTGGACGTCCGCGTCGATGCTCTTGTCGAGCGCGTAGAACCAGATGGCCCCCAGGCCGATCTTCCAGTTCAGCTCGAACGTGCCGGCGCGGACCGTGGTGTTGTCCTTGATCGACAGTTTCCCGGCGAACGCCTCGGCGCCGAAGCGGGATCCGACGTGGAGCGCGCTGCCCTCGCGGACCGGGTCGGCCACCAGGTTGTTCGAGACGGTGTTGTCGGTGCCGCCGTAGACGGCGATGCCGTTGGCCAGGGTCGGCGTCTGCACGGTGTTGCGGTCGAACGTGTTGCCGGTGTTGGCGATCTTCTCCGACCACAGGGCGAGGCCGTCGTCACCCGTGTTGCGGGTGACGTTGTTCGACACGACCGAGTTCGTGACACCGCCGTGGAAGTTGAGGGCGTCGGCGATCTGGTCGACGATGATGTTGTTCGTGATCCTCAGGTTCGTCATCGGCCCGTCGAACCACATGCCGACCTTGGTGTGGCGGATGTGCAGGCCGTCGACGGTCGAGTCGCTCAGCGCCCCGCCGATCGCGTTCACCTGGTCGGTGTCGATGCGCTCGCGGACGTCGCCCTCGATCGCGAAGCCGGACAGGTGGACGTTCCTGCTGCCGCCCGCCGAGGCGTCCTTGCCGTAGAAGCCGACGCCGGTGTGGGTCGAGCCGTCGGGGGCGGGGGAGGGGAGGGCGACCTCCTTGCCCTTGATGATCGTGTACCAGTTACCGGCGCCCTCGATCGTCACGTCGTCGACGACGATGTGGCGGTTCACCTGGTAGACGCCCGGGGGGACGTACACCTTGAGGTGCTTGCGCTTGGCGAAGGCGATGGCTTTGTCGAACGCGGCGGCGGAGTCGCGGCGGCCGAACGGGTCGGCGCCGAACGCCAGGACGTTCGCCGCGACGAGCCGGACGCGCGGCGCGCCGACGAGCTCGGAGTCGAGCAGGTCGACGACCGTCCACGCGGCCTTGCTCGCGGCCGGGACGGTCAGCCGCACCCGGTCGCCCGCCCGGTAGGTGCGGCCGAGCAGCAGGCGCTGCTCGTCGTAGAAGTGGGTGGGGCGGAACGGCTTGGTGATGACCGGCGCCGGGGTCGTGGCCGAGGGCACGCAGGCGCACTCGGTGATCCACCAGTCGGGGTGGAGCAGGTCGGCGCCGGGGTCGTTGGTGAACGGGTACTGGTTGTACAGCCAGGAGTACTGCGAGGTGAGGGTCATCGCCCGCCTGCCGCCGCCGTTGACCGTGACGTCGAGCGGCGCGGTGATGCCGCCGCCGCCCGGCGCGTCGGGGATGCTGTAGCGCACCGTGATCGCGTTGGCGGTGGCCGGCAGCGTGAACTCCACGTGCTGGCCGGGGGTCAGCCTGACCGCCCTGCGGCCGGAGGCCTCGGACGGCAGCGTGTACGCGGTCCGGTCGGGGCCGATGACGGTGCCGTTCGTGACGGCGTTCTCGGCCTCCTGCTCGGCGAAGCGGACGTCGGCGCCCCGGCCCGCGACGAGCGCCGGGTTCAGGGCCGCGCGCGTGACGACGGGGGCGGCGGCGCGGGCCGTGCCGCCCGCGGCCCGGTCGGCGAGGGCGGGACCCGCGGGCACGGCGCCGAGCCCGGCGACGGTGACGGTCAGCGTCGTGACCGCCACCGCCGCTCTGCGCGCCGACCTGCCGGACCACCTCGCCATGGCTCCTGTGATGCTGCGCGACATCGAACGCTCGTTTCTCTCGGGGGGTGGGCACCTGAGGGCGCTCGGGGGCGGACGCCATGAGGGTGAGGTGACAGTAGGACTCGCGTACACCGTTCCACAAGGGTTCTGTGAAATAATTTCGTAACGTTGCCACATCTCTGCGTTACTTCTACATCTTCTTGCAAAGAGCTGTCAGGGCGACCGGCCTGCGGGAGCGCGGTCGTGGCGCGGGCGCGAGGCGGCGGGCCCGCGAGGGGCGGCCCGGGGAGGGGCCGCTACAGCTCGTGGCGCCGGCGCGCGAGGTGGACGGTGATGTCGGCGGCGAGCTCGACCGTCTCCGGCAGGACCCGCATGATCCGCTCGAACACCCGCTCCCGCTCCGGGGCCGGCAGCACGAGGTAGGCCGAGACGGTCGACAGATGGCCGACGTAGTCGCGGGCGCTCAGGGCCGGGCGCCGCTCGATCGTGCACTGCCGGACATCGGTGAACAGCCGGGAGCGCCGCAGCTCCGTACCCGGCCACTGCATGTCGCTCTCCGCGGGCGTGCCGTCGGGTGAGGGGACGTCGTCGCTCTCCAGGAACGGCGACCGCGCCACGCGCACGGCCTCCTCCACGGCCGGGTCGGCCGGCCGGAGCGGCCCGCCGAACGAGGCGAACACGCCGTCCGGCTCCAGGAGCGAGGCCATGCGTGACCACCGCCCCCGCGGGTCGGTCCAGTGCAGCGCCGCCGCCGCGTAGACCAGCCCGTACCTGCGGCCCGGCCGCAGGTCCTCGAACGCGGCCCGCACGACCCTGACGCCCGCCGGTACGTTCCCGCGCAGCTCGGCGAGCATGGCCTCGTCGGGTTCGGTCGCGGTGACCGCGACCCCCCGCCGGGCGAACAGGCGGGTCGCCTTGCCCGTCCCGGCGCCGATCTCCAGGGCCGTGCGGACCGGCCGGGCCGCGTACGCCGCCACCATGTCGAAGAGCTCCTCGGGGTATCCCGGCCGGAACCGTTCGTACGCCTCCGCGACGGTCCCGAAGCTCAGTGCGCGATCAGACATGCGGAGCATCCTGACACGGGGCGGGAAGGCCCGCCGGGAACCCGGCGGGGACCGTCAGGAGACGACGTCCTTGGCGCGGAAGCGGCGGAAGGCGAAGGCGATCAGGATCACCGAGTAGGTGACCGAGACGGCCACCCCCTTGAGCATGCCGTCGTACTGGGGTTGCGGGGCCAGGGCGTCCAGCCACGCCGTGTTCCAGAACGTCGGCAGGAACTCCCTGAGCGCGCCGAGCTCCTCGACCGCCTGCAGGATGTTGCTGACGATCACCAGGCCGACCGCCCCGCCGACCGCCCCCAGCGGGGCGTCGGTGCCGACGGAGAGCAGGAAGGCCAGGGAGGCGACCACGAGCTGGCTGACCATGGCGTAGCCGACCACCACCGCGAACCGGGGCAGCATGTCCAGGGCGGCGATCGTCTCGCCGGTCCCGGGCACCCGGACGTCGTTCCAGCCGAAGGCGAGGGTCCCGGCCAGCAGCGCCGTCACCGGCACGCAGATCACCGCCGCCGCCGAGTAGCCCAGCGCGACGATCAGCTTCTGGCGCAGCAGCCGGTCCCGGGGGATCGGGGCGGCCAGCAGGTAGCGCAGCGACGACCAGCTCGCCTCGACGGACACGGTGTCGCCGCAGAACAGCGCCACCGCGACGACCAGCAGGAAGGTCGCCGAGACCGACAGGGCGAACGCCGCGAAGTTCAGCCCGCCCTCGGTGGCCAGGTCGGAGATGCGCAGCGCGGCACCGGGCTGGCCGGACCCGGCGCCGAACGTGAAGGCGATCACCAGGATCCACGGCAGCGCGAGCAGCAGTCCGAACATCACCAGCGTGCGGCGCCGCTTGAACTGGCGGACGACCTCCACGGCGAGCGGCAGCGTGCGCCCCGGGGCATACCCGCGCGCCGCACCGGTCGGGGCCGCGTCCGTCACGGTGGTGCCCGCCGGGGTCGCACCCGCCGGGACCGTGCCGTTCGGAGGCGTGCCGTTCGGAGGCGTGCCGGCCGGGGCCGTGCCCGCGGGGGTCGCGCCGGTCCGGCCCGGTACGGGGGCGGATGCGGGGGAGACGTCGCTCACGCTTTCTCTCCGATCAGGTCCAGGAAGACGTCGCTCACGCTTTCTCTCCGATCAGGTCCAGGAAGACGTCCTCCAGGCGGGTGCCCGAGCCGTCGACGGGCGCGCGGCTGTCCAGCAGCTCGCTCACCGTCCCGGCCGTGACCAGGCGCCCGCGGTGCATGACGACCACGTGGCTGCACGACTGCTCCACCTCGGCGAGCAGGTGGCTGGAGACGATGACGGTACGGCCCCCCTGGGCGTAGCGGATCAGCACCTCGCGCATCTCCCGGATCTGGGGCGGGTCCAGGCCGTTGGTGGGCTCGTCCAGGACGAGCAGGTCGGGCAGGCCGAGCATGGCCTGCGCGATGGCCAGGCGCTGGCGCATGCCCTGGGAGTAGGTGCGCACGGCACGGTCCAGCGCCTTGCCGAGCCCGGCGATCTCCAGCGCCTCGGCGAACCGGGCGTCCTCGGCCGGCCTGCCGGTGGCCTTCCAGTACAGCTCCAGGTTGTCGCGCCCGTTGAGGTGCGGCAGGAAGCCCGGCCCCTCGACGAACGAGCCGAGCCGCGACAGCACCGGCGCGCCGGGCGCCACCCGGTGACCGAAGATCCGCACCTCGCCGCCGTCGGGCCGGATCAGGCCCATCAGCATGCGCAGCGTGGTGGTCTTGCCCGCCCCGTTGGGACCGAGCAGGCCCAGCACCTGGCCCTGCTCGACGGTGAACGACAGGTCGTTCACCGCGAGCTCGCCGTTGCGGTACGCCTTGGTCAGGCCGCTGATCCGCAATGGCACGGAGGCCAGCTCGGGATCGTGCTCGTCGGCGGCGCGGCGGCGCCCGGCCAGCAACAGGATCGTCGCGACGACCAGGGCGGCCGGCGGCAGCGCCCAGATCCACCAGGCGGGGCCGGAGGAGGGGGTGCGCAGCGCGGTGTGGGTGGGAACGGTCACCGAGGGGGAGACCAGGCCCACCGTGTGAACGGCCGGGGCCGCGGGGGTGCTGTAGCCCAGGTCGGTGGTGGTGAACGCGACCCGCAGCCGGTGCCCCACGTCGAACCCGTGGTCGATGGCGGGCAGCGTCACCGTGGCCTCGCCGGAGCCGTCCGCGCCGAGCGTGATCCTCACCGGCGCGGCGAGCCCCTCGGGCAGGATCGGCGCCTGGGTGGCGCCCGCGACGTCGTAGAGCTTGGCGAACAGCGTCACCTCACCCCCGGCCCCGTTGCCGGTGTTCCCGGTGTTCCCGGCTCCGGTCGTCGCGTCGCCGGGGGAGCCCGGCGACGAATCGGGCGACGGATCGGGCGGGGAGCCTGGCGGGGAGGTCACCCGTACGCGGACCGTCGAGCTGCCGGTCACCTGGAGCGGGGCCGTCAGCGGGGCGGAGTCGAAGGTGGCGCTCTGCCCGGCCATGTCGGCCGAGATGCTCACCGCGCCGCCGAGGGCGCCGAAACCGGGCACCGCGGAGATCGAGGCGGGGGAGCCGCCCGGCGGGTTGGCCACCGGCTGGTCGGGGCCGGTGAGCGGCACCGAGACCCGGTCGCTGCCCGACAGCCCCGGGTAGTCGCGGGCGACGGCGTGCAGCTGCACCGGGCGGCGGGTGCCGGGGTCGCGCCCGCCGTCGCGGGTCACGGTGAAGGCGCCCCGCTCGCCGCCGTCCTGACCGGCACCGGTCTTCCTCAGGTGGCGGTCGAACCAGCCGAGCGTCCTGTCGTGCAGCCAGTCGACCTCGCCGTTGCCTCCGTCGTGCCCGCCGTCGAACCAGGCGACCTCCACCGGGGCGCCGGTCGCGGCGACGGCCCTGGCGTTGGCGTCGGCCTGGCCGAGCGTGAACAGCGAGTCGCGCCGCCCCTGCAGCAGCAGCGTCGGGATCCTGATCCTCCCGGCCACCGAGACCGGGCTCGACCTGCGGAGCGTCTCCACGGCCTCGGGCGTCGCCCGGCCGCTCTCCGCGATCCCCTGGTACATCTCACAGATCTCCGGCAGGAAACGGCCGCACCGCACCTCCTGCGCGGTGAGCGGCCTGGTCGTCCCGGGGCGTGCAGCACCGCCGCCGCCGCCGTCGTCGCTGTCGCTGTCGCTGTCGTCACCGCCGTCGGTGGCGCCGCTCCCGCCGCCGAGGGCGGCCAGGCCGCCGGGGCCGGCCGAGGGGCCGCCCCGGCTGAAGAACAGCCCGGCCCACATGCGCTTGAACACCCCGCTCCCGGGGCCCTGGCCGGTGGCGTTCGGGAAGAGCGCGTCGGCCAGGTCGTACCAGGTGATCTGCGGGACGATCGCGTCGATCCTGGGGTCGTGGGCGGCGGCCATCAGCGCGATGGCGCCGCCGTAGGAGCCGCCGGCGATGCCCACCCGGGGGTCGCCCGCCGCGTCCAGCCGGACCTCGGGCCGCTTCGCGACCCAGTCGACGAGCTGGCGCACGTCCTTGACCTCGTAGTCGGGGGAGTTGAGCGCGATCTCCCCCGAGGAGCGCCCGAAGCCCCGGGCCGACCAGGTCAGCACCGCGTAACCGTCCTGCGCCAGCCGCAGGGCGGACTGCCTGACGCTCTGCTTGCTGCCGCCGAAGCCGTGCGCGAGCAGCACCACCGGGGCCCGGCCGCCCCCGGCCGGGGGGAAGAAGCTCGTGTCCAGCGTGACGCGCCGGTCGTCGCGCGGCCCGTCCACCACGGTGATCATCTGGTTCTGCGCCCGCACCTGCGGCGCGGACGGCCACACCAGCCAGGTCACGACACCGACCGCCAGCACGGCGACCACCGCGACCCAGACGGCCCGCCTTCCCCCACGTCTCATGACGTGAGCCTACTGACCGCGTCCAACTTTCCCCTGAGACCGTTCTCAGGTTCGTCGTACTGGTCCGCATAGGTTTGTGCTGCTCATTGGCTATATGTGCCCGTCTGAGGTGGTCTGGAGCGGTGTTGCCGCGGTCCTCGGCGCCGTGGACCGCCCGTCGTGGGCGGAGAGGAGACGCTCGCCCCGATGCCTCAGGGTTCTCCCCGATTGCGGAGCACGGCGCAGGGGGGCATCATTTCGCGCGTGAAGCCAGTAGAGAGCCTCCGAAGAAGAGCGACCCCCGTCATCGAATGGGCGCTGCCGTACTGGACACGGGGGAAGGCGGGCAGGGAGACCCCCGAGGACCTGTTCCGGCTCCTCTACCTCGGCTGGCTGGTGGCGTTCTCCTTCAAGGTGCTCGGCGCCTCCTGGGACGTCTCCTGGCACTTCAAGTGGCTCCGCGACGACCTGGCCCCGCCGCACCTGCTCAACAGCGTCGGCACCGCCGTCGCGCTCGCGCTCACGATCATCCACCTCTACACCGGGTACGGCGTCGACAGGCTCGCGCAGCGCCTGATCGCCTGGGGCACCGGGATCTTCCTGCTCGCCGTGCCGCTGGACCTGATCAACCACCGCGTCAACGGGCTCGACATCACCTCGTGGAGCCCGTCCCACCTGATGCTCTACATCGGCACGCTCTTCATGATCTGCGGCGTCATCAGGGGCTGGTTCGTCCGGGCGGTTCCCGGGCGGACGCGCACGCTCGTCCTGGGCGGGCTCTTCGTGTTCCTCTTCGAGAACGTCTGGTTCCCCGAACAGCACCAGGAGTACGGCGTCTACGGCCTCGCGGCCTGGGACCGGGGCACGCCCGAGGCCGAACCGATCCTGATCAGGTTCGCCGCCGACCAGATCGGCCTGCCGGTGGACGACAGGGCGGTGGCGCTGCACTTCACGCTGCCCGTGCCCGACGCGCTCTACCCGCTCTACGCGGCGATGGCCGCCCTGCTGGTGGCCGTCTACGCCCGCGCGATGATCGGCCGGATGTTCTCCGCCACCGCCGTGATCGGCGCCTACGTCGCCTTCCGCATGCTGATCTGGCCCCTGCTGGCCGCCGCCGGCTTCCCGCGCTCGGCCGTGCCGGTCTTCCTGATCGCCGGAGCGCTCGCCGTCGACCTGGCGTTCCTGATCAGGATGCCGGTCGTCAGGGCACTGGTCGGCTCGCTGGGCGCGGTCGTCCTCGTCGACCAGGCGCTGCGCCTGCAGAACGCGGCGTTCATGTCACCGCCGCTGGTCCCGCCCATGACCATGCTGATCGGGGGGGCGGGGCTGGCCGTGCTCTGGCTGGCGGCCGAGTGGTCGTTCGACCGCCACACCCTGCGGGCTCAGGACAGGGAGGCCGTGGTCAGCGCCACCGCGACCCCGTAGGCCAGTCCCATCACGACGAGCTCGGCCGCCGCCCACCCGGCGACCGCCGTCGCCCGTCCCCGCGCGACGTGCGGCATCAGGCGGAAGCGGATGTGGGCGGCGAGCGGGATCAGCAGCGCCACGCAGGCGGCCTTGGCCACCAGCAGCGGCCCGTACTCGCCGCTCAGCAGCGCCCCGGGCAGCTCCACCCCGGGCGTGAGGGCCATCGTGGCCAGGCCGTTCACCACCCCGGACACGCCCACCACCACCAGCGCCAGCGTCGCCAGCCGGGAGAACGCCGGCAGCACCCGCGCCAGCAGAGCGCGGTCCGAGGCGACCAGCGCGGCGACCGCGACCAGCCCGCCGGTCCACGCCGCCGAGCCCATCACGTGCAGCTCCATCGAGATCATGATGGGGTCGTGCCAGACCGAGTCGACCGCGTGGCCGGTCACCGGGATCGGCAGCAGGCCGAAGAAGGCGACCACGATGCGCAGCTCGGCCGGGACCTTCTCGCCGTAGCGGACGGCCAGCAGCCCGACCGCGGCGGCCGACAGCGCGCAGGCCGCGCTGAAGAGCATGCCCTGACCGGCGCCGACGCCGCCGACGTACTCCGCGATCATTCCCGGAGTGGGCAGCCGGCCGGGGGTGAGCTCGGCCGTCTGGAACACGATGACGACCAGCGCCAGCAGCGCCCACGCCCACGCGAAGGTCACGGCCATCGGCCGCGCCCGGCGCATCACCGGCTCGGTCCGCTCCGGGTCGTCGAACCCGAGCAGCTTCGGCAGCAGGCTCAGCCCGACCACCGCCACGGCCGCCAGGTCCAGCAGCACCCGCAGCACCGGCAGGCCGTACTCCACCAGCGGTCCGGGCACGGCGATGCCCGGCACCGCCTCCTGGGCGGTGAGGGCCGTCGCGGCCAGTACGGCCACGACGGCACCCGACACCAGCCCGCCGGCCAGCAGCCTCCTGGTCGTGGCGCTCTCGCGCGGGACCGGTTCGGCGGTCACGGTCATCGGGTGCCTTCCTGCTCCCTGGTACGGCGCATCGCCACCACGGTGGCCCCGCCCAGCAGCACGATGGAGCCGGCGATCCACAGCACGGCCATCCCGGCCCCGCCGTTCTGCGACGCCTCGGCGGCCTGGGCGCCCAGGCCCAGCTCCTGGGCCTGGGGTGCGGCGGCGGCGGCGGAGGCCGCCGGGGCGGCGGACGCGGGCCCGGCGGCTCCGGGGCCCGGCGCGGTCAGGGTGAAGGTGATCTTGCTGGAGACGGGGTGGCCGTCGGAGGAGAGGATCCGGTAGCCGACCACGTACGTCCCGGCGGGACCGAGCGGCCTGACGCCGACGCTGACCCGCGCGCCGTCGACGACGGTCCTGCCGTCCTCCCAGCGGGTGCCGTCCGGGCCGGTCACGCTGATCTGCGCGTACCCCTGCCGGGCCGGCTGGTCGAAGACGAGCGTGATCCTCGCGGGGCCGTCCGCCAGCGCGGCCCCGTCCTTGGGGTCGCTGCCGATCAGCACGTTGTGGGCCTGCGCCGGGGTGACCGCGCCGAGCGACGCGGTGACCACGAGGAGCAGGACCGTGAGTAACCGCCTCACCGGTCGTGGCCTTCCGTTGGGTTCGTCATTACCCGGCCATGCTCCCATCCCCGGCGGCCGCGGGGCGCGCTCGCGCGGGGGACGACGTCAGGACCGGCCTGGCGAACGGGAGGGCCCCGGGACGGGCCTTGACGGGGAGGGACCGGCCGGGGCCGTTCCCTCCCCGTCACTCCGCCGGGGGGACCGGCTTCTCCATGGCCGTCCTGAGCGCGCCGAGGAACGCGGCGGCGTCGCGGCCGTTGACGTAGCGGTGGTCGTAGGAGAGGCCGAGGGAGATCACCCTGCGGGTGACGAAGGCGCCGTCGCGGGCCTGGACCGTCTCGGGGCGGGGAGAGGTGAGCGAGAGCGCGCAGATGTGGCCGGGAAAGACGATCGGGACGGCCATGGTGATCGAGGCGTCGGTGTGCAGGGTCACCATGATGTTGCTGTCCCGCAGGTCCTGCTCCCTGAACGACCCCTTCAGCGCGATGCCGCGGAAGCGGGTCAGGTCGCGGGCGATCTCGTCGAGCGGGCGCCGCCCGGCGTCGCGCACCACCGGCACGTACATGCCGTTGCCGACGTCGACGGTCACGCCCACCTCCGCCGTCGTGGCGCGCCGGGCCCGGCGGCCGTCGAGGGGGGTGGCGAAGAAGAGCGGGAAGTCCTCCAGCAGCCGCCCGGTCGCCTGGACGAGCAGTTCGGGCAGGCCGATCAGGGCGCGCAGCCGCTTGGTCTCGGCGCGGGTGAACGGCAGCGCGTCGGTCACGTCGACCCGCATCGCGGTGAAGGAGGCGGGGATCTCCCGGTGCGAGCGCTCGACCACCTCGGCCGTCCGCCGCTGCGCCCTGGACGGCTCGATCAGGTCCGCCTCCCCGGCGCCCGGATCCGCGGTGATCAAGCCCGCGACGGCCGTGACGTCCACGCCCGCGACGTCCGTGCCCGCCGCGACCGTGCCCGCCGTGCGCGTGCTCCCGGTGTGCGCGTCGACGGCGGTGTCCGCGCCGCCCCCGCGTGCGCGGACACCGTCCGGTCCCGTCCCTGAGGAGGAGGGGACGAGCGGTTCCAGGTCGGCCCGGCGGATCACCTTCCTGCCCAGGGCGCGCACCTGCTCCATGGAGATGCCGGACTCCTCCATGAACCGCCGGGCAGGTTCGGTGACGACGGGCTCCCCCCGACCGGCGCCCGGCGCGGCGGGCCCGGCCGCCGCGTCCGCCCCGGGGTCCTCGCCCTCGGCCAGCAGGGTGGCGATCACCTGGCCCGGTTCGCACTCGGCGCCCGCCGCCAGCAGGTGCCGGACGACCCCGTCCAGCTCGGCGGTCAGCTCCTCGACCGCCTTGGAGGTCTCCAGCTCGACGAGCGGCTCCCCGGCGCGCACGGCCTGCCCGTCCTTCGCCACCCACTCCACCAGCACGTACGTGGCGTCGTTGTTGTTGAGCTTGGGCACCCGGACCTCGGTCACCGAAGGGCCTCCACGATCGCGTTCCGGATGTCACCGGCCTGGACGAGAACCTCGCGCTCCAGGTGGGGAGCGGCGGGGATGACGCTGTCGGCCGCGTTGAGCAGGCCGATGGGGCGGCGCAGGACGGGCCAGAGCCGGGGGTAGAGCACCCGCGAGACCTCCGCGCCCCAGGTGCCGCCCGCCGAGCCGTCCTCGACGACGAGCACGTGCCGGGCCCGCTCCAGACCGGCGAGCTCGGGCAGGGGGTAGAGCCGCGAGGGGATCAGCAGCTCGCAGGCCACGTCGTCCTCCAGCAGCAGGGCGCGCGCGGCCTCCAGCGCCCGGTGCGTCATGCCGCCGTGGGTGACGAGCACGCAGTCGGGCTCGGTCACCCCGTCCACGAAGACCCGGGCGACGCCGTCGCGCACCTCGTACGCGAACAGGTCGTCCACCACGCCGCCGGCGTACATCCGCCGGGTGTAGAGGACCTTGTCCTCGAACAGAAGGCAGGGCCGCTCCTGCGCGAACATCTCGGCGAACAGCGCCCCGGCGTCGTGGAACGGCGTCATCTCGAACAGCGACAGTCCCGGGACGCCGATGAAGTGCTTCTGCGGGCTCTGGCTGTGGGTGGGCCCGTACCCCCGGTTGCCGCCCGACGGGCAGCGCACGACCAGCGGGATCGGGACCGGCCTGCCGTACATGGAGGTGGACTTGGCGGCGAAGTTCACGAGCTGGTCGAAGGCGAGCGCGGCGAAGTCGGCGAACATGATCTCGACGATCGCCCGGTCCCCGGCCAGCGCCAGGCCCGCGCCGATGCCGGTGATGGCGCCCTCGCTGAGCGGGGTGGAGCGCACGCGCCGGCCGAAGCGGGTGGACAGGCCCCGGGTGACCTTGAAGGCGCCGCCGTAGGGGTCGGAGATGTCCTCGCCGAACAGGTGCACCCGGGGGTCGGTCTCCATCAGGTCGTGCAGGGCGCGGTTGAGGTGCTCGGAGACCCGCTCGTGCAGGGCGCGGTCGAGGCGCTCGGAGACCGGCGTCACCCGCGCTCCCACACCGACGGCGGCCGGGCCGCGACCTCGGCGGCGATCCGCGCGACGTTCTCGCGGGCCTGGGCGTCCAGCTGGGCGAAGGAGCCGGGGAGGTCGCGGGCGTAGCGGGCGTGCCAGTCGTGGGAGGCGGCCAGGGCGACCTCCTCGGGGGTCCTGCTGTCGTCGCCCTTGCTGTGCGGGCCGATCCGGTGGGTGACGAACTCGACGACCAGCGGTCCCGCCCCCGAGCGGGCCGCCTCGACCGGCGCGGCCAGCCCGGCGCGGATCTCGCCGACCTCGGTGGAGGTCACCCGGTGGTACGGGACGTCGAACGCGGCGGCGCGGGCCGCCACGCTCCCGGCCATCTGCTCCCGCGTCGGGGTGGACTGCGCGATGCCGTTGTTCTCCACGACGACCAGCAGCGGGACCCGCCAGAGCCGGGCCATGTTGAGCGCCTCGTAGACCGAGCCCTCGCCCCAGGTGCCGTCGCCGACGTACACGCAGGAGAGCGCGCCCGTCCCGGCGAGTTTCAGCGCCACGCCCACCGCGACCGGCAGGCTCTCGCCCTGGACGCCGGTGGACAGGAAGCGGCGGTGGTAGACGTGCTGGCTGCCGCCCACCCCCGCGCAGAGCGCGCCCTCGCGGCCCATGATCTCGGCGAGCAGCGCGTGCGGCTCGGCGTAGCGGGCCAGGAAGTGGCCGTGACCGCGATGGTTGCTGAGGACGAAGTCCTCCTCGCGGAGCAGCGGGGCGAGGGCGACGGGGATGTACTCCTGGCCCAGGCAGGTGTGGGTGGTGCCGCTCAGCTCGCCCGTCTCGAAGAGCCTGAGCAGGGTCAGCTCGAAATGGCGGATCAACAGGAGGAGCTCCAGGTCCTCCTGCGCCGGCGAGGGCGACGGTCTCCGCAGGTCATGGGGTGTCGAAATGGTGGCGACCACGTGTGCTCCTGGCATCGGGAGTGAGGGAACACGCTCGGCCGGGCGCGAGAGGACGGCATGGGAGCGCTCCCATAGGGGAGGGTAAGAGGCGGGGATGTGAGAGTCAATGACTGGGAAGATGACAGAAAATCAGGAAACCTAAAAAGTCGGATTTATCTACGTAAGGCCCCTAACAGCCTGTCTATTAGGCTTTATTGGTCTCGAAAACGCTCCTGAAACCTTGACGAATTTGGCGTGTCATCCCTAGCCTCCTCCGTGGGAGCGTTCCCACGCAGCCGTGCCAGCACGGTGGACGACGCGCTCAGGGGGGCGGTCCTCGTCCCGCTCGTGTGCCCGCGTCGCCCCGCGGCGGAGAACATCCGCGCCGATCATCACCGCCACCGGACCGGCCCGTCCCTCTCTCGGACGGGCCGGTCCGGCCGGCCACCATGGGACCGCCCGCTCGGGCGGCCCCGTTCTCCACCGCGAGGGGGCTCCGGTGGTTCCCCTCGCCAGCACGGAGGTGTCGTGACGCGAACCGGCCTCTCACCGGCCAAGAAAGCTCTGCTCGCCCAGCGTCTGGGCGGTCGCGTCGTCGCGGCGTCGATCCCGCCGCGCCCGGCGGGCATGCCGCCGCCGCTCTCGGCGGCGCAGGAGCGCCTGTGGTTCCTGGAGCAGTACGCCCCCGGCACCTGCGCCTACACCGTGGCCTTCGCCGCCACCCTGGAGGGGGAGATCGACGAGGCGGCGCTCGGCCGCGCCCTGACCGAGGTGGCGCTGCGCCACGAGAGCCTGCGCAGCCGCCTGGTCACCACCGACGAGGGCGGCCCCGCGATCGTCGTGGACGACCTGCTCACGGCGGACGACGCGCCCCCCGAGGACGGCGCGTTCGCGACGGCCGGCGCGCCCCCGGCAGGGCCGCGGATCGAGCTGCGGGTCACCGACGACCCCGCCGAGATCGACGCCGAGACCGCCAGGCCGTTCGACCTGGCCGCCGGCCCGCTCCTGCGGGCGCTGCTGGTGCGGCGCGGACCGGCCGAGCACGTACTGCTGCTCACGATGCACCACGCGGTCACCGACGGCTGGTCGTGCGACATCGTCATGGAGGAACTGCTCACCCTGCACGCCGCGTACCGCGAGGGCCGCGAGGCGGACCTGCCGGCGGTGCGGGTGCGCTACGGCGACTACGCGCACTGGCAGCGGGGGCGCGACCACGCCGGCGACGTCGCCTACTGGCGGCGGCGCCTGGACGGGCTGGCCCCGCTGGAGCTGCCCACCGACCACCCCCGCCCGGCCGAGCAGGGCTGGCGGGGAGCCGCCCGCGGCGTGACGCTCGACCCCGCCCTCACCGAGGCCGTCACCGCCCTCGGCCGCTCCCACGGCGCCACCCCGTACATGACGCTGCTGGCCGCCTTCGAGGTGCTGCTCTGGCGCTACTCGGGACAGCGCGACTTCGCCGTCGGCTCGCCCGTCTCCGGCCGGGACCTGCCCGAGCTGGAACGGGTCGTCGGGGTGTTCGTCAACTCGCTGCCCATGCGCGCCGACCTGTCCGGCGACCCCACGTTCACCGGGCTGCTGGAGCGGGTCAGGGAGACGGCGCTGGACGCCTACGCCCACCAGGACCTCCCCTTCGACCGCCTGGTCGGCGAGCTGGGCGTGGAACGGGACGTCGCCCGCACGCCGGTGTTCCAGGTGATGTTCGCCCTGCAGAACTACCGGTCCCGTCCGCTGGACACGCCGGGGCTGAGCATGACCCCGCTCCCGGTCACGGTCACGGCCAGCCGCTTCGACCTGGCCCTCTACCTGTTCGACACCCCCGAGGGGCTCGTCGGCCACTTCACCTACGGCACCGCGCTGTTCCGGCCCGACACGATCGAGCGGATGGCCGCCTGCTTCGAGCGGCTGCTGAGGTCCGTCGTCGCCGACCCGGACGCGCCGATCTCCGAGCTGGAGTTCCTGCCGCCGGACGAGCGCCGCCGGGTGCTGGCGCTGGGTGAGTCGGGGCCGGTGACGCCGCTGGGCCCCGGCCTGCTGCACGAGGCCGTGACCGGGCGGGCCCGGCTCGTCCCGGACGCCGTCGCGGTCGTCGCCGGCGAGGTCTCGCTGACCTACGCGGAGCTGGAACGGCGATCCGACCGGCTCGCCCGCCTGCTGCGGCGCCGGGGCGTGGGCGCCGGCGACCGGGTCGCCGTCCTGCTGGAGCAGTCGGCCGAGACGGCCGTCGCGGTGCTCGGCGTGCTCAAGGCCGGTGCCGCCTACCTGCCGCTGGACCCCGACCATCCCGCCGAGCGGCTCGCGTACGTGCTCTCCGACGCCGGCGCGCGGGCGGTCGTGACCACCGCCGAGCTCCGCGACCGCGCGCCGGGCGACCTGACCGTGGTCCTCGCCGCCGGTCCCGACGGGCGCGGGGGAGAGATCGACGGACCGGACGGGGACGGCGAGGGCCCCGTGGACAGCGGCGTCACCCCCGACGACCTGGCCTACGTCATCTACACCTCCGGGACCACCGGGCGGCCCAAGGGCGTTGCCGTTCAGCACCGGCAGGTCATGGTCTACCTCGCCGGGGTGGGGGAACGCCTGGAGATCGAACCCGGCGGCGTGTACGGGCTGCTGCAGTCCCTCGCGTTCGACTTCGGGGTCACGATCTTCTACCTGTGCCTGACGACGGGGGGCGCGCTGCACCTCGTCCCCTCCCGCACGGCCGGGCCCGAGCTGGCCGCCTACTTCCGCGAGCACGGCCTCGACTACCTCAAGATCACGCCGTCCCATCTGGCGGCGCTGCTCGCCGACGCGGGCCCCGACGAGCTGCTTCCCCGCAAGCTGCTGATCCTCGGCGGCGAGGCCGCGCCCCGGGCCTGGGCGGCCGGGCTCGCGGCGGCCGGGCGGTGCAGGGTGGTCAACCACTACGGCCCCACCGAGGCCACCGTCGGCGTCACCACCTACCCGGTCGACCCGGGAACCGCATCCTCCGGCGCGGTCGTGGCCGCGGACGGCGGCGGGGCGGTGGGGTCGGGAACGGTCCTGCCCATCGGCTCGCCCATGCCCGGTGCCACGGTGCGGGTGCTCGACGACGACCTGCGGCCCGTCCCGGCCGGAGTGCCCGGTGAGATCTTCCTCGGCGGCGACCGGCTCGCCCGCGGCTACCTGAACCGCCCCGGGCTCACCGCCGACCGCTTCCTGCCCGACCCGTACGGCGCCCCGGGCGCCCGGATGTACCGGACCGGGGACCTCGGCCGGTGGCTGCCCGGCGGGGAGCTGGAGTTCCTCGGCCGGCGCGACCTCCAGGTGAAGATCCGCGGCTACCGGGTGGAGCCGGGCGAGATCGAGGCGGTGCTCGCCGAGCACCCCGCGGTGGCGCACGCGGTCGTGGAACTGCGGGGCGAGCGGCTGGTCGCCTACCTGGTCGCCGTCGACGCGGCTCCGGCGAGCGCGGCTCCGGACGACGCGGCCTCGAACGGCGCGCTCGCGAACGGAGCGGCCTCGAACGGCACGGTTCCCGTCGCCACGGTTTCCGGCGACGCGGTCCCGGACGGCGCGGAGATGCGGTCCTGGCTCGCGGAGCGGCTCCCCGACTACATGGTCCCGGCGCGCTACCTCTGGCTGGAGGAGCTGCCGCTGAAGTCGCACGGCAAGGTCGACAGGTCCAGGCTCCCCGAGCCCGGCACCGAGGCGCCCGCCGCCGAGTTCGTAGCGCCGGCGACCCCCCTGGAGGAGACGATCGCCGCGATCTGGGCGGACGTCCTGGAGGTGGAACGGGTCGGCGCGCTCGACGACTTCTTCGACCTGGGAGGCCACTCGCTGCTCGCCATGCGGGTGATCGCCCGGTTGCGCAGGGAGGGGCCCGAACGGGTGCCGACCGTGCTGGAGCTGTTCAAGAACCGCACGGTCAGGGACCTGGCCCGGTTGCTGGAGAGCGGCGAGGAGGGCGCGGGCGGGTTGCTGCACCGGCTCACCCCGGCCAGGACGGCGGCGGCCACCATGGTCTGCGTCCCGTTCGGCGGCGGCAGCGCCGTCGTCTACCAGCCGCTGGCCGACGAGCTGCCCGCGGACTGGGCGCTGTACTCGGTCGCGGTCCCCGGGCACGAGCTCGGCGAGCGGGCCCGCCCCTTCGACGAGGTCGCCCGCGACTGCGCCGACGAGATCCTCGCCGGGATCAAGGGGCCGCTGATCCTGTACGGGCACTGCGGGCTCGGCGTCATGCTGGTCACCGAGATCGCCCGCCACCTGGAGGCGGCCGGCCGCCCGGTCGACGCCGTCTACCTCGGAGGGGTGTTCCCCTTCGCCCGACCCGGCAAGGGACTGGGCCGGCTCGGCCTCCTGATGGACCGCCTGACCAGCGACCAGGGCAGGATCAACGCCCTGGCCGCCGCCGGCCTGGACGTCGAGGAGTTCGAGCGCGACCAGCTCAAGCTGATCATCGAGAACCGCCGCAACGGCACCCGGACGGCCGAACGCTACTTCACCCGCCTGTTCGAGGAGGAGACCCGCCCCTTCCAGGCGCCGATCATCTCGGTGGTGGGGGAGCGGGACCCGGCGACCGAGTTCTACCAGGAGCGCTACCGCGAGTGGCGGCACCTGTCGGGCACCGCCGCCTGCGTGGTGCTCGACGAGGCCGGGCACTTCTTCGTGAAGTACCGCGCCCGCGAGCTGGCCGCCATCCTCACCGGCACCCACACGGCCATCGCGTCCGGGAGGACCGCGCCCCTGGAGCGCACCGAGGACTCCACCTGGTGGCTCCAGGGCGTCTCCGGCCCGTCCCCGGAAACGGGAACGCCGCCCGTTCCCGCGCTGTCGCTGGTGGCGGGGTCGTCCCTGGCCGCGGGACCGTCCTCGGTGGCGGGGGTGTCCCCGGTCGCGGAGGCGTCCCCGCCCCCCGCGCTGTCCCTGGTCCCCGGATCCCCCTCAGGGTCCGACGGACCCGGTACGGGAGCGGGAACGGCGGGCCCCCCGCCCGGCATGCGGCGGTTCCTGCTGGTCTCGGCCGGACAGCTCGTCTCGATCACCGGGTCGGCGCTGACCGAGTTCGCCATCCCCATCTGGATCTACCTGACCACCGGTTCGCTGGTGAGGTTCGCGCTCTTCGCCGTGCTCGGCCTGGTGCCGGGCATGCTGGTGGCGCCGCTCGCCGGGGCGATCGTGGACCGCTACGACCGGCGCAAGGTCATGCTCTGCGGCGACATCGGCGCCGGGAGCACGCAGCTCACGCTCGGCGTGCTGCTCTGGACCGGGAACCTGGAGATCTGGCACATCTACCCGCTGCTGGTCTGCCTGTCGATCGCGCTCACCTTCCAGCGGTTCGCGTACGGCTCGGCGATCCCGCAGCTCGTCCCCAAACGGTTCCTCGGGCACGCCAACGGCGTGGTGCAGATGGCCACCGGCACCGCGCAGCTCATCGTGCCGCTGATCGCGACCGGCCTGATGGCCACCATCGGGCTGGGGGGCATCCTCATCATCGACGTGGCCAGCTACGCGGTCGCCACGCTGGTCCTGCTCTTCGTCCGCTTCCCCACCGCCATGCCGTGGCGGCGCAGGGAGAGCGTCCTGACCGAGATGGCGAACGGCATCCGCTACTCCTGGGGCAACACCGGATTCCGCGGCATGCTCGTGTTCTTCGCGGTGCTGAACGTCTTCCTCTCCCCGCTGTTCCTGATGATCTCGCCGCTGGTGCTCTCGTTCGCCACGCTCGACGACGTCGGCGCGATCGCGTTCGCCGGAGGGCTCGGCGCCTTCCTCGGCGGCCTGTCCATGACGATCTGGGGAGGCCCCCGCAGACGCCGCCTGTACGGGGTGCTGCTGGCCACGCTCGCCCTCGCGGTGTTCTGCGTGCTCACCGGCCTGCAGCAGAACCTCGTCGTGATCGGGGCCGGGGCCTTCGGGATGTCGTTCTGCCTCACGATGCTCAACGGCGTCTACGCCACGATCATCCAGGTCAAGGTGCCGCAGCGCTTCCACGGCCGCGTCATCGCGCTCAACACGCTCGTCGCCTGGTCGACGCTGCCGATCGGCTTCGGCCTGGTGGCGCCGTACGGCAGCGCCGTGCTGGAGCCGCTGATGGCGCCGGGCGGGCCGCTCGCGAGCACGTTCGGCCTGGTGCTCGGCACCGGCGAGGGCCGGGGCATCGCCCTGATGTACGCGTGCTTCGGGCTGGCCATCGCCCTCATCGCGCTCGTCGCCATGCGGGTACGGGTCCTGGCCCGTTTCGACCTCGACGTCCCCGACGCGGTGCCCGACGACCTGGTCGGTTTCGAGACGCTGCAGAACCGGGCCCGCGCCAGAACCCGTGCGAAAGAGACGGAACAGGAAGAGGTCCGGACATGACCGACGCGCTGGCACTTAAGATCGCCGACATGATCTCCACTGCCTGCGACGGGCGGCCCACCGCGCAGGAGATTCTCGCGTCGGACGGCTCGCTGTCCGCGCTGGGCGTGACCTCACTGGGACTGCTCCGGCTCATCGACGCCGTGGAGGAGGAGTTCGACGTGCCCCTCGACCTGGACGGCGAGGCGGCCTACCTGGACAGCTTCCCGCTGCTGGTCGGCCACGTGGCCGCGAGGACGCCGTGACCCCCCCGGCGGACGCGACCGGCCCGGCGACCTCCGAGGCTTCGGCGACCTCCGGGACTCCGGCGACCTCCGGGGTTCCGGTGTCCTCCGAGGCTTCGGTGTCCTCCGAGGCTTCGGCGGTCCCGGGTCCGAGGCCGCCGGCCCCGCCGGTCCCGGCGACCGTGCCCGAGATGCTCAGGCTCCGCGCCATGCAGGAACCGGACCGGGCGGCGGTGATCGTCGAGGGCGGCCCGGAGATGACCTTCGAGGAGTGGGAGCGCCGCTCGGACGCGGTCGCGCACGGCCTGCTGGACCGGGGCGTGCGGCCCGGCGACCGGATCGGGCTGCTGTTCGGGAGCCGTGACTGGACCGACTTCGCGGTCGCCTTCTGCGCGGTCCACAAGGCGGGGGCGGCCGCCGTGCCGGTCTCCGACCGGCTCGCCCCCGCCGAGGTCCGGCACATGCTGGAGCACTGCTCGGCCTCGGCGGTGCTGTGCGGGAGCGGCCTCGTCGCTCCCGAGGACCTCTTCGAGAGCCTCTCCGGGGGTTCCTCCGACGGCCCCCTCGGGGGCTCCGCCCGACCTCCCTCCGGGGGTGGCCGGTGGAGCGCGGCCGTCGCGGACCTGGAGGGCGCGACGGACACCCCGCCGGGCGTGCCGGTCGAGCCCGGCGACCTGGCCCAGATCCTCTACACCTCCGGCACCACCGGCCTGCCCAAGGGGGTGGGCGCCAGCCACGCGAACCTGGCGTACGGCTGCGAGACCCGGCTCAACCGCCGCAGGTTCGGCCACTCGCGCCACCTGCTGCACGCGTTCCCGATCGGCACCAACGCCGGCCAGACGATGCTGATCAACGCGCTGGACGCCCGCCCGGCCATGCTCACCCTGGCGCGCTTCACCCCCGCCCGCTTCGCCAGGCTGATCGAGTCACGCGGGGTGGGCACCGTGTTCGTGGTACCGGCGATGGCGATCGAGTTCCTCAACGCGGGCCTGCACGACCGGCACGACATGTCGAGCGTGCGGCTGCTCGGCTCGGCGGCCTCGGCCCTCCCCCCGGCCGTGGCGACCCGGCTGGCCGCGGCCTTCCCCAGGGCGACGATCACCAACTACTACACCTCCACCGAGGCGGCCCCCGCCCAGACCATCATGATCTTCGACCCGTCCCGGCCGGGGGCGCTGGGCAGGCCCGCCGCCGGCGCGGCGCTGCGCGTCGCCGACGCGGAGGGGAACGCGCTGCCCCGGGGCGAGACCGGCGAGGTCTGGCTGCGCTCTCCCACCGCCCCGCGCTCCTACTACCGGGACGAGCGTTCCGGCGGGGGGACGTTCCGCGGCGGCTGGGTGCGGATGGGGGACCTCGGCTACCTGGACGACGAGGGCTACCTCCACCTCGTCGACCGGGAGAGCGACGTGGTCAAGTCGGGCGCGTTCAAGGTCTCGACGATCCAGGTGGAGGCGGCGCTGCACGAGCACGAGGACGTCGCCGAGGCCGCGGTGGTCGGCGTCCCGCACCCGGTGCTCGGCACCGTCGTCGCCGCCGCGGTGGTCCTGCGCTCCACCGGGCCCGCGCGTCCCGGCGAGGACGCCGCCGGTGCCGACGCCGCTGTCGTCGGCACCGCAGGGGGGTTCGCCGGGGAGCTGCGGGCCTTCCTGAAGGAACGCCTGGCCGGGCACGAGCTTCCCGACCGGGTGCTCGTCGTCGACGCCCTGCCCAGGAACCAGTCGGGAAAAGTCATCAAAAGGGAGCTGCGGGGCCTGTTCGAGGCCGCCGCGGCAGGCCGTACGGAGGGCACCTGAAATGTCGCTGCCGCTGATAGACGGATGGGAAAGGGCGTCCTTCGCCCAGCAGGGAATGTGGATCACCGAGCGGACGGGTGCCGGCGGCCGGGCCTACGCGATGCCGCTCACCGTGCGCTTCGACGGCCCGCTCGACGTGGACGCGATGCTCGCCGCCTGCGCCGCCGTCGTCGAACGCCACCCCGTGCTCGCCGCGGTCCTGGCGGAGCGGGACGGCGAGATCCGGCTGCTTACCGGCGAGGCGCCCCCGCCGATCCGGTTCGCCGACCTCTCCGGAACCGCCCACCCCTCCGACCTCCTCGAATCCGCAGATCCGGCTGATCCCGCAGATCCGGCGGCCCCTGCCGATCCCGCGGACCCCGCAGATCCTGCGGACCAGGCGGACCCCGCCGACCCCTCGGACGCGTTCACGGACACGGCCCGGATCGCCCAGGCCCTTGAGGCCGAGGTGGCCCGCCCCTTCGACCTGGAGGCCGGCCCGCCGTCCAGGTTCACCCTGTTCCGGCTCGCCCCCGGCCGTCACCTGCTCCAGGTCGTCGCCCACCACGCCGTCTTCGACGGCATGTCCAAGGAGGTCCTGCTTCGCGACCTCGCCGCCGCCTACGCGGGCTCCGCGCAGGAGCCCCTGCCGATCTCGTACGGTGAGGCGGTCCGGGCAGAGCGGGAGCGGGTGACCGCCGCGCTGGAGGAGGCCGCGGAGTTCTGGCGCCCGCGCTGGCACGACGAGCAGCGGGTGGCACTGCCCGGCCCGGCCCGCCCCTCGCTGCGCGCCGCCCCCGGGGACACCGTGGAACTCCGCCTCGGCGACGAGGTCGCCGCCGTCGCCGGCCAGCTCGGCCTGACCCGCTTCGAGGTGGTGCTGGCCGTCCTGCACACGCTGCTGTACGGGTACGGCAACACCACGGTCGCGGTGGCCGTGGACCTGTCCACCAGGACCGAGGAGACGCGCGAGCACGTGGGCGCGTTCGTCAACGAGCTGCCCGTGGTGTCCCGTCCGGCGGGCACGTTCGCCGAGTTCGCCCGGTCGGTGCGGGAGGAGGTGCGGGAGGTCTACCGCCACCGGGAGGTCCCCCTCGCCAGGGCGCTGGGCGGGATCAGCCCGCGCGCCGCGCTCACCCCGGTCTCGCTCAGCTACCGGGGACGCTCCGGCGCCGACCCCTCCTTCGCCGGGCTCGACGCCTCGGTCGAGTGGTCGGCGTTCAGCGGTGCGGTCCGCAACACGCTTCACCTGCACATCGTCGACGGCGTCGACGGTGACGGCGGGATGCTGGCCCACCTGCGGTTCAACCCCGAGGCCATCGACCGCGCCGCCTGCGAGAGCGTCGCCGGGCACCTGCGCGTCCTGCTGGAGGGTGTCGCCGCCCGCCCCGGAACCCCGATCGACGAGCTCCCCCTGCCCGCCCGCGTCACCCCGGCGGCTCCGGAAGGCGGCCGGGAGCCCGGGGAGATCGCGGGTTCCGTCCCCTCCCCGGTGGCCGCGCCCGCCCAGGAGGCGGACGCCGGGCTGACGGCACTGGTGACGGAGATCTGGTGCGAGGCGCTCGGGATGGACGAGGTCGACCCGGAGGACGACCTGTTCGACCTCGGCGGCCACTCGCTGACCATCACCCAGATCATCGCCAGGGTCCGGGACCGGATCGGTGTCGAGCTCTCCTTCGAGGTGTTCATCGACTCCCCGACCGTCGCGGGCGTCGTCGAGGAGATCGGACGGTCCCGATGACCGCGGCCGGGCAGGTGCCGTCGTCGTCGGAGACGGTGGAGTTCGCGGGCACGCGAGGCGGCGAGGCGCCGTTCACCTGGGGCCAGCTGGCCTTCTGGCGGCTCGCCCGGTGGCTGGACGACGACGACCCGTTCTACAACATGTCCTGGGTGCTGCCGGTCTACGGCAGGCGCGACCTGGAGGCCGTCCTGTCGGCCCTGCGCGCGCTCGTCGAGCGCCACGAGGCCCTCAGGACGACGTTCGCGCAGACGCCCGGGGGACTCCTCCAGCGCGTGGCCGAGCGGGGCGAATTCACCGTCGAGGTGTTCGACACGAACGTCAAACCGCTCGCCGCCGCCAGGGACCTGGCCGCCGCGATGGCCGCCACGGCGTTCGACCACACCGCCGAGCTGCCGTTCCGCGCCGCCGTGGTGACCGTCGACGGGCGCCCCAGGATGGTCGCGTTCGCCTTCTGCCACCTGGCCGTGGACGGCGGCTCGCTGGACGTGCTGGCGCGCGACTGGCGGAGCCTGCTGGCCGGGAACGAGCCGCCGGGACCGGTGTGGCAGCCGATGGACCAGGCCGTCTTCGAGCAGGAGGGAGCCGGTGCCACCCGTGGCGAGCGGGCCCTGCGGTACTGGCGCACCCACCTGGAGCGGGTGCCCAGGACCATGTTCGACTTCCCCCGTACGACGCCGGAGGAGCCGCGGTTCATCCGGCTCGGCATGGAGTCGGCCGCCGTCGCGGCCGCGGCCGAGGCACTGGCGGCGCGCTGGTCGGTGAGCACGTCCACCGTGCTGACCACGGCCGGCGCGGTGCTGCTGAGCGTGCTCACCGGGCACGACCCGATGGTCATGCAGCTCGTCGTGGCCAACCGGCACGACCCCCGGGTGGCGGGCATGGCGGGCACCTCGGCGCAGGACGGGCTCTTCGTCCTCGACCTGCCGGAGGGGACGTTCGCCGACGCCACCCGCGCCGGGCACCGGCAGGCGCTGGCCGCCTACCGGCACGCCCAGTACGACGCGTACCGGATGATGGCGCTGCGCGAGGAGATCGGCCGCGAGCGCGGCGGGCCGATGGACCTGTCGGCCTACTTCAACGACGCCAGGACCATCACCGACTGGCCGCACCTGCCCGCGGTGGACCCGCCGGGCGATCCGGCCGCGATCGCCGCCCTGGCCGGGCGGACCAGGATCTTCCACGTCGCCGGCTGGGACCAGGTGGACGCCACGGCCATGTTCTCCACCGGCCCGGCCACCGACGTCTGCCAGCTCTACCTGCTGGTCGACACGGCCTACGTGCCGCGCTCCACGACCCGCACGCTGCTGCTCGGCATGGAGACCCTGCTGGTCGCCGCGGTGGCCCGGGACGTCCGGCTCGCCGAGGTCGCGGAGCTGTGCGGCATCACGCCCGTCGAACGTCCCGCCGCGACCGCGGAGCACTCCTCCGCGACCGGGGAGCGCCTCTCCGCGACCGGGGAGCACCCGGACGCGCGGGACGCGGGTCCGGTGGAGGCCGGGCAGGCGCCCGCCGTGCCCGCGACGCCGGGAGGTGGCCGGTGACCGCCGAGGAGCCGGTGACCGCGGAGGAGCCCGCGCCGGGCCCGCACGCGGCGCTGCTCGCCCGACTGGTGCGGCTTCCCCCCGAACGGCGCAAGGCGCTGCTGAGGGAGATCCGCAGGCAGGGCGGGAACGACCCCGGCGCGACGGCGGAGCGGGACACGTCCCGGAGCGCGGCCAGGCGCGCGGTCGAGGCCGGCGAGGGCCTGCCGCTCTCGTTCGGGCAGGAACGCCTGTGGTTCCTCGGCAGGTTCTACCCCGAGGACACCACCTACCACACCCCCTGGTGCGTACGGCTGCGCGGACCGGTCGACGCCGACGCGCTCGCAGCGGCCTTCACCCGCGTCGCCGAGCGGCACCACGTGCTGCGTACCCGCTACCTGCTGGCCGGGGACAGTCCCGTCCAGGTCGTCGTGCCCGCCGAGCCGGTGCCGGTGGAACGGGCGGACGTCACCGGCGACCCCGACCCCGCCGTGGTGGAGTTCGTCAACCGGCCGTTCGACCTGGAGCACGACCGGCCGCTGCGGGTCGCGCTGCTGCGGCTGGGCGAGGACGACACCCTGCTCTGCATCGTCCTGCACCACATCGTCGTGGACGGCTGGTCGCTGGACGTCCTCATGCGGGAGGTGACCGAGTTCTACGCCGCCCGCCGGGAGGGCAGGGAGCCTGAGCTGGAGGAGCTTCCCACCCAGTACCCGGCGGTCGCCCGGGAGGACAGGCTCCGCGCCGAACGCGGCGAGGACGCCTCGCACCTGGAGCACTGGACCAGGACGCTCGCCGGGGCACCCGCCCTCGACATCCCGCCGGACCGTCCGCGCCCGGCCCGCTGGAGCGGGCGCGGCGCGCAGGAGAGCTTCCTCGTGCCCGACGAGACGATCACCCGGCTGGAGGAGGTCGCCAAGGCGGCGCGCTGCACGCTCTTCATCGCGCTGCTCTCGGCCTACCAGGTGGCGCTGGGCGCGGCCTCCGGGCAGGACGACTTCTGCGTGGGGGTGCCGGTCGCGGGCCGGGACCGGGTCGAGATCGAGCCGCTCATCGGCTACTTCGCGACCACCATGGTGATGCGCGCCGACCTGTCCGGCGACCCCACCTTCGGCGAGCTGCTCAAGCGCAACCGGCTGGCGCTCTTCAGGGGGCTGCCGCACGCCGGCACGCCGTTCGAGCGGATCCTCGGCGCGCTGCGCCTGCCCCGCGACCTGGGCAGGCCGCCGCTCTACCAGGCCATGTTCAACCTGCACAACCTGCCCAAGGGTCATCTGCTGCGCACCACGATGGGCGACCTGTCGGCCGAGGCGCACCCCGTCCCCCCGGTCGGCCGTACCAAGGCCGAGGTGTCCGTGGACGCCTGGCGGGGGCCCGAGGGCCTCGGCGGCGTCCTCGACTACAGCAGTGACCTGTTCTCCGCCGAGACCGCGCGACGCCTGACCCGGTCCTTCACCGGTGTGGTGGAGCGTGCCGGGGCCGACCCGGATCTTCGGCTGTCCGACCTGAGAGGTGCAACACCATGGTGACGACCGTGCCGGCGACGCCGAACCCGTCCCTGAACCCGTCCTTGATCCCGATGTCGGCGCCGGAGCCGGTGCCGGGGTTCGGCGGGGAGACCGGTCCCGCACGGGAGCCGGGAGCGGGAACGGGACGGTTCCCGGCCGGGTCCGCGCGCCGTTCACCCGGTCCTGCGCCGGACGCGGTGGCCGTCAGCGGCCCCGGGGGCGAGCTGACCTACCGGGAGCTGTACCGGCGGGTCGACGACCTCGCGGCCGTGCTGCGCGAGCGGGGCGTGGGCCCCGAGGTGCCGGTCGGGCTGTGCATGGAACGGACCACCGGCATGGTCGTCGCGCTCCTGGCGGTCTGGAGCGCGGGCGGCGCCTACGTCCCGCTCGACCCGGCCTTCCCCGAGGACAGGCTGCGCCTGATGCGCGAGGACGCCGGGATCGGCCTGGTGCTGACCCAGCCCGGCGTGGACCGGCGGCTGGTGGCGGGCGTTCCCCAGGTGCTCTCCCTCACGGCCGGTGGCGAGGTCCCGCCCGCAGCGGGCACCGCCCTGTCCGCACCGGGCGCCGCGCTCCCTTCCGCCACCGACGGCGGGCCGGTGCCCGCCGCACTCGCCTCCGCCTCCGCCTCCGCCTCCGCTTCCGCTTCCGCTTCCGCTTCCGCTTCCGCTTCCGCTTCCGCTTCCGCTTCCGCTTCCGCTTCCGCGTCCGGGGACGGGGACGGGGACGGGGACGGGCCGGTGTCCGCCGCGCTCGCGTCCGCCCCCGGCGACGGGCTGGCGTACGTGATCTACACCTCGGGGTCCACCGGGCGGCCCAAGGGGGTGGAGGTGCCGCGGGACGCGGTGGCGAACCTGCTCGCCTCGTTCGCCGACCGGCCGGGGCTCCTCCCCGAGGACCGCTGGCTCGCGGTCACCACCCTGTCGTTCGACATCTCCGTCCTGGAGCTGCTGCTGCCCCTGGCGTGCGGGGCGCGGGTCGTGGTGGCCTCCGCCGAGCAGGCCGCCGACGGCCCGGCCCTCCGGGCGCTGGCGGTCGCCGAGAGGATCACGGTCATGCAGGCCACCCCGGCGACCTGGCGCATCCTGCTGGAGGCCGGAGGCGTGCCGGAGACGATCCGCCTGCGGCTCTGCGGGGGAGAGGCGCTGCCCCGCGACCTCGCCGACGCGCTCCTCGCCCCCGGCGCGGACCTGTGGAACGTGTACGGGCCGACCGAGACGACCGTGTGGTCCACCGCCGGGATCGTCGGGCCCCCCTCGGCCGGGATCGACCTGGGAGAGGCGATCGCCAGGACGTCCCTGTACGTCCTGGACGACCGTGGCCTCCCGGTGACGGACGGCGAGGCCGGCGAGCTGCACATCGGCGGCGCCGGCCTGGCCCGCGGCTACCGCGGGATGCCCGCCCGGACCGCGGAACGGTTCCTGCCCGACCCCTTCGCGGGCCGTCCCGGCGCCCGCATGTACGCCACCGGCGACCTGGTCAGGAACGCCCCGGACGGCCGCCTGGAGTACCTGGGCCGGGCGGACCGGCAGGTCAAGATCAGGGGGTTCCGCATCGAGCTCGGCGAGATCGAGACCGTGCTGCGCTCGGCGGAGCGGGTGCGCCAGGCCGCCGCGGGCGTCTGCGAAGGACCGGACGGCCTGCCGAGGCTGGTGGCGTACGTGGTCCCCGCCTCCCTGCCCGCGCCGGAGGGACTGTGGGGGACGCTGCGCGGCAGGCTCAGGGAGAGCCTGCCCGAGTACATGGTCCCCGCGCACCTCGTCACGCTCGACGCCCTGCCGCTGACCCCCAACGGGAAACTCGACCGCGCGGCGCTTCCCGCGCCCGACTGGACGGCGTCGCCGACGACCCCCTACCGGGCGCCCTCGACCCCCGCCGAGGACGAGCTCGCCACGATGTGGGCCGAGGTCCTGGGGGTGGACCGGCCGATCGGCGTCGACGACGACTTCTTCGAGCTCGGCGGGCACTCCCTGACCGCCGCCCAGATCATCGCCAGGGTCCAGTCGCGCTTCGGGGCGGCCGTGCCGATCGTGGTCCTCTTCGAGCATCCGACCGTCGCCGGGCTCGCCCGGTGCCTGGACGACCTGGACGACGACGACCTGGACCTCGCCGAGATCGCCGCGCTGCGCGACCAGCTCGACGGGCTCGACGCCGAGGAACTGGCCGCCATCTTCGACGAACTGGCGCCGGGCTCGTGAGGGCGCCCCTGTCCCCGGCGCAGGAGCGGCTCTGGCTCCTGCAGCGTCTCGACCCGGGCAACGCCTCCTACAACGTCTACCTCGTCCGCGGGCTCCAGGGCCCGCTGGAGCGGCCCGCGCTGCTGCTCGCGCTCGCCGACGTCCTGTCCCGGCACGAGAGCCCGCGCACCCGCTTCACCGAGGAGGAGGGCGTGCCCTGGGCCGTGGTGGAGACCGCTCCGCCCGCGGTCGAATGGCTGGACGCCGACGGCCGCGACGACGCGGAACGCCTGGTGGCCGAGCGCGCCAACGCCCCGTTCGACCTGGCGGACGGGCCGCCGCTGCGCGTCGCGGTCATCCGGGTCGCCGAGGACGAGCACGTGCTCTGCCTCACGATGCACCACATCGTCGCGGACGGCTGGTCGCTCAACGTCCTCCTCGACGACCTGGCCGACTGCTACACCGCCCGCCTGGCAGGGACCGAGCCCCGGCTGCGCCCGCTGCCCGTACAGGCGAGCGACTACGCCCGGTGGCAGCGGCGCAGGGCCGGGCGGGCCGTGCCGTACTGGCGTGAGAAGCTCGCCTCCCCGCCGGTGTCGGAGCTGCCGTTCCGGCGCGGCGGGCAGGGGGGCGGGCGCGGGGAGACGCAGCGCGTCCGGTTGCCCGCGGCCACCGCGCGCAGGCTGGAGTCGCTGGCGGCCGAGCACCGCACCACCCTGTTCACGGTGCTGGTCGCGGCCTACCAGACGCTGCTGCTGCGGCACACCGGGCAGGACGACGTCCTGGTCGGCACCGTCGTCGCGGGCCGCGACCGGGTCGAGCTGGAGCCGATGGTCGGCTACGTCTCCCAGACGCTGATCCTGCGCGGCGACCTGTCGGGCGACCCGCCGTTCACCGCGCTGATCGGCCGCACCCGCGGCGAGGTCCTCGGCGCGCTGGGCAACCCGGCGGTCCCCTTCGAGCAGCTCAGTCACCCCGCCGAGTCGCTGCTGCCCTCGATGCTCATCCTGCACACCCAGGACACCGGTCCCCGGCGGCCCTTCGGCGACCTGACCGTGACCGACACCGACGCCGGTTTCCAGCAGGCCAAGGTGGACCTCCTCGTCGAGGCGTGGGCCGACGGGAACGGCCTGGAGCTGTCCTTCTGCCACGACACGGCCCTGTTCGAGACGGCGGAGATCGGCCGCCTGGCCGCCCGGTTCGCCGTCCTGCTCGGGTCCGTCGCGGCGCGGCCGGACGCGCCGCTGTCGGCCCTGCCGGTCTGGACCGACGCCGACCACTCCGACATCCGCACCCTGGCGACCGGACCCGCCCCGTCCTCCCCGGAGGCCGTCGCGGTTCCCCCGGACGTGGTCCCGGTCATCCCGGACGCCGCACCGGCTCTCCTGGGTGCCGCCCTGGCCTCGTCGACCGCCGCCCCGGCCGCCCCGGGCGTCGTCGCGGTTCCGCCGGGCGTCGTCCCGGTCCCCGAGATGATCGCCGAGGCGGCGCGGAGGTCGCCCGGCGCGGTCGCGGTGGTCTGCGGCCCGCGGACCCTCACCTACGGTGAGCTGCTGGCCGCCGTGGAGGCGCTCGCCGGTGTCCTGCGCGAGCACGGCGTGCGGCGCGGCGACGTGGTCGGGGTCTGCCTGCCCCGCTCGACGGAGTCGATCGTGGCGCTGCTCGCCACCTGGTGGGCCGGGGCCGCCTACCTGCCGTTCGATCCCGAGGTACCGGACGAGCGGCTGGCCTTCTCGATGGCGGACGCCTCGGCCGCCTGCCTGATCACCCTGCGCGAACCCCCTCCGGGTCACGTCGCCGTCGCCCCGTCCACCACGGGGCACGGGACCGGAGGCACCGCCGGGCACGCGACCGGAGGCGAGGCCGCGGGCGCCGCCGTGCACGGCGGCACCGGTCCGGGCCGCGTCGGGGTCGGGCCGCCGGACGCCGCGTACGTCATCACCACCTCGGGCTCCACCGGTGTGCCCAAGGGCGTGCTGGTCGAGCACGGGGCGGTGGCGGCACGGGTGCGCTGGATGCGCGCGGACTACGGGCTCACCCCGGCCGACGTCGTCGTCCAGTTCGCCTCGCTCGGCTTCGACGCCCACGTCGAGGAGATCTTCCCCGCGCTGGCCGCGGGCGCCACGCTCGTGCTCCTGCCCGACGGCGCGACGGCCCTGCCCGCACTGCTGGCCTCGCCCACGGGTGAGACGGTCACCGTGCTCGACCTGCCGACCGCGTACTGGCACGCGCTGACCGAGGAACCGGAGGAGACGGCCTGGCCGCCCGCCCTGCGCCTGGTCATCCTCGGTGGCGAGCAGGTGTCGGCACCGGCGGTGGAACGCTGGCGCGACCTGCTCGGCGACCGCGTCCGGCTGGTCAACACCTACGGCCCCACCGAGGGTACGGTGATCGCCACCGCCGCCGACCTGGGAGCCGGGGACGTGACGGGGCGGCCGCCGATCGGGACGCCGATCGGCGAGACCACCGTCCGGGTGCTCGACGGACGGGGAGAGCCGCTGCCCCCCGGAGCGGCCGGGGAGCTGGTCATCGGCGGCGCCGGGGTCGCCAGGGGCTATCTCGGCAGGCCGTCGCTGACGGCGGGCGCGTTCGTCGCCGACCCGTACGGGACGCCGGGAGCGCGCCGTTACCGGACCGGGGACCGGGCGCGATGGCGTCTCGACGGCAGGCTGGAGTTCCTGGGACGGCTCGACGCGCAGCTGAAGATCAGGGGTTTCCGGATCGAGCCCGGCGAGGTGGAGAGCCGCCTGCTCGCCCACCCGGAGGTGCGGCAGGCCTTCGTGACCGGCCGGGGGGAGGAGCTCGTCGCCTACGTCACCGGAACCGCGGACCCGGCCGTGCTGCGGGCGCACCTGGAGCGGTCGCTGCCCCACCAGCTCGTCCCCACCTCCTGGGTGAGCCTGGACGCGCTGCCGCTCACCAGGAGCGGCAAGGTCGACCGGGCCGCGCTGCCCGAACCGGCCGCGGCCGTCGCGTCCGAGGGCCGCGTCGAGCCGCGGACCGACGCCGAGGCGCTGGTGGCCGGGATCTGGGACGAACTGCTCGGCGCGGGACCGGTCGGCGTCTTCGACGACTTCTTCGCGCTGGGCGGGCACTCCCTGCTGGCGACGCGGGTGGCGGCCCGGATCAGGCGGGCCACCGGGATCGAGGTGCCCATCCGCACGGTCTTCGCCCGCAGCACCGTCGCCGGCCTCGCCGAGGCGCTGGAGGAGTTGCTCATCGAGGAACTGGAGGGACTGTCGGAGGAGGAGGCCATGGACCAGCTCGCCGCCGAGTCCCGCTGACCCGTCCCGGCCGAGCGCCTCCCCGGAAGGCGGCCCCTCGCAGGGCCGCCTTCCGAACGGCCGCACCGCGGCAAGGCCGAACGGCCGTCTCCCCGCAAGGCCGAACCGGTCATTCCTCGCAAGGCCGGACGGTCGCATCCCGTGAGGCCGGACGGTCGTGCCCGGGAAGGCCGGGTCGCCGTGTCCCGGGACGGCGCCCTCCCGGCACTCAGGAACGCGCGGTCCCCGCCGGGGCGTCCCAGATGCTCATCGCCCTCCACACCCCGCGCTGCACGGCGTTCGCCATGCCCAGCTCGGCGCAGAGCTCGCGGGTCTTGCCGATGGAGTCGCGGATCTCCTGCACCATCGCGGGGTTGTGCGTGTAGACGTCCCTGACGACCCGGTCGGGGATGCCGAACGCCTTGATCATCGCTCCCGGCGGGGAGAGCATGATCCGGACCATGATCCCCAGCACCACGGGGGAGACCAGGCCCAGCACGAACCGCCGGTGACGCGGCATGCGGGGCACCCGGCGGCGCAGGTAGTGCCGGGCGAAGGAGATGTGCCTGGCCTCCTCCGCCACGTGGATCCGCATGATGCTCTCCTCCAGCGGATGCCGGACGGCGCCGTTCCTGAGCGTCCTGCGCTGGATGTGGTCGATCGGGTCCTCGCCGCCGAGGACGAAGACGAAGAACAGCTCGGTGGAGATCAGCGGGATCCACGGGGTGATCTGCGCGATCAGGCTGAGATGCCGAGGCATGCCCCTGATGGGAAGCCCCGTGCGGTTGACGAACTCCTGGAACATCATCCCGTGATGTCCCTCTTCGATGGTCTCGTGGTAGACGTAGCGGAACTCGGGGGAGCCGTTCGGCAGCCGGTAGGCGTAGTTCAGCAGGCCGCGCTTGAGCAGGTTCTCGAACTGCAGGCCGATCTTCATGGCGGTCGCGACCCGCCACAGCCCCATCCTGGCGCGCACCTCGGGCGGCTGCGCCCGGTACCACGGGTGGCCGCCCAGCCGGTCGACCTCGGGCAGCTCCCAGCGCGGGTCGTCCTGGACGACCAGGAAGTCCTCGTCGTCCCAGGGGATGTCGACGTAGGGCTCCCAGTGCCTGTCGACGGACGCCTTGGAAAGGCGCTCGACGACGGCCTCGTAGGCGCTTCGGTCGGCGACGCGGCGGTCGTGCTCCCTGTCCGCGGCGGTCTCTGGAGCGGATGTCATCGCTGCACTCCCATCGGATCTCTTCGTATATTGTACGAATCATCCAATAAGACGAAAAGGTCCCCGGGGGTATGAGGTCCCGCATGCCGGTGTGACGTCCTTCACTCAGGGTTGTATTCGGACCACTCCCGTCCCTCTCGGTGACCTGTCCGTCGCGTTCGGTGATGCAACCCTTCCGGTATGTCACCGGTAGCTCCCCGGCCCGTCGTGGGAATCATGCTTCTGATCTTCGTCAGCGCCGCCTGGGGATCGGCCTTCCCGCTGATGAAGGACCTCATCGCCCGCATGCCCGTCGCGGACCTGCTCGCCGAGCGGTACGGCATCGCCGCGCTCGTGCTGGCGGCGCTCCGCCCCGGCAGCCTGCGGGGGCTGCCGGAGGGGACCTGGCCCGCGGGGGTCCTGCTCGGCCTGCTGTTCGGGGTGGGCCAGACCGCCCAGGCGGTCGCGCTGCACGATCTGCCCTCGTCGGTCTCCGGGTTCACGGTCGGCTCGTACGTGGTGATCACCCCGCTTCTCGGGCTGGTCCTGCTCGGGGTCAGGACGTCGCCGCGGGTCTGGGCCGCGGCGGCCCTGGCGATGGCCGCGATGGCCGTCTTCACCGTGCTGCGCGGGACCGGGGAGGGGCACGTCTCACCGCCCGCGCTGGCCGCCACCCTGCTGTCGGCGGTGCTGTACGCGGCCCACACGCTGGTGCTGGGCGACTCCCGCGCGGCCCGGCAGAACGCCTACGCGGTCACGGTGATCCAGCTCGGCACCATCGCCGTCATGACGGGCGTCCTGGCCGCGCCGGACGGCCTGACCCTGCCCGCCGCCCCCGGCGACTGGGCCGCCCTCGGCCATCTGTCGATCGTGGCGTGCGCCCTGGGCTTCCTGGCCCGCTCGTGGGGCCAGGTGCACGTCCCGCCGGTGTCGGCGGCGGTGATCCTGTCGGCCCAGCCGCTCTGGGTGACCGCCCTGGCCGTCGCCCTGTACGACGAGCCGCTCACCGCGGGCGTCTTCCTCGGCGGAGGACTGATCGCCCTGGCGATGCTGCTGATCGTGCTCCCCGCAGGGCCGCCCGGCCGAGGCCGCCGGGCGCCGGCCCCGGTCCCGCCGTCGCGGCCGTCCGGATGAACCCGCCGGCCCGGGCCGCCGGGCGGCGGGGCTCCGTTCCGCCGCGGCCGTCCGGATGACCGGCTGCTCCGGGTCGCCGGGCGGCGGGCCCGGTCCCGCCGCGGCCGTCCGGATGGGCCCGCTAGTCCAGGTCGCCGGGCGACAGGCCCAGCTCCGCCGTCGCGGCCGTCCGGATGAACCCGGTCATGCGGGCCCTGGGCAGCACCCGGCGGTGCACCGTGAGCTGCGTGGACAGGCCGTCGATGAGCGACATGATCCGCCAGGTCGAGCCCTCGGGATCCTCACAGGTGAACATCCCGTCCCTGACGCCGTCCTCGATGATCGTCCGGAGGGCCTGCCTCCAGCTCAGGTCGATCCTGCGGGACATCTCCTCCAGCTCGGGGTTGCGCATCGACTCGGCCCAGGCGTCGATCCACAGGGCCCACGACTTGGACTTCCCGATGGGGGAGTAGATCCTCAGCAGCTCCCGCAGCCGGTCGAGAGGGGAGCCGCCGGCCTCCTCCGCCGCGGCGAGCGTGTCCAGGTCGAGCTGGGCGGCGTAGGAGAACGCCTGGGCCAGCAGCCTCTCCTTGGTCTCGAAATGGTAGAAGAGCAGCGCCTGGCTGACACCGGCCGCCTGGGCGATGTCGGCGGTTCGGGTGTGAGCGAACCCCTGGGTCACGATGACATCACAGGCGGTCCGGAGCAGATCTTCACGACGTAATCGCCCAAATCCCCTTGCCACAAGGGAAAACACTAGCGGGTCACATCCGGCCCCTCAGGATAGGGGGGAAGGTCGGACGGAACCGCCGGTCGCCGAAGCCGTCGTGGTCAGGGCCGTGGAGGTCGCCTCAGGGCCCGTCCCCGCCCGCGGGGGAGGGCTCGGGTGCGGGGCAGAGCGGGATGCGCACGACGAAACGCGCCCCCAGCGCGCTGTCCTCCAGCCTCAGGGTGCCGCCGTGCGCGAGGGCGATGTCCCTGGCGATGGGCAGCCCCAGCCCGGTGCCGCCCGCGTCCCTGTTGCGGGAGGCGTCCAGCCGGGTGAAGCGCTGGAAGACCAGCTCCCGCTGCTCGGGCGCGATCCCGGCGCCGTCGTCGAGCACCTCCAGCACGGCAGTACCTCCACCGCCCCCGTCGCCCCCGTCACCCTCGGTGCCGCCGGTCCCGGTGCCCCCGTCGTCGTCCCGGGAGACGCTCACCGAGATGCGGCAGGCGGCGTGCCGCTCGGCGTTGTCCACCAGGTTCGTCAGCAGCCGGGCCAGCCGGAGCCGGTCGCCGAGGACCGTCAGGCCGGGCTTGAGGTCCCTGTCGATCCGGACGTGTGCCCTGCGCCTGTCCAGTTCCTCCCCGGCCAGCACCCCCAGGTCGATCCGCTCGTAGTGCGCGGGGACCCCCGAGTCGAGCTTGGCCAGCGTGAGCAGGTCCGAGACGATCGCCTGGAGCCGGTCCAGGCTGCGGAGCATCGCGTGGGCCTTGGCCTTCCAGTCCACGTCGTCGGGGTAGTGCAGCGCCTCCTCCACCTGGGCGCGCATGGCGGTGAGCGGGCTGCGCAGGTCGTGGGAGGCGTCGGAGGTGAACCGGCGCTGCCGCTCGGCCGCGACCTCCAGCCGGTCCAGGGTCTGGTTGATCGTCTCGGCGAGCTGCCTGATCTCGTCCTGCGCGGCCGGGACCGGCACCCGGCGGCCGGTGTCGGTGGCGGTGATCTCCGCCAGCTCCCGGCTGATCGCCCTGACCGGTTCGAGGGCCTCGCCCACCGTCCGGCGGGCGCTCAGCCCCGACATCAGCACGGTCAGCAGCGAGGCGCCGAGGATGACGGCGAACAGCCCCGGATGGACGTACCAGGGGACCGGTTCGGCGACGGAGTAGACGACCAGGTCGCCCTCCTCGCGGTGCACCCGGAAGGCCGCCACCCGCACGCACTCCCCGGGGAAGGCGGGGAGGCTGCAGACCCTGCGGTCGTGTGTGGCGCCCGCCCCCGGGGGAACGAAGTCCGTCATCGGGGGGTCACCGGCCAGGTTGGGCGAGGTGGCGACGATCCGGCCCGCCATGTCCAGCACCTGGATGCCGTCGCTCTTGCCCTGCGGCACCACGGCCGGGAGCGGCCCCCGCCAGGACAACTGGGCCGTCTGCACGGCGGCCCCGGCGACCTCCTCGGTCTTGAAGGCCCCGGAAAGGCCGTACAGGGCGGCCGTCGCGACCGCGGTGATGGCGGCGCCGGAGATCAGGGCCATCACGACCGCGGTCACCGTCAGCCTCAGTCGTACCGACCACGCCTTCCCCTCGAACACGCCACCTCCCTGCTAGATGTGAACTTTAGGGGGATTAATTGCCGTTTCCTTGTTATTAATGGCCAAAGGGGAGCAAAGGTACCCAAAACTCCTTAGTAGAGCATTGCTCTGTACGGCCGATCCGGCGCTGGCTAGAGTAAGTGGGCACTGATTGGAGCGGACATGAATCTTCAGGAGTACCGGCGCGACGCCAGGGCCTGGCTGACGGCCAACGTCGGGAACACCGAGGTCGAGGCCGCCCCCGACGCCGGTGGCGTCACCGCGGCGCAGTCCTTCATGGCACGCCTGTACGACGCGGGCTACTCGGGGATCACCTGGCCCGGCGAGTGGGGCGGGCAGGGGCTGACCCAGGCCGAGGAGCGCGCCTTCGCCGAGGAGGCCAAGGACTTCACGCTGCCGACGTACGTCTTCTCCATCGGGCTGGGCATGTGCGGGCCCACGCTGGTCGACCTCGGCACCCCCGAGCAGAAGGCCCGCCACCTGCGGCCGCTGCTGCGCGGCGAGGAGATCTGGTGCCAGCTCTTCTCCGAGCCCGGCGCCGGCAGCGACGTCGCCGCCCTGCAGACACGGGCCGTCCGCACCGAGGACGGCTGGCGGGTCACCGGGCAGAAGGTCTGGACCTCCGTCGCCCAGCACGCCTCCTACGGCCTGCTGCTCACCCGCACCGACGTGGACGTGCCCAAGCACAAGGGCCTGACCATGTTCATCGTGGACATGCGCGCCCCCGGCGTCACCGTCCGCCCGCTGCGCGACATGACCGGCCGCGCCCACTTCAACGAGATCTTCTTCGACGACGTGCACATCCCCGAGGAGAACCTGGTCGGCCAGGTCAACGACGGCTGGAGCTGCGCGGTCACCACCCTGCTGCACGAGCGCCTGTCGATCTCCAGCGGGGTCGGCATGGGCGGGCAGAAGGACAACCCGGTCGCCTTCGACGCGCTGCGCCGCACCACCGACACCTCCGACCCGGTCGTCAGGGACGCGCTCGTCGAGCTGCACATCCGCTCCCGCGCGCTCGCGCTGTTCAACCAGCGGCTCTCCCAGGAGACCAAGGCCGGGATCTTCCCCGGCGCCCGGGGCAGCGCCGCCAAGTTGCTGCTGGCCGAGCTGACCATGTTCCAGGCCGACCTGGCCACCTCGCTGGCCGGCCCCGAGGCCGTCGCCTACGAGGAGGGCGGCGGCGGCCTGGCCGAGGCGCTCTCCCTGGCCCCGGCGATGGCCCTGGGCGGTGGCACCAACGAGATCATGCGGAACATCGTCGGGGACCGGGTGCTCAACCTGCCGCCCGAGCCGCGCCTGGACAAGAACGTGCCGTTCAAGGACCTCACGGTGAACGGATGACCCGCCGGTCGGCGCGGACAGGGCGAGACCTGGTGCAGAAAGGGCGAAACACATGAAACTCGTGCTCACCGAGGAGCAGCGGGAGCTGCGCGGCGCCGTCCGGTCCTTCCTCGCCTCGGCCTCGCCGCTGCCCGCGGTCCGGCGGGCCGCCGAGTCCGGGGCCGGGCACGACCCCGAGGTCTACCGCAGGCTCAACGGCGAGCTGGGCCTGTCCGGGCTCGTCGTCCCCGAGGAGCACGGCGGCTCCGGAGCCGGTCACGCCGAGCTCGCCGTCGTTCTGGAGGAGACCGGCGCGGCCCTGCTGCCCGGCCCCTTCCTCGCCACCACGCTGGCCACGATCCTGCTGACCGAGACCGGCGACAAGGAACTGCTGCCCGCCATCGCCGCCGGCACCACGGTCGCGACCGTCGCGCTCGACGGCGACCGCGCGATCAACGGCGCCGAGGCCGACGTGGTGCTCGCGCTCGACGGCCCCCGCGTGCTGGCCGTACGGGGCGGCACCCGCACCCCGCTGACCACCCTGGACATCACCCGCCGCCAGGCACGGGTGGACCTGAGCGGCGCCGAGGAGATCGCCTCCTCCGAGCAGGGCGTGGCGCGGGCCAGGGACCTGTTCGCGGTCGCGGTGGCCGCCGAGCAGCTCGGCGTGCTGCGCGCCTGCCTGGACGCCATCGTCGGTTACGCGAAACTCCGGGTGACCTTCGGCCGCCTCATCGGCTCCTACCAGGGCGTCAAGCACAAGCTCGCCGACATGCACTGCAAGCTGGAACAGGCCGAGTCGATCGTCCGGTACGCCGCCTGGGCCGCCGACGAGGCGCCCGGCGAGCTGCCCTCGGCCGCCGCGCTCGCCCAGGCCTACACCGGCCGGGCCTGCTTCGAGGTGGCCCGCGACAACCTGCTGCTGCACGGCGGCATAGGGTTCACCTGGGAACACGACGCGCACCTGTACTACAAGCGGGCCAAGGCCGACGAGGTGCTGCTGGGCCCGCCCCGCGTGCACCGGGCACGTCTCGCCGGGCTGCTGGAGCTCTGAGGAGGATCATGGCCGACATCACCGGACTTCCCGGCTTCTACCGGATCGCCGAGGCCGACCCCGGACGCCGCGCCCTGATCGACACCGACGGCACCGTGACGACCTACGGCGAGCTGCTCACCCTGGTCAACCGCGTCTCCCACGGCCTGCGGGCACGCGGCCTCGTCCCGGGCGACGTGGTCGCCGGGGTGCTGCCCAACGGCATCGACCCGGTGGTCATGATGATGGCCACCGGCCAGGTGGGGCTGTACTACGTACCGGTCAACTGGCACCTCACCGACGCCGAGATCGGCTACATCCTCGGCGACTGCGACGCCCGGATCGTGGTGACCGGCCCGTCCGGCGGTGCCACCGACGGCGCGGTCGCCGACCCGTCCGGTGGCGCGACCGGTGGCGCGGACGGCGGTCCGGCCGGGGGCGTCCCGGAGGGCGTCGTCGTCCTGGAGGGCATCGCCGCCCTGGCCGGGGGGCAGCCCGGCACCGCCCCGGACGGCCGGACCGCCGGCGCCGTCATGTGGTACACCTCGGGCACCACCGGCTTCCCCAAGGGCGTGCGGCGCCCGCTGTCCGGCAAGGAGCCCGAGGAGACCGTCCCGCTCTACACCTGGTTCCTGGGAGAGGTCTGCGACCTGCGGCCCGGTGACGAGATCCACCTGGTGACCTCCCCGATGTACCATTCGGCGCCGTGCGCGCACACCATGTTCGCCCTGCACCTCGGGCACACCCTGGTGATCGCCGCCCGGTTCGAGCCGGAGACCGTCCTGGAGCTCGTCGACCGCCATCGGGTGAGCAACGCCATGATGGTCCCGACCATGTTCCACCGGATGCTGCAGCTCCCGGCCGAGGTCAGGGAGCGCTACGACGTCTCCTCGCTGCGGCAGGTGATCCACACCGGCGCGGCCTGCCCGGTCGCGGTCAAGAAGGGCATCATGGACTGGTGGGGCCCCGTCCTGTACGAGTACTACGGCTCCACCGAGTCCTCCATCGCCTTCGCGGTCAAGCCGCACGACTGGCTGGAGCGCCCCGGCACGGTCGGCCGCCCCGTCCCCACCTTCGAGGCGAGGATCCTCGACCCCGACGGGGAGGAGCTGCCCCCGGGCGAGCCTGGCATGATCTACGTCAGGTCGAGCACCGGCGGCTTCGAGTACCACAAGGACCCGGCGAAGACCGCCGCCAGCATGCGCGGCCCCTGGTACGCCCCCGGCGACATCGGCTTCACCGACGAGGACGGCTTCCTGTTCATCTGCGACCGGCGCACCGACCTGATCATCTCCGGCGGGGTCAACATCTACCCCGCCGAGATCGAGGCGGCCCTGCTGGAGCACCCCTCGGTCGCCGACGTCGCGGTGATCGGCGTGCCCGACGAGGAGTGGGGACACCAGGTGGTCGCGCTGATCCAGCCGGTGCCCGGCGCCGTCCCCGCCCCGCAGGACCTGCTCGACCACCTCGGCCCGCTCATCGCCCGCTTCAAGCACCCCAGGGTGGTGGAGTTCCGCGACGAGCTGCCGCGCACCCCCACCGGGAAACTCTCCCGCTCCCGCGTCAGGGAGGACTACCTGTCCCGCTAGACGCCCCGCCGCCGGGACGGCCCAGCTCGGCGCGGAAGAACCGGTGCACGTTCCCGCCGATGATCTTCACGACCTCCTCCTCGGCGAAGCCGTGCTTGAGCAGCGCCTCGGTGACCAGCGGCAACCCGCTCGGCCCGGCGAGCCCCGGCACGGCCGCGAACGCGTCGACGTCATAGTCGTTCTCGCAGCACGGCGGGGTCACGTCCTGCATGACCTCGCGGATGAAGTCCGGCCCCAGGCCGACGTGGTCGATCCCGGCGACGCTCGCGACGTGCTCGATGTGGTCCACCAGCCGGTCCAGCGTGTACTCCAGCGGGTCGGTCGACAGGAAGGCGGCCACGAAGTTCACGCAGACCACGCCCCCGGTCGCGGCCACCCCGCGCAGCTGCTCGTCGGTGAGGTTGCGGTGGTGGTCGCGCAGCGCGCGGGCCGACGAATGGGTCGCCATCACCGGCCGGGCCGCCAGCTCCAGAACGTGCTCCACCCCGCTCGCGCCCAGGTGGGAGATGTCGAAGACGACGCCGAGCCGTTCCATCTCCCGCAGCGTCTCCACCCCCGCCGCGGTGAGCCTGCTGCCGGTCGCGTCCTCGCCGCTGCCGTCGGCCAGCGCCGTACGCCCCCAGTGCGCGATCGAGGCGACGCGCACGCCCAGCCGGTGCAGGGTCGGCACCAGCTCGACGGCCGAGTCCAGCCCCGGCATGCTCTCCAGCGCCAGCACCAGGGCGATCCTGCCCTCGGCGAGCGCCTCGTCGACCTGCGCGCCGTCCAGGCAGAGCCGTACGGCGTCGGCGTTCCCCTCGGCCAGCACGTGGGCGCACTCGATCATGCGCAGGGTCTGCCGGAGCGAGCCCTCGGGCCGGTAGGCGTCGTCGACGAAGACCGGCAGCACCTGGAGGTTCACCCCGCCCTCGACGAGCTGGGGCAGCCACCGCTCCCTGAAGAACGACGCCCACCGCCTCGGCGGCCGGGCGGTGACGGCCATCAGCAGGTCGTTGTGGGTGTCGGCGACCACGGAGTCGCGGTGCAGGTCGTCGGCCGGGGGGCCGAGGTGCAGGTCGGCGGACATGGGCGGGCCCTTCTGGGTGGACGGCTCTCGTTCCCCCGACGCTACCGCCGGTGGATCAGCGGGCGAAACGGAAGGCCCGCGGGCGCGGGGTCCTGGTGATGCGGCGGTACAGCGACGCCGTCCCCGGCCAGTTGTTGGTCACCCGGCCGGAGTCGTTCTTGTACCAGCTCGCGCAGCCCGCCTGCCAGACCATGCGGCCCATGGCCCGCTCCAGGCTCCGCCGCCAGGTGTCCATCGCCTCCGGCCTGACCTCCATCGGCCCGCGCGCGGTCAGGTGCGGCAGGCACCCCATGACGTAGCGGACCTGGCATTCGATCATGAAGACGATCGAGTTGTGGCCGAGGTTGGTGTTGGGCCCGTACAGCAGGAACAGGTTGGGGAAACGCGGGACGGCGATGCCGAGGTAGGCCTCGGCGCCGTCCTTCCACTCCTCGGACAGCACCCGCCCCCCGCGCCCGACGATCCGGACGGGGGCCAGGAACTCGGAGGTCCGGAAGCCGGTCGCGTAGACGATCACGTCGGCCTCGCGCAGCCCGGCGACGGTCCGCACGCCCTCGGGGACGATCCGGGCGATCGGGTCGGTGACGACGTCCACGTCGGGGCGGGTCAGCGCGGGGTAGAAGTCGCTGTCGATGACGACCCGCTTGCAGCCGAGCGGGTAGCCGGGGGTGAGCCTGGCCCGCAGCTCCGGGTCCTGGACCTGCGCGTGCAGGTGCTCCAGGGCGCGCCTGCGCACCAGGTCGGCGCTCCACCCCCCGGCCAGGGCCGGGTAGAGGGTGTTCTCGCCGTAGTGGAACACCCATTCGCGGTAGGCGCGCTGCAGCAGGGGCAGCCGGTGCAGGGCCGCCCGCGTGCGCGCGCCGAAGACGGCGTCGGGCTTGGGGACGACCCAGTTGGGGGTGCGCTGGAAGACGTCCAGGTGAGCGGCGACCTCGGCGACCTTCGGGATGAACTGCGCGGCCGAGGAGCCGTTCCCGATCACGGCGACCCTGCGGCCCGTCAGGTCCCGCGAGTGGTCCCAGCGTGCCGAGTGAAAGGCCGCCCCGGCGAACGACGACATTCCCGGAATGTCGGGTAGGTGGGGCCGGTTGAGCTGCCCCATGGCCGACACGACCACGTCGAACATCTCGTCCCCCGCCGTGGTGCGCACCCGCCACCGGCCCGAGGTCTCGTCGAACTCGGCCGCGGTGACCATGGTGTTCAACCGCGTCTTCGAGCGCAGCCCGTACGAGTCCGCGCACCCCTCCAGGTAGCCCAGGATCTCCGGCTGCCCGGGATAGCGCCGCGTCCAGCTGGAGTACCTCTCGAAGGAGAAGGAGTACAGGTGCGAGGGAATGTCGCAGCCCGCCCCCGGATAGGTGTTGTCCCGCCAGGTGCCCCCGACGCCGGACCCCTTCTCGAAGATCGTGTACGAGTGGATGCCGGCCCTCTCCAGCTGGATGGCCATGCACAGACCGCCGAATCCGGCACCGATGATCGCGATCTTCGGGCTCACACGCGTCCTGGGGGAGGTCAGCATTCACTTACATTAGGTGATCCGCCTGTGCCGGGGAAGTGCCGGGGAATAGGCCGGTAGTCTGCGCAGGTGCCTACGCTTGCCGAGATCGTCACAGAGCTCGAGACCCGCTACGACCCGCGCTGGGCGGAGTCGTGGGACGCGGTCGGGCTCGTCTGCGGGGACCCCTCCGCCGAGGTGCGCCGGATCCTGTTCGCGGTCGACCCGACCGCCGCCGTCGCCCGGGAGGCCGTCGACTGGGGCGCCGGCCTCATCGTCACCCACCACCCGCTCTACCTGCGCGGCACCACCAGCGTCGCGGCCACCACCCCCAAGGGCCGCCTGGTCCACACGCTCATCAGGAACGACGTCGCGCTCTTCGCCGCGCACACCAACGCCGACGTCGCCGACCCCGGCGTCTCCGACGCGCTCGCCCGCGCCGTCGGCCTGACCGGCCCGCTCGTCCCGCTCAGGCCCGCCGCCGACGACACCCGGCGCGGCCTGGGACGGATCGGCTCGCTGCCCGCCCCCGTACCGCTCGCCGAGTTCGCCCGGCAGGCCGCGCGCGGCCTGCCCGCCACCGCCGGCGGCCTGCGGGTCGCCGGAGACCTCGAACGCCCGGTGCTGCGGGTCGCGGTCAGCGGGGGAGCGGGGGACTCCCTGCTCGGCGCGGCCCGCGCCGCCGGGGTGGACGTGTTCCTCACCGCCGACCTGCGCCACCACCCGGCGAGCGAGTTCGTCGAGGACCCCGGCGCCCCCGCGCTGATCGACGCGGCCCACTGGGCCACCGAGTGGCCCTGGCTCGCCGACGCCGCGGGCCATCTCACGTCCGCGATGGCCGCGCGGGGGATTAATGTTGAGACGCGCGTATCCGAGACGGTCACGGACGCCTGGAACACAACAGCAAAGTGCGAGGATTTCACGTGAAAGCAGCCCCTGCGGCCCAGAAGCGTCTGCTTGACCTGGCCGAACTCGACTCCGCCCTCGACAGGCTGGCCCACCGCCGCCGTACCCTGCCCGAGCTGGCCCAGATCGACGAGCTCTCCGCCCGCATCGCCCGCATCGCGACACAGGTGATCGCCGCCGAGACCGAGTCCGGGGACCTCGCCCGCGAGCAGACCAAGGCCGAGGCCGACGTCGACTCGGTCCGCAGCCGCGCCACGCGCGACCAGAAGCGCCTCGACTCCGGCCAGGTCTCCTCCCCCAAGGACCTGGCCAGCCTCCAGTCCGAGATCGCCTCCCTGAGCCGCAGGCAGAGCGACCTGGAGGAGGTCGTCCTGGAGATCATGGAGCGCCGCGAGACCGCCGACGCGCAGGTCTCCAGGCTCGTGGCCGAGCGCGACGAGCTCGCCGGCACCCGCGGCACCGCCGAGGACCGCAGGAACGCCGTCTTCGCCGAGATCGACAAGGAGAAGGGCGAGGTCCAGGCCAGGCGCGAGGAGGTCGCCGCCGACATCCCGGCCGACCTGCTCGCCCTCTACGGCAAGCTCAGGGAGCAGTTCGGGGTGGGTGCCGCGATGCTTCAGGGCGCCCGCTGCCAGGGCTGCCGCACGAGCCTGTCCATCGCCGAGATCAACCGCATCAGGGCGGCCTCGCAGGAGGAGGTCATCCGCTGCGAGGAGTGCCGCCGGATCCTGGTCCGCACCGCCGAGTCCGGCCTGTGACCCCTCCCTCGTCCTCGTCCTCGTCCTTGTCTTCGTCCGGGTCGGCGTCGGCGTCGGCGGCCTCGTACGTCGTCGAGGCCGACGGCGGCTCCCGGGGCAACCCGGGGCCCGCCGGGTACGGGGCCGTCGTCAAGGACGCCGCCGACGGCCAGATCCTGGTCGAGACGGCCGAGGCGATCGGCACCCAGACCAACAACGTCGCCGAGTACCGGGGCCTCATCGCGGGCCTGGCCTCCCTGCTGGCCCTGGCCGGGGACGGCGCCAAGGTCGAGGTCCGGATGGACTCCAAGCTGGTCGTCGAGCAGATGGCCGGCCGCTGGAAGATCAAGAACGAGGGCCTTCGCCCGCTCGCCCTGGAGGCCGGGGCCCTGGCCAGGCGCCTGAAGGTCACCTGGCGCTGGATCCCCCGGGAGAAGAACAAGGACGCCGACCGCCTGGCCAACGAGGCCATGGACGCCGCCGCCAAGGGGCGTCCCTGGGCCCTGTCGGCGTCGTCGGCGTCCTCGGGCGCGGTGGCGGGCACGTCCGCCGCCCCGGCCGCGAAGCCGACCGGCGCCACAGGAACGTCAGGCTCGTCCACGGAAGCGTCGGCGGCCTCGTCCACGAAAGCCTCCACCTCGTCAGCCTCCACCTCGTCAGCCTCCGCCTCGTCGCGAACGAGGACGTCCGCCTCGTCCGGGGCCGGAACGTCCGGTGGCCGGTCCTCCGCAAAGGGCACCTCCACCACCCCCGGCGGCGGCGCGCCCGCCGAGAACCTGCTCCTCTTCGACACCGTCACCGACGTCACCGACGTCACCGAGGCCGTGCGGCCTCCGGCGAAGGTGAAGGCGAAGGCGGAGCGGAAGGCCACGCCGACGAGCCCCGGCACCGGCTGGCGTCCGCCCACCTCCGTCGCGACCTCGCTGTACCTGCTCCGGCACGGCGAGACGCCCTTCTCGGTCGAGCGCAGGTTCTCCGGGCTCGGCGACCCCGAGCTCACCCCCAACGGCGTGGCCCAGGCCGAGGCAGCCGCCGCGAAGCTGGCAGGGGAGCCGTACGGCCTCCAGGTGATCGTCAGCTCCCCGCTCAGGCGCGCCCGCGCCACCGCGGAGGCCGTCGCCGCGAAGACCGGCCTGGACGTCGTCGTCGAGGAGGGGCTCAGGGAGACCGACTTCGGCGACTGGGAGGGCCACACCTTCACCGAGATCCAGCGCCGCTGGCCCGACGAGCTCTCCGCGTGGCTGGCGGACCCGTCCGCCGCGCCGCCGGGTGGGGAGAGTTTCGGGGTGGCGGCGCGGCGGGTCGAGGCGACCAGGGACCTGCTGATCGAGCGCTACGAGGGCAAGACGGTTCTCGTCGTCTCCCACGTCACACCGATCAAGATGCTCGTGCGGTTCGCGTTGATGGCCCCCCTCGCAGCGCTGTACCGCATGCACCTCGACCTGTCGGCCCTGTCCCTGATCGAGTACTACGCCGACGGCCCGTCGGTGGTGAAGGCGTTCAACGACACCTCGCACCTCCGCTGAACCGGCGGTCCCGGGCCCGTTCCCGGACCCGGCGCGGGACGGCACGCCGGACACCTCAGTCGCTGTCCTGACGTGTTCCGTCCCGCTCGATCCCCATTCCAGCGCGGACGACTTGCCGCTCGGTTGGAGCCCACTTGGGAGCCGATAGGCTTGGATCACGGCGGACGAGCCGGCCGGGCGGCCGCGTCGGGTCTCTTCGGAGGCCCGCCGAGGAAGGTCCGGGCTCCACAGGGCAGGGTGGTCGGTAACGCCGACCCGGGGCGACCCGCGGGAAAGTGCCACAGAGAACAGACCGCCCCGTCGCGAGACGGGGTAAGGGTGAAACGGTGGTGTAAGAGACCACCAGCGCCCACGGTGACGTGGGCGGCTTGGTAAACCCCACCCGGAGCAAGGTCAAGAAGGGACGCTCTCCGGAGCGTCCCGCGCGCGACGTTCGAGGGCTGCCCGCCCGAGCCGCGCGGGTAGACCGCTTGAGGCCGCCGGCAACGACGGCCCTAGATGGATGGTCGCCCCTTCACGCGAGTGAAGGACAAAACCCGGCCTACAGGCCGACTCGTCCGCCCTTGTAGTTCTGAGCTGGGCCTTTTGGTCATTCATGATCCAGAAGTCAGCATCGGGTCAGCACGAGGCTCTTCCGGCACGGCGCCGTACGCCGCATCCATCATGGTTCGTACGGTCGTGTCAGCCTCGGGTACAGGTGCCCTTACGTGTTCACCGTCTCCGTGATCGAAGCATGGCCAATGCGACATTCGTGCCAGAGTCGCAAAAGAGGCGGGGCGGCAAGGGAGACGGGACCGTTTCTTCCACGGTCCCGCATGGTCGAGCGGGGTTTCGACCCGCGTCGTGCCGGTGCCGGTCGGCGAGGGCCGGCTAGCGACTCCCGGCGTCGCTCGGGCCGGGTTCGGCGAGGTCGTCGTTGAAGGTGCGATAGGTGGCGACGGCGTCGTCGAGGAATCGCGCGGACGACGGCTCCGGCTCACCTCCGGTAGTTTCGCTCGGTGGCCCCGTACGGCTCCGGCCCGGGACCTGCCGTCGGCCACGGACCACGAGGTGCGTGGCCGACGCGAGTCAGAAGTCGCGCCACTCGTCGAGCCAATCGCCGGCCTGGGAATCGGGGACGCCGGCGCGTTGCGCCAGGCCGAAGAAGGCGTCCGCGGCCTCTTCTCGCCGGAGCGTGTCGATGATCTCGTAGCGTTCGTCGATCCCGTTGAGTTTCTCCACGAGAGTCCGCAGGATCGGCCGCGCCTCGTCCGCCGTGGCGGGATCGCCGGCGGGCAGGCGGTCGATGGCGCGCGAGGCGGACGCGTAGGCCTCGCACGCGGCGGTGCCCGCCCGCTCGTCGTCATCGGCCCAGTCACGCAGCGGGTTGTCGACGTTGGCCGCCAGCCAGGCGTCGGACTTGGCGCCCCGAACGGTCACGTGGACGGGGTTGCCCTTGTGGCGAGCCTTGAGGAGCGTGGCCTGGCTGCGTCGCACCCCGTCGACGCCCAGGCGGCGCAGGGAAGCGCCGGAAGGCGGCAGGAAGGACGCGTCGACGCCGTAGGCGTCGGTGAGCCGCAGGGTGTGCAGCCGCGGGAAGCCGCTCAGGTCGAACGCGTCCAGCAGTCGGCCGTAGGGCCGGCTCCACCGCAGGTGCAGCGACTCCAGGTCGGTGAGAGCTCCCAGCGCGGCCGGTGACAGGTCACCCGTCACGTGAAGGTCGAGATCGCGAACTCCGTGCAGGCCGTCCGGGACGGTACCGGCCGCGGCGGTCATGGTCAGCCGGATCCACCGGCCGTTCTCGGCCGCCTCGACCGCCTCGGGGGGTTCGGCCGTCAGGCGCAGGTCCATCAGCCCGGGTGGCAGGCGCAGGTGCCGGAGCCCGGTGCCGGAGATCGTCAGTGTGGTGAGATGCGTCGTGCTCAGATCGACGCTGTCCGGCGGGTCGTTCCAGGTGAGCTGATCGATGAGGGGCCGGGCGGTGAGAGCCTCGGCGAGGCCGCGATCGGAACCGGAGTGTCGCAGCGCGGTCAGGTGGGGCAGCGCGTCCAGGGCCGCCCAGCGGAGCCGGGGGAGGTGAGCCGGAAGGTCGAGATCATACGTCGTGGCGCGCAGGGGCAGCGGTCCGCCGCCGAGATCGACCACGACCGGATCGTGCACGTGCCTGTTGTAGGCGGCCTTGGCGTCCGCGGGCACCCGCAGGTCCCAGTGCCGCTGGTGGACGATGGACAGCGGTACGTTCTCCCAGACGCCGTAGGAGTCGGTCTCCTGCGGGACACCGGGAAGGAGCGGCATCCACCCGAGCCGGACGAGATCCGGTGGCGGGGGAACGGAGAGGTCGACCCTGAGCGCGTTCGTTCTCCTCGGCCCCTTCCACCAGTTGTGGTGGGTGAGGACGAGAGGGACGGCCGAGGAGAGGTCCTCCAGTGTGGGCATCGCCTCCGAGTACCAGTCGAGCGCGCACACCGTCCCCCAGCCGTCGGCGCCGATCCCGCCCACCTGGCACGCGCCGTAACCACCCAGCGGGAGGAGCACGACCGCGACGTCACCGACCTTCATCATGGTCGTGAAGGTAGCAACCGCCTATGACAGGATCACGTTCGCTCCGGTCGTCACTGACCGTACGGCCGGGCCGGTTCGGTCCCGCCGCGGCGGACCGTTCTTTCCCGGCCGCCCACCGCCATCCCGCCTTCGTGCCGGAGCCGGAGGAGGGACCGAGCCGTTTCCGCACGGTTCCGCGCGGCCGGGCGTGGGGCACGGCCGAGCATCAACCGATCGGTTGATGCGGGAATCCACCGTCCCGCCCCCCGCACGGGCGATCCGTCACCCCCGCTCCCGCGCGACTCTCAAGGCATGCCAACACACCAGGAGCCAGCACTCCGTACCACCGGACTCCGAAAGGCCTTCGGCGACCACCTGGCCGTCGACGACATCCACCTCACCGTCCCCGCCGGGTCCTTCTACGGCCTGGTCGGTCCCAACGGCGCCGGCAAGACCACCACCCTGGCCATGGCCGTCGGCCTGCTCCGCCCCGACGCCGGCAGCGCCGAGATCTTCGGCGTGGACGTCTGGCGCGACACCGTCCGGGCCAAGGGGCTGATCGGCGTGCTGCCCGACGGCAACGCCATGCCGGAACGGCTCACCGGCCGTGAGGTCCTCACCTACCTCGGCCTGCTGCGCGGCCTGCCCCCCGCCGTCGTCGCCGAGCGCACCGACGAGCTCCTGCGGGTCCTCGAACTCGAATCCGCGGAGCGGACCCTGGTCATCGAGTACTCCACCGGCATGCGCAAGAAGATCGGCCTGGCCGTCGCCCTCCTGCACGCGCCCCGCCTGCTCGTCCTGGACGAGCCCTTCGAGGCCGTCGACCCCGTCTCCTCGGCCACGATCAGGGCCATCCTGCGCAGGTTCACCGGCAGCGGCGGCTCGGTGATCATCTCCAGTCACGTCATGGCCCTCGTCGAGCAGCTCTGCGACCACGTGGGCGTCATCTCCGACGGCCGCGTCGTGGCCGCGGGGCCGCTGGCCGACGTACGCGGCGCCGCGACCCTGGAGGACGCCTTCGTCGACCTCGTCGGCGCCCGCACCGCAGGAACGGAGGGGCTGGCATGGCTCACCTCCTGACCCCCGGACCGCCCCCCGGCCTGCCCGCGCTGGCGCGGCACATGGTCCGCATGCGGCTGACACTCATGCGCCACTCCCTGCGCGGCGACAACGCCTCCAACCTCTACACCGCCGTCCTGTTCGGGCTGGTCATGGCCTTCGGGACGATCGCCGTGGCCGTCCTGTGGCCCGTCCACCTGCCCCTCGTCCTGGCCGTGTGGCTCTGCGGCTGGGTCTTCGGCCCCATCTTCACCGGGGGCGGCAGCGAGGCCCTGCGGCCCGAGTACTTCTCCATGCTCCCGGTCCCGCCGCGCCGGATCGCGGCGGCACTGCTCGCCGGAGCCTTCGCGGGCCCCGCGCCCGCGGTCAATCTCATCGCCCTGCTGTCCCTGCCCGTGTACGGCTGGCGCTTCGGACCGGCCGGAGTGCTCATCGGCCTGGCGGCGGTCCCCGCCACGCTCGTCACCATGGTGATGATCTCCCGCGTCGTCGTGGCGCTCATCGGCCTGTTCGTCAGATCCCGCGCCACCGCGGCCACCGTCGGCATCGTCACCGGCACCGCCATCGCCCTGTGCGGCAACGGCTGGGCACCCGCCGTGGCCCTGGGCGGCGCCGACACCGCCTCCTGGTCCCAGGTCCTCGTCCGCGTCCTGCCCTCCGGATGGGGCGTGGCCGCCGTCGAGGCCCCCTGGCCGCTCGCCCTCGCCGTCCTCGCCGCGAACGCCGGCGTGATCGCCCTCCTCCTGGCCGTCTGGGCGAGCCTGCTGTCGCGGCGCGTCGTCTCGGCCGCACGCGGCGGTGTGCCGCCCCGCCGTGGCACGCCCCGCCCCCTCCCCGCGACCGGCGGTGCCCGCATCGTCGCCGCCAAGGAACTGCGCGCCTGGTGGCGCGACCTCGTCCGCATCCAGCTCCTCGCCACCGCCCTGTCCTACGCCGTCGTCACCCCCCTCCTGCTCGTCACCATCGACGTCTGGATCCTGGTCCCCTTCACGGGACTCATCACGATCGTGATCGCCGCCGCGTCCTCGGCGAACCTCTACGGCGCCGACGGGACCGCCCTGTGGCTCACCCTCATGACCCCCGGCGCGGAACGCGCCGACGTACGCGGCCGCCAGCTGGCCTGGCTCCTCGTCGTCGGCCCGGCCGCCGTCGTCCTCTCCCTGGGCGGCACCCTCGTCAGCGGCCAGACCTGGGCGTGGCCGTGGACACTCGGCCTGCTCCCCGCCCTCCTCGGCGGCGGCGCCGGGATCGTCGTCCTGCTCGCCGTCACCTCGCTCGTCCCCGGCACCGACCCCCACAGGCGCGGCGGCAACCCGCTCAGCACCGGCGCCGACGAGAGCGCCGAAACCGGCCTCGCCTGGCTCGTGCTCCTCGCGGTCCCCGCCACCGCCCTTCCCGCGGCCGGCGCCATCCTCCTCGACCCCTGGGCCGGCGTCGCCACCGGTGTGCTGACCGGCGCTCTCGGTGCCTGGGGATTCGGCAGGATCGCCTATCGCAGGCTCGAGAGGCACGGGACCGACCTGCTCACCCTCATGAAGCACGGCCCGCCCCCCAAGGCCGACAAGCCCACCACCGCGGACCTCCCCGTCCGGCACCGCATCGGCGTCACGATCTGCTACGCCGTCGCCTGGCTGCCGCTGTTCCCCCAGGGACTCGTGCCCATGGTCATGAAGATCTTCGGCGTCGAGGAGCGCGTATGGTTCCTCGCCCTTCATCTCCCGCCGGTCTGGCAATGGCCCACCATCGTCTTCATGATTGCCCTAGGGCTGCTCATGTACGGCTACGCCATCCTGATCCCCATGCGCCTGAACTCGTCCACGTCGGCCGTCAGGTGAGACCCGTCCGTACCCGACAGGAGGGCCGCGTCCCGGATGAACGACCCCTTCCCGCTCTCCGCCTGGGAACGACGCTTCGATCACGCCGTCGAGGTCGTCCCCCACATCACCCTCGCCGCCTCCCTCGTCATCAGCCTGTTCTCACCGCAGCAGCCCGAAGGCGGGATCCCCCGCACCCTCGTGCTCACCGCCGTGGCCCTCGCCTGGACTCTCGGCGCCCGCGTCCTCCTTCCCGCCGCCGTGCGCCGGCGGAGGGCCGCGGTCACCGTTCACTTCATCGGCGTCCTGGCCACCGCCGCGCTGCTGGCCGTCCACGACCAGATCTTCGTCATCTACTGCATCTCCGGCTTCTTCCTCGCCGCGAACTTCGCTCCCTCCAGGTGGACCTTCCCCGCCGTCGCCGCCACCTCCGTCGTCCTGTACGGATCGGTGCTCGACTGGTCCCAGGCCACCGTCCAGCTCGTCGCCTTCTACCTGGTGATCGTCGTCGTGCAGACCCTCGCCATCGGCGGTGGCCACATCGCCGGCATCAGGCTCGAGGACCGGCAGCGCAAATACCGCAAGGCGGTCAGCGACCTTCAGGCCGCCCTGGAGGAGAACGCCGACCTCCACGCCCAGCTCCTCACCCAGGCGCGCCAGGCCGGCATCCTCGACGAACGCGGGCGCATGGCACGTGAGATCCACGACACCCTCGCCCAGGGTCTCACCGGCATCATCACCCAGTTACGCGCCGCCCAGCGCGTCGAGGACTCCGGCACCCACGTCGACCTCGCGCTCGGCCTCGCGCAGGACAGCCTCACCGAAGCCCGTCGATCCGTCGCCGCCCTCCAGCCCCACCAGCTCGAGAACGCCCGTCTCCCCGAGGCCATGACCACCCTGGCCCGCGACTGGACCCGGACCACCGGTGTCGGCCTCCGCGTCGAGGTGACCGGCGACCGCGTCCCCCTCAGCCCCGCCATCGAGGTCACCCTCTTCCGGGTCGCCCAGGAGGCCCTCGCCAACGTCGCCAAACACGCGGGCGCCACCCGGGCGGGCCTCACCCTCTCCTACGCCGGCGCCGTCGTCCTGCTCGACATCCGCGACGACGGCACCGGCGTCCACGACCCCGACGGCAAGGGGTTCGGCCTCAGCAGCATGAGACAACGTCTCCGCGGCGTGGGCGGCTCCCTGGAGATCGAGAGCACGCCCGGCGAGGGCACCGCCGTCAGCGCCACCGTCCCCGCGCTTCAAGGAACCCCCCGATGATCCGTCTCCTCATCGTCGACGACCACCCCATCGTCCGCGACGGCCTGCGCGCCGCCTTCGAGGCCGAGCCCGACATCCATGTCGCCGGCGAGGCCGCCAACGGCCGCGAGGGAATCGACCGCGCCGCCGCACTCGAGGTCGACATCGTCCTCATGGACCTGCGCATGCCCGAGATGGACGGCGTCGCCGCCATCACCGCCCTGCGCCGTTCCCACCCTCGCATCAAGACCCTCGTCCTGACCACCTTCGACGGCGACTCCGACGTCCTGCCCGCCATCGCGGCGGGCGCCACCGGCTACCTCCTCAAGGACGCCCCCACCGACGAACTCCTGCGTGCCGTCCGCGCCGCGGCCGCCGGTGAGCCGGTCCTGTCCCCCTCCGTCGCCGGCCGTCTGATGGGCCAGGTGGGCAGACCGGTCAAGGCCGCCCTCACCGACCGCGAACTCCAGGTCCTCACCCTCGTCGCCGACGGCGCCTCCAACCGCCAGGCGGCCGCCAGGCTCTTCATCAGCGAGGCCAGTATCAAGACCCACCTGCTGCACATCTACGACAAGCTCGGCGTCCGCGTCCGCGTCCGCGCCGCCGCCGTCGGCGAGGGGTATCGACGAGGTCTGCTCCGTTAGCCGGCCGGCAGCCCGCCTTCACGGGGTCACCCTCGCCCGGCCGGAGGAACGCCGTGGACGGCAGCCGGCGGAGCCGTCTTTCCACGGTCCCGTACGGTCGAGCGGGGGCTCGGTCGGCGCCGGCCGGCGAGGGCGGGCTAACGATTCCCGGCGTCGCCCGGGCCGGGTCCGGCGAGGTCGCCGTTGAAGGTGCGATAGGTGGCGACGGCGTCGTCGAGGAACCGCGCGACGACGCGCCGCTCCTCGGCGGAGTAGGTCGCCAGGACGTCGTTCAGCGAGTCGGCGAGGGGGCGCAGCTGCCGCCGGGTGGTGAGCAACGCCTCCGAGGTGGGCTCCAGGGTGACCCTGCGGCGGTCGTGCGGGTCTCGGCGGCGGGCGAGGTGGCCGGCCCGTTCGAGCCGGTCGACGAGCGTGGTCGCCGAACCCGAGGTCAGTCCGACCAGGGTTCCCAGCTCGACCGGGCCGAGCGGGCGCGCGGCGGTCATGAGGTGCTTCATCGCCTGGTACTCGCTCGGGCTGAGGGCGAGCCGGCGTCCCAGCGTGATGTCCAGCGCGGCCGCCGCGACCACGAGACGGTGCAGCGCCCAGGACACGTCGTCCGGCGACGGCTCCGCCTCGCGTTCCTCGCCCGTTCTCCCTTTCGCCATGGCTCCATGCTATCTTAGCTTGATAATCAAGTGACTTGATTGTAGAGGTATGTCGCGCGCGATGACACCACCGGCCGGTACGGCCGTTTCCGCCACCCATGAGAGCGCGTGACCCGACGGAAGGAGAACCGGCATGACCGTCCCGACCGATACCGAGACCGGCACGAAGGCGGCGGACCGTGTGCGGGCCGTCGCCGTGGGGGCCGCCGCGGCCGCGATGATTCTCGTCCCGACGCTCGGTCCGCTGCTCGCCGGAACCCGGGAAGGCGCCGAGGAGTTCGACACCGAGATCACGCCTCCCGACTACGCCTTCGCGATCTGGGCTCCGATCTTCGCGGCCGGCGCCGCCGACGCCGTCCAGCACGCCGTGAACCCGGCGGCGGCGGTCAACCGGCGCACCGGATGGTGGCTCACCGGCGCGTACACGGCGAACGCCTGCTGGTCGATCGCGGCCCAGTCGGGCCGTTTCCGCTACACGCCCTTCATCCTTCCCGTGGCCGCGGGCCTCGCCGCCACCGCGCACCGCAGGGCCCAGCACGACCGGCCGCGTGGCACGGAGCGTCTGAGGGCCCACAGCGCCGGCCTGCTCCTCGGGTGGACGGGCGTCGCCTCCGTCGTCAACGCCTTCGCGGTCCAGCGGCGCGGCAGGTTCGCGACCACCACCCGAACCGGGCGGAACACCGCCCGCCTCGCCGTGGCGGGAGCCGCGGCCCTCCTGAGCGCGGCCATCGCGACGAGCCGGTACGGTCACACCTCCATCGCCCTGGCCGGGACCTGGGCGCTGGCGACCAGCGCGGCCAACCCCGCGCGCACGCCCCGGACCCGGCAGGTCAACGCGGCGGCGGCCGCCCTCGTCGCCGCCACCACGGCGACGCGGCTCCGGAGGACCGGAACAGGGACCGTGCGAGATCGGCGCACCGCCTGACATTCGGGACGGCTGCTTCGTCGGACTACCGGGACGCCGGGCCGTAAGGCTCGAACACCGCCGAGGTCGAGAGGGGAAGCCGGCATGCGCACGCGCACGCCGTCCCCTCGCACGTGCTCGGGTGGTCGTCGTACCCCGCGCCGCACGCCGAAGACGCGCGGCGATCGACGACGCACCGGCAGGCGTGCTCGGCGGACGTTCCCGAAGAGAACGACCACAAAGGAGAACCGTGTTCGCCGTCTATGCCACCGTCACCGTCTTCGCCTCGTTGCTGAACGGCAGCGCCGCCGTCGTCTACCTGATCGGCCACGAGTTTCCCAAGTCCCAGCTGGACATGAAGGGCCTGCCGCGGTCGTGGGCCCCGGCGCTGGGCATGGTGCTGGCGGCGGGCTCCCTGGGGCTGCTGGGCGGGTTCGCCATCCCGATGCTGGGGACGCTCGCCGCCTCCGGCCTCGTGGTGTACTTCATCCTCGCGTTCCTCGCGCACCTGCGCGTGGGCTCCCGCACGCTCGCGAACTTGACCGGGTTCCTCGTCACCTCGGTGGCCGCGCTCGCCGTGAACCTGCTGTACCACTGGTGGTGACCCCCGGAGACGGGCTCACCCACCCGGCCGCCGGGTCCCCGGGCGACGCCACGGCCCCTGACCGGAGTACGTGTGGTCAGGGGCCGTGAGTCGCCTTCACCCGCCGCCACCCGGCGGTGAGCCGGTCGGACGGGCCGTCCCGCCTCCCGTGAGCGGCGGTGACACGTCCGGTTCCGTCGACCCGGTGCTCATAGCCGACGTAGCAGTTGACGCCGTCCGACTCGCGGTAGCACTTCGCCGTCTCGATGCCGCTGATCTTGGTGTAGACGTTGGCGGCGACCCTGCGCCACGACCCGTGGAAGTTCAGCCAGCAGTCCTCGTACTGGAGCGTGAACGCGTCGGTGTCGGCCCAGATGTTCCAGCTGCAGGTGTGGCCGTTCACGCTCCGCGTGTCGCAGTTGTTCCCGGGGTTCACCGGATTCCAGACGTCGCCCCCGCCCCAGTCCCAGATGACGAGGACTCAGGACCGGGACTCGACGAGGATCGGCTCTTCGGTGATCGTGATCGTGTCCCCCGGCCGGACGGCCTCCGCGGTGCCGTCCAACCGGCTCACCGCGCGGACGCGAGGGCCGGCCGTGGTCTCGGCCGTTCCGCCGATCGTCCAGCGGATCGTCGCCTCGTGGTGATCCCCGGGCTCGGCGACGGTGAACTCGCACTGCCACACGTTCTCCGGCATGCCGACGGCCGTCCCGTGACCGCACGAACGGCTGGCGGCGTGGATCAGCCACCGCTGCAGCCGTTCCACCGCCAGCGCGGCGTGGGTGGGGACTCCTCCGACCGCCTGCAGGACGATCGGGATCTTGGTGCCGCCCCAGTTGTAGAAGTACATGCGCTCGAGGTTGAGGTTGCGCGCGTACAGGCCGGTGAGGAAGAAGCGCACGGCGTGGTTCCTGGCCCTGGTCTCGTCCAGCGGTCCCTGCAGCCGAATCGAGTAGGTGGTGCCGGTGTTCCACAGCCGGGGATGGATGCCGGCCCGGTGGAACGCCCGGTCGACGGTGGTCACGAGGTGCAGCATGCTTTCCGGCGGGTCGGACGGGGTGCGCTGGTGAAGCTTGATCCCGGCGACGTCACAGTGACCGTACCCGCCGAGCGCGGCGAACCGCTGAAACGCCCGGCGGCCTTCTGCGGTCCACAACTGCCCCATGCCGGGGCATACCAGGGTCGCTTCGGGGTCTGCCGCGCGAATGATCCCGGCGGCCCGGCGCGTCATCTCCACCAGGGTCTCCATGCTGCCCGCGTAGAATCGCCGGTCGTTGCCCAGCACCCACAGCTCGTAGGCCTGGATGCGCCCCGTGTAGCGCTTCACCAGGGCGCTCAGGAACACGTCCCAGTCGTTCAGGTCGTCGGGCGGTGCCGCTCGCGTGCCGTCCGGGTAGGGGGCCAGGGGGCCTGCGGGACTGGCCCACGGGGGAGTGCCGCCCACGACGAACAGTACGGGGAGCCCGGCCTTCTCCGCGCCGCCGACGTGCCGGTCGAGCACCGACCAGTCGAACGTGCCCCGCTCCGGCTGGATCTCCGCCCAGCGTGTCCCGCCGTCCCACAGGCGCACCGCGCCGACCCGGAACGTCGGCATGGCCCCGGTCCCGGTGTTGAGGGTGACACCGAAGAGCGTACGCGGCACCGCCGCCTCGGGCAGGGTCCACGAGGGGCCGCTCACCCACTGCGGCGTCCGCCCGGAGGGCCGCGGCGCGGGCGACGAGCTCGCCGTCAGGACGAACACGCACAGGATCACCAGTCCCACACCGAGGAACGTCGTGTGCCGCACGTCGAAGGACCTGGACCGCCACGGGATCACGCCGCTCGCCGACGGTTCCGGAGTTCCCCCGGCCACCTCCTGGCCCCGTGGGCCCGGTCCCGCGACCTGCCGATCCGGGGCCGGGGTGTTCCCGGTGGCCTCGATCCCGTCGGGATCCGCGGGGGGACGCGACGGCACGAGCCCGGGTGTTCCCGCCGCGTGCTCCGGGGAGGCGATCGCGCGCGTCCAGCGCCGGTACAGCTCCTCCAGCTCGGCCCTGCTCGCCCCGCACGCTCTGGCGACACGCTCCAGCGTTCCGTAGCTGTCCGGCACGATCTCGCCCCGGCAGTAACGGTGCACGGTGGAACGGCTCATGCCGGTGCGGCGTGCCAGTGCCTCGTAGCTGCGGCCACTGCGCCGCTTCAGTTCGGCAAGCAGTTCGGCCAGGTCCTCGGCCGGCGCTCCTCCCATCTCTCATCTCCCTCGATCCGGAATGGTGGAGCATCCTAGGCCGACGAAAAACCTACTGCCTCGCCGCTTCCGGTGCCAGCGACGGTCGCGGGCACGCTCCCTACCCGGTCTGGCGGAGCGGGCGTCCGCCTCCCCTGCGAGGTCGTGGAGATCCTTCGCCCGCGACCGGCGCCGTCGCCGACCGGGCCGGACGGGGACGCGCCGCCCCGAAGGACCGTGGCCCGAGCTGGCCCGAGCTGGCCCGAGCTGGCCCGCGCGGGACCGACGTCCGCCCTTCGCGCGTCGACGGGCGGCCAACGCTTCCTCCGTCGATGAAAGTTTCATCGACGAATATGATTCGTCGCCTCCGATGTGAACGGCGTCGTTCCTCACCCCGTTCGGAGAGCCGGCCGATCCGGCGCGGATCCGGTGTGCCGCGGGCGCCGCGCGGGGGATCGCGCCGGACGGCCGGTGACCGCCGCGGCGACGGGGACATCGGTCCTTGAACTGGCGGATCGGGTCCACGGGCCGCCAGGTCGCACCGCGCGCACGCCCGGCGGGATCCCGGCGGGTCTCGCGAGCGGTTCACCGCGGCGCGGAAAGGTCACCAGGCGTCGCGGTGCCCGGGGGGCGGGGACGTGCCTTTTCCGGCTTCGCCGACTGTTGCGAGACGCCCCTGTTAATGCGACATTACCCCCAGACGTCAGTCGGCATACGTCATACGTTACAGAACGGTAACGACATGTCTGTTATGGACTCATGAGGCGCGTCATGAGAAGACCTCTCACGCCCCGGCGACGGTGACCCGCGTCGGCGCGATGCCGGGACGGCCGGCCACGGCTCCGCCGGCACCGGCGAGTTCTGCCCGGCGAGTTCTGCCACGGCGGGGTGATCGCGCGTGAACACCCTGCTCGGAACCAGCGAAAGGAACAGAGCGTGAAGTCAGTCTCGTCCACTACCGGGAAGGCGTTGGCGGCGCTTGCGGTGCTCGCCGCCGCCGTGCTGCCGGCCGTCGCAGGTAACACCTCGGCCTCGGCGGCGGCCCAGGCGACCTACTACGTCGCCCCCGACGGCGACGACGCCAACCCCGGGACGATCACGTCGCCGTTCAGGACCCTGCAGCGCGCGAGGGACGTCGTCCGCACGGTGAACGCCACCATGACCGACGACATCCAGGTGTACCTCCGCGGGGGCACCTACCCGGTCGGCGGCACGATCGACTTCACGCCGGCCGACTCCGGGACGAACGGGCACCGGGTCATCTACGCCGCGTACCAGAACGAGACGCCGATCCTCAGCGGAGGCGTTCAGGTCACCGGGTGGACGCAGCACAGCGGCAACATCTGGAAGGCCCCGCTGAACCGCGCCAACAAGCTGCGCGCGCTCTACGTCAACGACAAGCGCGCCTACATGGCGTCGAAGACGATCGCGTCGGCGGGGTGCTCCGGGACCTACACCATCACGGCGGGGCAGGCGTCCTGGGCGTGGGAGTCGGGGTCGCAGTGCGCGGGATCGAAATACAGTCTGAACGACTTCCCCGCCATCGCCGGAAATCAGGACGACATCGAGGTGGAGACGGGGACGACCTGGACCACGGCCATCGTGGGAGTCCGGCAGGTCACCAGTGACGGCGCGAACCGCATCGCCCTGTTCCAGCAGCCGGGAGCGGCCATCGCCCAGGGCGCCTTCAACGGGAACGCCCAGGTCGGCGGCAGCCACAAGGTGATGAACGCCTACGAGTTCCTGGACGCGCCGGGCGAGTTCTTCTTCGACAAGACGAGCCGGACGGTCTACTACTACAAGGCGAGCTCCGAGAACATGGCGACCGCGTCGGTCTTCGCACCGAACAACGTGTCCACCGTTCTCAAGGTCGCCGGCACCTCCACGAGCAACCGCGCCCGGAACATCACCTTCTCCGGCCTCACCGTCCAGCACTCCGACTGGAACCTGTTCAACGTGGCCGGCTCGGCGTTCAAGCAGGCCCAGCAGGGCAACCTCGGCGCACAGGTGTACGCCAAGCAGAACTTCCACGCCTACTACTACCGCAACGTCGACATGGCGCCCGGCATCATTCAGATCGACAACGCCGACGGGCTCGTGCTGGAGAGGAACCGGGTACAGCACACCGGCGTCGACGGAATCAACATGGTCAACGACGTGGTGAACACGCAGTTGATCGGGAACCACACGAACGACATCGCCGGATCCGCCATCGCCGTGGGCCATCCCCAGCACGTCTACATCGGCGACCACACCTCGACGAACCGCGAGAAGTATCCCGTCCAGGTCGAGGGGGCGCCCAAGAACATCACGATAAGGAACAACTACCTCTACGACAGTGCCGTGCTGTTCAACGGGCACAGCCCCATCTCGGCGTACTTCGCCGACGGCCTGTCCATCCAGCGCAACCGCATCGAGAAGACCCCGTGGTCCGGCGTGACGCTCGGCTGGGGCTGGTGGAACTTCGACGGATCGTCGGGCTCGATCGCGCCCAACCGGCCGACCACCACGGCGAAGAACAACACCATCAGCCACAACCACTTCATCGACACGGTGCAGCGCCTGAGCGACACGGCCCCCGTCTACACGCTGGGCAGCCAGCCGGGAACCACGATCACCGACAACTACATGCAGGGCGTCCCGTCCGGCCACAAGTACGGACTCCACCCGGACGAGGGCTCGGCGTACATCACCTTCCGCGACAACGTCCTGAGCGTGGACAAGAACATCACCTGGCTCGTCAACTCCGACGACTTCGGGCGCAAGCACGACCTGAGCATCACGCAGACCTACGGTCCCATCAACAAGGTCTCCAACAAGAACCTGCCGAACAGCACGGTCCAGGACATCCTCGTGTCCTCCGACTACGTCTGGCCGTCGCAGGCCTACGGCATCGCCGTGAACTCCGGGCTGGAGGACGCGTACAGGAACATCGTCCCGCAGGGCAATCTCTCCCTGCCGGACCACGTCCTGCCCGCCAGCACGTTCGTCGCCGCCGGTACGACGTCGATTCCCATCCGCAGCGCCGGCGACGCGAGCAAGGCGGTCTGGCTGGCCCCCTCGGGGACGACGTCCTTCACCGCCGGCGCCACGATGACCAGGGCGGGCGGGACCGCGACCACCATCGCCGTCCCGACGACGGCCGGTGAGTACCGCCTCTACGTCGTGGACGCCCAGGGGAACCGGTCGGCCGAGTCGAAGTCCCTCGTCAGGCAGGGCAACGGCGGAGGCAACCAGCAGAACGGCACGATCGTGGGCGGCCAGTCCGGCCGGTGCGTGGACGTCACCGGCGCCGCGGCGACCAACGGCGCCCAGGCACAGCTGTGGGACTGCAACGGCGGCACCAACCAGCGGTGGACGTACACCTCGGGCAAGCAGTTGCAGGTGTTCGGCAACAAGTGCCTGGACGCCTCCGGCCAGGGCACCGCGAACGGCACCCAGGTGGTGATCTGGGACTGCAACGGGCAGGCCAACCAGCAGTGGAACCTCACCTCCAACGGCACCGTCACCGGTGTGCAGTCCGGATTGTGCCTGGACGCCTTCGGCGGCGGCACCGCCAACGGCACGAAGATCATTCTGTGGTCGTGCAACAGCGGCACGAACCAGCGGTGGACCCTGCGCAACTGACGTGAGGTCCCGCGGGTCACGGACGGTCGAACACGCACCGTCCGCGGCCCGCCCGCCGGGGCCAGGAGGCCGCTCGGCGACCTGCCCGGCCCCGCGCTCACGGCAGGGCCCCACCGAGCCGGCGACCGGGCCGGGCCGGTGTCTCCGGCCCGGAGCGGTCTGCCCGCCTGCTCGGCGAGGGTCCGGCGACGTGTGAGGGGGCTCAGGTGGGGAGCAGGGCCAGCAGGTTGGCGGGGAAGTGCGCGAAGTCGTCGGGGCGGATGGCGCGCAGGACGGTCGCGGCGAGCACCGGGTCGCGCTGGATCATGAGGGTCGCGGTGTCCGGCCGGCTGAAGAACTGCACGGTCATGGACAGCAGCTCGGTGTCACCGGAGGAGTAGACCTTGGCGGGATAGTACTTCCCGACTCTCTGCTGGTTCGACTGCGCGTAGTACGCCTCGAACGCCGGCATGGCACTGACGTCGAAGGCGGGTTCGGGCTTGTCCGCGTTGGGATAGATGTTGACGAGCTGGGGGCCGACCATGCGCATCCTGAGGATCTGCTGCAGGCGCATCCACTCGATCACGGGAAGGTAGAACTCGACCTGGTGCCCGATCTCGTGCACCACCGTCGAGACCTCGTCCATCACCGAGAGGCGCACCTTGTTGCCCACGCGCGCGGCGTTCGCCCGGTACTGCGTCACCCGGGTGCCGATCCAGAAACGACCGGGCTCGACGGTGTCCTCGGTGACCTCGATGTTCGACACGTGCTCCTCGGGGGGCCTGCGCGACGGCTGCACGAGGGCGGCGTAGACGAGCATGCCCGTCGGGGCGTCCTTGTAGAACCGCTCGACGTGTTTGCCGAAGTGCTTCTGGGTCTTGCACGCGTCGGTGACCCTGATGTTGGGCAGGGTGCCGCCCTGGGCGCCGGAGCCGACGGCGAGCTTGCCGGCGTACATGGCCTGGACCACCCTGAGGCCCTCCAGCGCCTGGACCAGCGCGGTTCTGTCGGCCGGGGTGGGATCGCCGGGCGTGTTCACCGCGTTGAGGACCTGGTCGGCGGCCTCCACCAGGGGATCCTTGATCGAGCCCGGGGCGTGGTTCTGGATGAGGAGCTTCAGGTCGGCGGGGACGTCCGCGTGGTTGAGGTAGAGCCGCCGCTCGCACACGGCGACGTAGGGGTCGACGCGCGCGCGTACCGCCGCGTTCACCCGCGCGTGTTCGGCGTCGTCGGCGACGATGGTGTTGGCCGTCGTGTAGGAGCTGGTCGCCCTGATGGCGACCATGGACACGTAGGACACGACCGAGGAGCCGCCGACCATGGGCGAGCACGCGTGCATCGCCGCGTCGACGTGGTTGTTCAGGACGGCCAGCGCGGGCGCGGCGAGCGTGTCGAGCTGGGGGTCGGGAACCGCCGCGAGGAAGTCCGCGACCGCGGCGGCGCACACCGCGTTCTGCGTGATCCCGGCCTCCTTGACGTGCTCCTCCAGGCGCGCCAGCAGCAGCTGGAAGACGGTCGGCGCGACCGCGCCGGGGGTGCAGTTCGCGGTGGAACGGTCCCCGCGCATGCCGCTGTCGGGGGAAGGTTGAGCGGGAAACATGGTGGGCCCTTTCGGGAGAGGTGCGGTGGCGAACCGTGGATCAGATCATCGCTGAATGAGAGTGATATTTCAGCGGAAAAGATGACGTGCGAAGCTTAGACCGGCCGGGTCCGCCCGGCAATTCGCCCTCGCAACATGTCCGCATTCGGACATTTAGCCGGAAAATTGAATTTGATCCCGCCTTAAAGCTTTGAGGCGGGATCATTCTATTTTTCGGGTGATGTACTCCGGGCCGCTTCGTCCTCACCTCCGGCACCGGAGGCGCCCCGAACGGGGTCTCCTGCGGCGTGTCCTGCCGGCGGCCATGATCGATTTCCGCTCCGACGACGTCCTTTCCGCCTCCGGCGGGACCGTGGCCCGCGCACGCCGCGGTGCGGGTGCCGGTCCGGTTCGAGTGTCGGCGGGGGCTTCGCGTGCGCCCTCGGAAGAAGGGTGATTTGTCGTTTTGTGCTATATGTTCGAAATAGCATATTTTGCAATCATCTTTGCGGGTCACCGCAACCCGCCGTTCGAAATGCGGGGAGGACCGAGTGCGGTCTACGCCGTTGGCGGACTTATCTGTGTTTTGCGAATTCACCGAGGTATCTGCAAACCGATGGGGCGAGGCGGCTGTCCTCTGGTGACATGTCCGGAGCGGCACCGGCCGGCTCACACGACGGGGGGGCGGGCTGAGCCGGGTCGCGTGTCCGGTCGGCGTGCCCCGAGGGCGCATCGGGGGCACATGGCGTTGGAGGGCGGGGAGGCTCGGGTCCTCGTCCTCGTCCCGGTGCGCCGCGGCCGGCGACCGGATAATCCGGTCGAAATGGGCCATGACCAACCGGAATGATGACCGCATGACGTTTCGCGATGACCGTACCCGACCGCCCCGCCGGAAGATCCTGGTCGAGTTGCACGCCTCGCTCGACCGCCGGTACCGGCCCGAGGACATCGCTGATCTGGTGCTCCAGGCACTGGACGGGCGTCTGTCGCGGCGGGAGCGCGTGGTGCTGGACCGCGCGGCCAGGCACGCCTCGCGCCGGCAGGGCGGGTTCTCCTCGATGTCCACCGACTACGCCCGTCCGGTCGGCGGAGCGCGGCAGGTCGCGGTGGCCACCCGGCTGTTCGAACGGGCGGTGGAGGTCGATCCCGAGGACCCGGAATCGCTGCTGGAGTTCGCGGCGACCATGGGCCGCGAGATCGGGTGGACGCCCGGGCGCACCGACTTCCTGGCCGACCGGCTGAACCGGGAGGCCCGGGACGCCGCGGGTGTGGACGTGTCCAAGCGGCAGTACAACCGCCGCTTCCGGATGTTGCGCAGGCTCGCCGCCAAGGCGGACACGCTCGGCGCCGAACACGACAAGCGGCGCCTGCTCATGGCGGGCGTCACCGGCTTCGGGGCGGACATCGCGCCGGAGCGGTTCGCCGCGGACGCCGACGCGGCGTGCTTCGTGGCGTACTACACCGCGCGGCGCAAGGTACGCCGGGAGTTCAGCCTGTCGGGACGGGAGAACCCGTTCGATGAGATCGCTTCCCTGCTGCTCGACCGGTGCAGGGCCGGCAGTGACTGGTGGATGATCGCGCAGGTGCGGGCCGCCCCCGACGTCCTGGGACACCTGACCGAACAGGAACGGGGACGGCTGCTCGGCCAGTGGTCGGCGGTCATGCGGCACAGCGCGGAACTGCTGCGCGGCCGCTGGAACCCGCACACCGAACGCACGACGATGATCGTCAAGCGTGGCGACGACTCCACCACCTGGAACAACCTGGCGGTCGCCTACAACACGGCCCGCGCGGGCTGGCTGGCCTGCCTGGCCTCGCTGAACGCACTCGACCTGCTGGACGTGGCGTGCCCGGGCAAGGCGATGCGGCTGATGGCCGCCGACCTGGTCAACTGGCACAGCGGCAGCGGCGGTGGCGTCGATCCGAACACGGCGGTGTGGGCGGCGCTGCCGCCGCCGTGGGAGGTCCTGGACGGGAGCGCGATCTGCTCCCGCGCCGACGTCGAGGCGGCATGCCGTACGGCGCAGCTGGACCCGGAGCGGTCGGGCTGGACCATGCCCGCGCCCGCGCGCGGGGTGGCGGTGTTCCGGCCGACGCCCGAACTGGTGCACGGAGTGAGCATCGCCGACCCGGTCTGGGCCGCCCTGCTCCGGCGGGCGGGGGTGTTCAGCGGCAAGCACGTCAAGCCCGAGATGATCGCCGATGCCCACCGGGGGCTGGCCTCCGGGGTGGTCGCCGGCGACCTGCCCGCCCGGAATCGTGACCGTTAATGCTGTGGCGCCCACCAGGCGGCGTCGAGGAGAATGAGGACCGCGGCCCGCTGTAGTTCAGTGGTAGAACGCCTGGCTCTTCATCCAGGTGGGCGCCGGTTCGAGCCCGGCCGGCGGGGCCGTACGTCATGGGCGTGATCTCGTTGTAGCTCAGTGGTAGAGCTCCCGGCTCGGGACCGGGTGGGCGCCGGTTCGAGCCCGGTCGACGAGGCCACCGCTCAGCGGTTCTCCGCGCGGGGCGGGGAGGTGATGAGCGGCCGCTCATGCCCCGCCCCCCCGCCCCACGCGCGACCGGCACCACCGTGAGGCCCGGTTTTTCGTACGTGGCGGATCCGGCTCGGGAAGTTGTACGCTGATCGCGATGAACATCTACTTCAGCAGATTGGGGGCCCCGTTCCAGCAAGGTGAGTGCTGATGCGCTCCTTGACCGTGAACGAGGATTCCCGCCTTTCCCTCTGGCTGCACGTGCGCGAGTTCGCCGTGCCGCCCCCCATGATCGAGTCCGCGACCGCCCGCCGCCTCAGCGGTGACTGGGCGGGAGCGTGTGCCGCGGCACACGTCGACGTCGATCTCGACCTGCGCTCCGCCGCTCGCGCCCACGGCGGAGAACTCGCCTCCCGCGTCCGGGACGATCTGCGCCGTCTGGCTCCCGACCTGCTGCGCTGGCACATGCCGAGGATCGCCCCCGACGGCCTGCTGCGACCGGGCCTGACCGTCTCCCTGGCCCGGTACCGTCCGGCGTCGCACGGGGGCGGCGGCACGGTGCACCTCGTGGCCCGGACCCCACCGGCCTGGGCGGACGCCGGTCAGCGGATCAGCCTGGCCCTGTGGGACGGGTCCCGGTCCGGGGCCGGCGCGCACCCGCACCCCCGCCCTCACCGGTGCTTCCGCCTCGACCTGCACCGCCACCTGTGGGACGCCCGCAGGGTCGGTGAGCTGCGGGTCCGCTCAGGGGCGGACCGGCCGCCCGCCGACGGCCGCCCTCCTGCCGGCCTCGGCGTACCGCTGGAGCGCGGCTGCGCCGTGGACCGGTGGGCGGCCGAGGCGCGGACACTCCTGCGGGAGGAGGGGCTGACCGGCGGTGCCGTCGCCGTGCGGCTCGGGGGACGGCGCCGGCTGGTGCTGGAGCCGGAAGCCGACGGGGACACCCGCGGACTCCCGGCGTCACGGATCACGGCGGCCCCCGCGAGGGGCGGCGGACGCGCGCTGCCGGTGCTGCCCGACGCGGCGACATGGGTGCTCCCCGACCTGGCGCTGCTTCGCGCCGGGCTGATCGAGGCTGACCGGCTGCACCCGCTCGTCGCGTCGGCGCTCGTGCCGGGCCGTCCACCGGGCGGTGCCTCGCGGCTCCCCGGCGGCACGGCCGGCCGGCGCCTGGTCGAGTGCCGGGGCGCCCGGCACCGGATCGGTCTCGTGGACGGCGTGCTCGTCGCGCTGGACCACGATCCGGCGGAGATCCGTCGCGAGAAGCTGCTGGCCGCGCTGACCGGCACCCCGCTGCCCTGCCTGCGGGTGATCGACGAGGAGCACCGTGACCCGGAGTCCCTCGCCGACGTCCGCGCACGCCTGGACCACGGCGACGCCACCGGCGCCCTGACCGTCGTCGAGGATCTCCTCGATTCCGGCGCACCGCTGCCTGCGGGCACCCTGCGGGACGAGCTGGAGACGGCGGCACTGCGGCGGATCGCGTACGGGCTGTTCCGGGCCGGGCTGGCCGAGGCCGGGCAGGGGCCGGCCCCCCGGCCCGACCGCCGTCCCAGCGGCAGCCGCGCACGTCCGCGTCACACGATGTTCCGCTGATCCGCGGGTTCCGCCGATCCGCGAGCCCTGTCGATCCGCGAGTTCCACCGATCCGCGAGCCCTGTCGATCCGCGGGTCCCATGATCCGCGGGTTCCGCCCTCCTCGTGTCGTCTCATCGCGTTCCTGTCATGACGTCATCCTGCTCGACCAGACCTCGAAGGTGATCCAATGCCCGCATCCGTCCTGCCCGCGTCTCCGTCCACCGCCCTCCTGCCCGCATCCCCGCCCGCTCCCACCCCGCCCGCTCCTACCCCGCTCACTTCCACCCCGTCGGCGACGACCGTGCCCGTGACCACCCCGCCCGTGACCACCCCGCCCGTGACCACCCCGCCCGTGACCACCGTGCCCCCGTCCGCGGCCGCCGCGTCCTCCGGCCCGGCCCATGCCTCCAGGCTGGACGTCGCCGCCGATCTGCTCGCCCTGCTCCGCGACACGGACACGGAGCCGCGCGCCGACACGCAGCTGGAGGCGCTGACCCTGGCCGTGGCGGCCGACCTGCCGGTGCTGCTGTGGGGAGAGCCGGGGATCGGCAAGACCGCGGCCCTGGAGCAGCTCGCCGCGACCCTCGACCTGCCGCTGACCACGGTGATCGCCAGCGTGCACGAACCGTCGGACTTCTCCGGCCTGCCCGTGGTCGGTGACGACCCCGCGGTCCAGGGCGTCCCGATGGCCCCGCCGGACTGGGCCGTACGCCTGGCCGGGACGGGCCGTGGGCTGCTCTTCCTGGACGAGCTGTCCACGGCGCCGCCGGCCGTCCAGGCCGCCCTGCTCCGCCTCGTGCTGGAGCGGCGGGTCGGCGCCCTGCGGCTCCCGCCCGGGGTCCGGATCGTGGCGGCCGCCAACCCGCGCTCCTCCGCGGCCGACGGCTGGGAGCTGAGCGCGCCCCTGGCCAACCGGTTCGTCCACCTGCAGTGGGTACACGACCACGACGTCGTGGTACGCGGCCTCGGCGGGACCTGGCCGCGGGCGTCGCTGCCACGGCTCGACCCCGCTCGGTTGCCGGAGGCCGTGACGTTCGCCCGCCGCGCGGTGTGCGGGCTGCTGGCCGCCCGCCCCGCCCTCGTGCACCGGTTGCCGGGCAACGAGGTCCGCCGGGGCGGCGCATGGCCCTCGCCCCGCAGCTGGGAGATGGCGCTGCGCCTGACCGCCTTCGCCACCGCGGCGAACACGTCCCGGGAGGTGCTGTCCATGCTGGTCCGGGGCGCGGTGGGGGACGGCCCGGGGCTGGAACTGCTGGCCGGCCTGGACCGGATGGATCTCCCCGACCCCGAGACGCTGCTGGCCGATCCTGCGGCGGCCGGCCTTCCGGAGCGGGGCGACCTGCGTCAGGCCGTGCTCGACGGCGTCGTGGAGGCCGTGCGGAAGCGGCCGGAGAAGGCACGCTGGGACGCGGCGTGGGCGGTGCTGGTCCGAGCCCTGGAGACCGGGGCCCCGGACCTGGTGGTCGTACCCGCGAGCACGCTCGCCGCGCTGCGCCGCGAGGACTGGGACGTCCCGGCGTCGATCGAGAGGCTTGCCGGGGTGGTGTCGCTGGGCGGGCGCGCGGACAGGGCCGCGGCGCGGGCCGCGGCCGTCGCGGGGCCGGGCCGATGACGCCCGGCGCGGGGGGAACCCTGGATCTGGAGAAGCTCTTCGCCGCCCGGCTGCTCGCGGCGCGGGCCCGGCCCTACCTGGCGACGGCGCTGTTCGCGCTGCACACGGTCGAGTCGCGGCTCGTGCCGACGATGGCCGTGGACCGGCACTGGCGGTGCTACGTCTCGCCGGTGTTCGTCGCCCGGACCCCGGTGGAGGAGCTGGCGGGGGTGTGGGTGCACGAGGTCTCCCACCTGCTGCGCGACCATCACGGGCGCAGCGACCGGGTCGCGGCGGAGCGGGGACTGACCGGGCCGGGGGAGCGGCTGCGGATGAACATCGCCGCGGACCTCGAGATCAACGACGACGTGTACGGGAACGGCCTGGTCCGGCCCGAAGATGCCGTCGAACCGGGAAGCCTCGGGTTGCCCGAGGGGAAGCTCATGGAGGACTACCTGCGCCGGTTCCGGCTCGGGCCGTACACCCAGGGCCTGGTCTGGCTGGACTGCGGCAGCGGCGCCGACGGGCTGGAGCGGGAGTGGGAGCTCGGGCCGGACGGCGCGAACGGGCTCGGCCCGCAGGAACGGGACGCGGTCCGGTTCCGGGTGGCGGAAGGCATCACCGCCCGCCCCGGGAACGCCCCGAAGGGGTGGCGGCGGTGGGCGGAGGAGGCGTTCCACCCGCCGCAGCCGTGGCGGGACCTGCTCGGCGCGGCGCTCCGCTCGGCGGTCTCGGGGCCGGGCGCGGGGGAGGACTACGTCTACGGCCGGCCGTCGCGGCGGTCCGCCGGCCTGCCCGGCGTCGTCCTGCCGAGCCTGCGGCGCAGACCGCCCCGGGTCTGCGTGGTCATCGACACCTCGGGATCGGTCAGCGACGCCGAACTGGGCAGCGCGCTCCTGGAGGTCGCCGCGATCGTCCGGGCCGTGGGCGGCCGGCGCGACCTGGTCGGGGTGCTGTCGTGCGACGCGGCGGCCCAGGTCGTGGACCCGCTGTGCCGCGCCGAGGGAATCTCGCTGGTGGGCGGCGGCGGGACGGACCTGCGTACGGGCTTCGCCGCGGCGCTGCGGGCGAGGCCGCGGCCGGACGTCGTCGTGATCCTGACCGACGGTCAGACCCCCTGGCCGCACGAGCGGCCACCGTGCCGGACGGTGGTGGGACTGTTCCCGCGCGAGAGCTCGTCCGGATCGTGGGACGAGGAGGATCCCGGCTACGTGCCGGACACCCCGCCCGAATGGGCGCGGGTGGTCGCCATCGGCTGACCGTACCGGGCGGTCGAAGGCCGGTCGGCGGATCGGCGTGAGCCCCGGCGGCCGGCGACCAGGAACGGCGCCGCCCGGGCCGGGACGACGACGGTCCGGGCGGCGCGACGGGACCCGCGGCCTGCCGCGTCGCGGGATCCGGTGCGCGGGCATTCTCGTTCCCGTCATCGGGCGGAGTCGACGGTCGCGGGACGCCAGGCCAGCCAGCCGCGGCACAGCACGTAGGCCGACGCGACGACCGCGACCAGCGCGACGTCGATGACGGCGGAGATCCGGCCGGCCGCATGACTGTGGCCGTCTTCTCTGCTACAAAGCCGCAAGAAAAGCCTGCATCTCCAACAGGTCTACCTTTTCTGCATCTTCGGGTCGAATAACAACAGTAAGTTTACGGCATATCGGCTGGGTGCGTGAGTGAGCAATGAATGACAAGATGATCACCTTCAGCAGGTTTTCGCGATCGAGCGAATGCACCCTGGCCAGCTCGGCCCCCATGACTGGAATCGCCACTTTGCTCAGCTGACCTCTCTGGCCGATCACCTTCCAGAGTTGTCCGAAGCTTACCCAGAGGTCGTTCATGGATGATTGCGCTGTCAATTCGTTGTTCAATCTACTGTAGGCGACACAGTAAATCTTCTGCTGCGGTGAGCCGATTACGGCGATGGTTCCTATGGGGTAACGTCTTAGTTTGCCTTTGAGTTTGGTGGCTCTGGTCTCCGTCTCAAGTGGCTCAACACCCGAAAGAGCCTTGTCCAGTTCCCTGTCGAGACGGCAACGATCCTCTCCGTAGGTTTGGCGTAGTAATTGCCCCTGTAAGCTGGACTCATTGATTATGTAGTTATCCGTGGTATCAGTGTCGAAGGTGTCGCTGAATCCCACCACGAGATCTGCCTCCTCATTGAATATGTCCCCTATTCGAATGACGATGGTCAGGTCCGGATGAGTGAACTCACGCATTGCCCGACTGCGCGGATAAGATCGCACAAAAGCCCAGATAATGCAGATGGCCAACGAGACACCTGTCATCAGTCCAGGATAAGCGAACCGTAGGCCGAAGACCTGGCCGGCGAACTGAACTATGGCGGAGATCAAGCCGAAAGCGATAAGAAACTGTGAGGCCAGGAGAGTGCGCCCTCGGGAGGTGCGCAGGAGAAGTCGCATGCTGTACATCATCGCTGGGAGCCGTCTCCATCGATGGGGCGGCGGGTGTACGCACTGAGATCGCGAAAATGTTCGTTGTCTGCGAAGTCGACTCCAGTGTCGTTCATCACGCAACCGGTTGTCTCAAGTCGCTGTCGGAGTTTCAGTACACTCTCGATAGAGCCGTCGAACGCGATGTAGTTGCGTCCTCCTGTGTCAGAAAAGGGTCGTAACTGGCCCAACTGCACGAGCACGGTTCGTTCAGGGCTGATCCCAAAAGCCATTCCTGCCTCGAACAAAACGTTCGGCCGGGCTTGACACTGCATTTCGCGATCGAATTGATTCTCATGAAGTGAAGGATGAAGGCGGACGATGTCGTCCGGAGTCAACAGCACCACCACAGCCTGCACCATGGTGAAAGCGTGGCGAACAACATCCCCCAGATAGGGGCTGCCGGATCCTGTATCTCGTACAATCGACTCCCACTCAAGAGGGTGGAGGCCCATCCTGCGTAATAAGTCAAAAATGCTCTTCCTTGCCTGTGAGTCCCGACCGTGAACAACGAAGACGGCTCGCTCATTCACGCCGGGGTTCGTCGATCCTCGTCGAGAGCCCTGCTCTGGCGTGGGTTCGTAGCCATAGGTTGTCGCTCTGGCATTTGGGCCGGCTGCCATACTGTTCGCGTTAACCTGTCCTCCGCTGATTTGAATGCCATGGTTATGATTCATGCCCGCCTCATTTTTTCGCTGACCCGCCATTGTTTTTCGCTGTGCTTTGCCCCTGGGTGTACGTCGTCGCCTGTGCTCCGTTTCCTGCGGCGATGCTCTCTGCGGTGATCGAACTGTTGCCGGTCACCAGCACGCCGTTATTGAGGATTGTGGTCTGCCTCTGTATGAGCTCTCCTGTGTCGATGCCATGATCGTCCAGGAACTTGACCAAAGAGTCGAAAATTCGCTGCTCGACGACCTTGGTGTACATCTCGCTGTCCAGCTTCTGGAAATAGCGCTGATAGCGTGAATCACTGGCCCACTCTCGAATGCTGTAGAAAGCTCCGTGATCGAAATTGCGGTCGGAGATATTCCCGTTTAATTTCGCGAGCGCCCTGCGATCATCCCTGAACTCTGCAACGTGAGTGAAGCCCGAGAGTAGGCCGGTGACGATTCTTATACTTCGCAGGACTAGCCAGGCGTATTCTCTGAATGTCGACACCTGTGATGTCGTATCGTACTTGTGAAACGGGGTGCGAAGTGGGGTGAGAATCGAATGACTGGCTTCGATGAAAAGGTTCTGTTTGACCATGACGAATCGGAGAAAAATTGTGAGCGCCAGCTCACCGTCCCATCCGAGCAGACGTGCGACTATATAAGGACGGGCCCTCATGTCGGGCTTCGACAGAACATCCTGGAATTTCTCTTCGTCAACTTTCGGGCGGGGGCGACCATTGTGGTCAATGAAAATGTGATCCTTCCACGCATCGCGACCGCTGACGAAAACTCTGTCCTCCACGGTCAGGCCAAGCCATTCAAGCGACTCCACCTGGCTCTTCACGTAATCCCGTATATCGTGAACTTCAAACGGTTTGGGATCTCCACCATGACTTGCGGGCTTCTTTATGTCGATTGCGAACGACCAGCCTCCTATGGCTTTTCCGTATCCGCGAAAAGGCTTGAATCCTTGGTATATCGTCACGTTTCCTGCGGCCAGCTCGGAGATCTCGTCGAGGCGTTTACGCAGGAGAGGGTTCCGGGGTTCCGGTGCGGAATTCTCTGAGAACCCATCTCGGCTGAGCGCTCCCGTCATCACACGGTTGTAGGCCAGTTCGGAGAGGAAGGTAACAAGCGAAGATGTTGCGATCATGATGCCCAGGGCCCACGGTAGAAGAACGAGTGGTTCTGTGGACAACGTGGATGCGGCTACCGCAATGCAGCCGAGGATCGTGACCATTGCGGGAAGATTGACGGTCGTCAACACGATATCGCGCAAAGCCCATCGCCGCCGCGCTTCGCAGGCGTGCTTGAGAACGGCCATGACATCGAGTCCAGGAGACATGGCGATGCTACGGCGTGGTTGCCGGATGATATGTGCGAAGAGTTGTTTAACAAAAAGGGGGTCGGTCTGTGCTGCGCAGCACAAATAGCGTGTCACCTGGTCGTCCGCCTTGGCCACGTCCACAACGGGAACAGGCGGAACAAGGCCATCCGCCATGGGCTGTTCCGTCAGGAGGCCTGAAGCGCCCTGGCCGTTCCGTGCTACCTGCAGACAATCGGCGCAGGCGCTTTCGTCTGTCGCTTGTGCTGGGCAATCGGCACAGCGCATCCCGTCGCCCTTCCCTCTTTCGAAGATGAAAGATCTTGGAGTTTTACCTGGTTCAGCGGTCATCGAAGGCCCTGGGGTTGGCACTCATGCCTCTATACACTCTTGCGGCGGTGACGGCCAGTCCTATGGCTGGACATCTCGAATTTCGGTTGTAGATATCTGTGTCCGAAATATGGTGCCGTAATCACCTGCCTAGTCTTCGACTCTGTATCGGCCTTGAGGGTCAGGCCGGTTCGAGTGGCCGACGGTTGCGGGAAGATGGAATCATCGCTCTCTCGATCGCACGGAAGGAGGGGTAACGTCGGCCACATCTCTCCATCGTTGCCGATGCGCCATCCAACCTTCCTGTCTTTCAGACAGAGGATCGAAGGTGGCAAGAGGTCGGAAAGTTCCTCGAGGCCGACGACAAGATGAGACGTGGCGGCCAAACAGGAAGGAGCGATTCTTGATCGACAGGGCGGGCTGACATGCTCATTCAATGACTCGCCGGCCTCGGGGAGTCTCTTATGGCTGCTTGTCTCTGTGGCGGCCGTGTCTTCCCGGACTCGCCTGCCGTGAAGGCAGGCGGAAACGGTGACGATGTTTCCGTCCTTTTTGTCGACCGTGTGAATCCGCTTTCATGTCCCACAGACCGCAGACTCATAGCGGAGACCCGTCCTGCCACGCCGGTCCTGCTCGTAGCGGATCAGCATTCGGCGGCAGCGACCGCAGTCGTCACCGAGTTGCCGCAGCCCCAGGCTCGGAGCGCGGTCGCGGGCCGGCGATCGTCGCGGCCTACGCCGACCGCTGGGGCGTCGAGTCCGCACCGCAGGGCAAGACCGTCTGGTTCGTCTGCGTGGAACCGGGGTCCCGGTGAGCGGCTCGCTGTCCGTCCTGGGCATGCCGGACGACGTGCGCGTCTGCGTACGCTGCGGTGCCTGCATCGTCACGCTGGCCGCCGCCGTACGCGTGATCTGGGCCGATCTCGTGGACGACGCGATCCCGGCCGAGGTCGTCGAGCAGATCACCGCACCCGTCACCGATGTCTGGGTGGACGTGTCGTGCGACCCGTCGTGCCCGCCGGGCGATCACGAGCCGTACGGTGACCGGCCGTGATGTCACCCCCGCGCCGGAACCGTCGCTCACGACGGGAGGGCCGATGGAGCCGCCTCGTACGCGCGCAGATCGGTGAGCAGGGCCGTCAGCAGCATCTCCTCATGGACGGCGGAGTTCCGGCGGCGCATCGTGTCCTCAAGGGCCGGATCCCACGGGGTCGGGATCGGCGAGCCGGTCAGGGCGAGCCTCGCGTCCGCTGGGAGGGCGGCCACGGCGTCCCGGTAGTCGCCGGCGCCCATCCGCCACGGTGTCAGACCGGCCGCGAACATGCGGGCCGCGATCGCGACCCCGGGCCAGTCGAAGTCACCGTGATAGCGAACGGCCGCACCCGCGTCCACGAGCCGCCGCAACGCCACCCATCCCGCGAGGGACGGATTGCCCGCCGGGCAGACCATGGGGACGGTCACGCGTGCCCGCGCCGCCGCCTGCAGGACCTGCGGGTTCTCGCACGCGAACACCCGCGTGCCGGGGACGGCGAGCCGTGCGTCCGCCGCCGCGCCGCGGAGCTCGTGCAGGGTCAGGTGCGTGACCAGTCCCATGTCGGCGCGGTCCCGCATCATCGCCGACCAGGGATCGCTCCCCGGTGGCCGCAGGGACCAGACGAGCACGGTGCCCGACACCAGGTCGGTCGCCACCCCCAGCCGCGCCCACAGGTCACGCCGTTCCTCGGCCGTCTCCGGTACGGCGACGCCGAACGCGGCGGCCGCCGCGCGCAACACGAGCGAGCCGGGGAGCCTGCCGTCGTCGAGGCCGTGCGCGTCGCCGAGACAGCGACCGGCCAGCTCCGCGATCTCCCAGCCGGGATCTCGCGCGACGGGGCCGCCGAAGTCACCCGACGCCGAGAGTTCGGCGAGCACGGCCGCGAACCGGGCGACCGCCACGGCGGCGGTGTCGACACCGGCCCGGGTCAGCAGTCCCGAGCGGCGTATGCCTTCGACGAACGCCGGGGCCCACGGTGCCCGCACGGCTCCGGCGGACGCCAGGGCGGCGTCCAGTCGCGCCCATACGTCGGCCCATGAGGCGTGCGCCCTCTCTTTGACCGCCGCTCGATCCACAAGACCGTCCCCGGTGAGCTGCGCGACGACCGTGACCAGGCCCGCGGCCGCCGCCGAGGACCGGAGCGCCTCGTCGAGCGCGGTGAGGGGGACGCGGGTCCGGCCCGCGGCGACGGGCCTGCCGAGCAGGCCGGACAACCGGTCGGCGCCGTTCTCGTCAAGCGTCACGGTGACCGTTCCCGCCACGGCGAGCCTGCCGCGCTCCAGCTTGCCGCGTACGGCCGTCCACAGGGGAGCGAGGCAGGCGTCGGCGAGGTAGCGCCGGGTGCGTTCCGGCAGCCGGGGCTCGGCGGGCGGGTTCACCGGGCGGGCCGCAGATGACGATTGTGGCCGTCCCAGTGGATGTGGGTGGTCACCGCGGCGGTGCCCTCCCCGCGCCGGATCTCGTAGCAGTCCAGCAGGGGAACCTGCGGGTAGAAGCCCCACAGTGCGTGGCCGGTCATCGCGAAGTCCAGATCGAGCCGGACGAGCAGACCCATCAGCTCCCCGATCGTACGGTCGTCGACCTTGGCGAAGGCGTCGTCGAGCAGGATGAGCCGGAGTGCGCGCTCCGTGTCCGGCAGGCCGGACAGGTAGGCGTCGGCCGCGGCGAACAACGTCACGTACGACACGAACCGGATCTCCCCCTGGCTCAGCTTGGCCCGGCGGCTGATCTTCCGCTCCCGTCCCTGCTCGGGACCGGTGATGACGACCTCCATCTCGTGCCACGACCGGTAGTCCAGCGCCGCCTTCAGGTGGACCGCGTACCCCGCGGTCGGGTCCGTGGCGAACTCCTCGCCGACGCGGGCGTTGAGCAGCTCGGTCAGCTCGTTCTCCTGCTCGGGGGAGCGTACGGCCCCGGCCGTGGCGACGAGCGCGCGGATCCTGGCGACGGTGGGGCCCGCGGCGTCGGAGAGGTTCCAGCGCAGCCTGACCCCGATGCCGTGGCTGGTGCTGATGCCGGCCAGGCTCACGTTCATGGCCTCGACCAGCTCCTTGGCCTGCTTGAGCCGCTGCCGCAGTTCCTCGGCGACGCCGCCGAGGATGAACTCGGTGAAGACGCGTCGTTCGCGGTCGCTCAGCGCCGACCGTCCCGCTTCACACTGGAGGTGGAGGTCGGCCGCGGCCTCCGCGAGGGAGCGCTGCCCGGTCGCGTCGGCGATCGCCGTCAGCCGGACGCCGTCCCGCACCGTGGGGATGACGTCGAAGCCGCCGGCGAGTTCGCGTTCCGCCGTCTGCTGGGCACGGATCAGCGCGTTCTCGTCGGCGACCTGGCCGCGCCTGTCCAACGCGGCCGTCACGGCCCCGACGGCCGCCTCGACATTGGGAGGATCGATGGGCGTCAACGGGACGTGGAGATGAGGTCGCCCGGTCGCGGCCGCCGCCACTCCGGGAAGCGCCAGCCGGGCGAGAAGCCTCTCCGCGGTCTCGGTGAGCCGGGCACGCTCCCGCTGGGCCTCCTCCCGGGCCAGCCGCGCCTCGGCTTCGGCCTTGCCCTTCTGCACGGCGAGCTCGGCGACGTGCCTGCGGGTGGATTCCAGTTCGCGGCGGCACGCCGCCAGCCCGGCCTCGGCGGAGTACAGATCGGCTCGTGCCTGCTCGGCCGTGGCGCCCACGTTCTCCCTGATCGCGGCCAGCTCCGCGGCCTCCCCGTGCCACGTGCCCCACTTCTCGGCTGCGGTCACTTCGGCCTCGTGCCGCGTTCGCCGGGATGCCCGCGCTCCGGCCACGGCGTTCGCGTGCAGGCCGACACGGTGGCGCAGTTCCGCCAGTCGCTGCGCGGCCGTCCCGCACAGGCGTACGGCGTCCCGGAGTCCGTCCTGCGCCGCGGAGAGGTCGTCCGTGGTGGCCGGCAGGCCGAATTCGGCGCATGCCGCCCGGTGCGCGGTGAGGGCGCCACTCCACTCCCGGCGGAGGTCGGCGGCGACCCGGCGCGCTTCGTGGCACATCGGCTCGATTCTCTTCACCCGCTGCCGCGCGGCGACGGTCAGCGTGTGGGCCGACCGGACCGGCTCGCTCGTCGGCGCGGTGCGCAGGTGAGCGCCGAGCGCGTCGCGTTCGTCGTGCAGCGCCCGCCGCCGGAGGGCCCGGCTCTCGGCGGCATCGGCCAGGGCGGCGAGGGAGACGTCGATCTCGGCGAGCCGGACGGCCCGGGCGGCGGCTCGGGCCGCCGCGCCGATATGCCGGGCCGTCGCCGTCCGGTGGCGACCGGTGAGGGGGCCGTTGCCCCAGGCACCCTCGGTGTCCACCCAGGTGGGATGGCCCCGATCGCCCAGCGCGACGCGGTCGAGCACGTCGCGCACCAGTTCCGCCGGGAGCGCGGACGCGGGCTCGACGACCAGCGCGTCGCTCAGCGGATTCGCGGCCACCGGGCCGGTGGCGCGCAGCAGAAGACGGCCGTCCGGGGCCGCGAGACCGTCGTCCGTGATCGTGGCCGTCAGAAGTCCCGAGGCGAGCAGGGCGCCCTCAAGGCCCGCGCGTTGCCCCTCGTCCAGCCGGGTGGCGAAGTCGACGGCACGCCACAGCGGCACCTCGTCGCCGGACACCGGACGCGTCCAGTGCGGCGGGGGCGGGTCAGGATCGCGTGCGGCGAGCAGCCCTCTCCGCTCGTCCTCCAGCGCCTGCCGTCGTTCCCCGTCCGACCGGTCCTCGGAGTCGAGCACGGCGAGGGCGCGGGAGAGCCGGTCGTGAGCCGCGTCGGCCGCCGGCCTCGTCACGTGGTCGAGCGCGGAGACCAGGTCCATCGCGTCGTCCCCGACGAGCGCGCCGGCGTCGTCGAGCACCGGTCGCAGAGCGGTCGCGGCCCAATCGACGCCGTTCAGCAACGTCCGGGTCGGCTCACCGGTCGTCCACGCCGACCAGGCGCGTGCGAGAGCGAGTGCGGCGGCGTCCCTGGCCCTTTCCTGCTCCTCGGCCTCCGTTGTGGCGTCGGCCAGCCGCTGTTCGGCCTCGGAGGCCTTCTTGTCGGCCGATTCCACCTCACGTGCCTGCTCGTCGAGGCGGCGCGCCTGCTCCAGACGCGTGCCCGCGTGCGCGCCACGTTGTGCCGCCGTGCGGGAGACCTTGTTCACCTGGTCGACGGCCTCGCCCAGCTCCGAGGGGGTCGTCTCCAGGCGCACCGGGGCCGGACGGGTGACCGGCTCGGGTTCGGTGTGCAGGCCGAGCCTGACCGTTTCCGTGGCGCCCGGTTCGCCGTCGGCCACGGCGCAGGCGACGCCCGGCACGGTGGCGCGCACGCCGGCGAACAGCAGCAGATCCTGTGTCTCCGCGATGGCCTCCATGGCGACACCGGCCGTCTCGACGGCCTCGCGGGCGCGCTCGTCGGCTCCCGCCACCTTGCCCGCCTCGTCGTCCCGGGCGGCGCTCGCCGCCCCGATCGCCACCTCGGCGGTGTCCCCGAGGGCCTGCACCCTGCGCTCCCGCTCGTCGAGATCACGGACGGCGCCGTACGCCTTCGAGGCGCGGATGCCCTCGGCGCTCCTGCGCAACTCCTCCTCGTCGGTCGCCAGCTCCGCCGTCCTCGCCTCGGCCTGCATATGCTGCTCGGCCAGCAGCACATGGTCGCCGTGCAGCTTTTCGGCACGTCGCTCGCCCTTCCGGACGGCGGTGGCGGCCGCCCGGGCGGCCTCGGCGGTCTCGCTCAGGACACCCACGGCGTACCGCCGATAGACGTCGAGGAATCCGGACACCACCCGGTACGCCGTCTCCAGCCTCTGCTGAGCGGCGCGCGTCTCGGAGAGACCGTCGAGTTGCTCGCCCGCTCGCGACAGCGCGGTCTCGCTGGGCGGCGGCAACGCGTCGGTCAGGATCTGCGGCAGCCTGCCCTCGTCGATCCGGTTGCCGACATCCGGGGCCCGGAGTGTCCGCAGCAACTGGAGCAGACCGGCGAAACGCTCCTTGCCGGAATCGCCCGTCAGCCCGAAGACCGTGCCGCGGACGCGTTCACGGTGGACGTCCGACGAGTCGGCGATGCGATCCGCGCCTATCGCCTCGGCCAGCCCCTCACGCGACAGCGGGGTACGGTCGTCGCCGAGCAGGATCAGATCGTGCCCGACCCGGCGCGGTGTGGTGAAGTACCACGCTTTCGCCTCGCCGGTGGATCTCGCGAACCGGACCAGAGCTCCCAGTGTGACGTACTCCGGCTCTGCCGTCCCGTCCGAGGTCTCTCCGTCGTCTCCGTGGCGGATGAGCTCCAGCCAGAGGTAGCCGAGCCGGTTGGGCTGCTCCTGCCCACCGGCGCGCATCAGGTCCTCGAGGCGTACGCGGCCCGATCCGGTCGCGTCCATCCTGCGGCGGTCACCGTCGAGGAGGAAGGGCAGGAGCATCTCCAGGGCCCTGGACTTCCCCGAACCGTTGGTGCCTCGCAGCACCAGACGCCCGCCGGAGAAGGCGAACTCGGTCTCGTAGTAGTGCCAGACATTGATCATGCCTGCCCGGTGCAGGCGCCACCGATACGGATGGTGCTGTGGCGGGGTCCGTTCGAGGCCCGCGGACCCGTCGATCACGGAGATCGGACTCGTACGATCCATGGTGGTCATGCCGTCTCTCCGCTCTCGTCCGTGAACAGCGGGTCCTGCGTCTCCCGCGGATCGGCGCCGAGCCGTCTCCTGGCGCGTGTCGTGGCCGACACGTCTCGTACGCCGGGCCGGTAACGGGCGGCGGCCGGATGAACGACCATTCCCTCGGTCCCCACGGTGGCCAGGCCCACGGACGCCAGCAGGTGAACGACCTCGTCCCGGAAGCGAATGGGATCGTTCACGATGTCGTTCCGCCACGCCTTGGCATGGCGGAGCGCGAGATCGCCCAGGCTGCCGTCGACGACCGGCCACGGCGCGAGCACGCCTGTGAGGGCCCGGCCGTCGAGGATCACCTGCTCGCCGGCCTTCGGTTCGAGGACCTCGATGAGTGCGTCGAGGAGAAGCAACGCGGCCTGCCGCACGGTCCCGGTGCCGGGAAAGGCGACATCGGTGAGCCGTTCGTCCGCGTCGTACGCGAGGGCGCCCTCCGCCCGGACTTCGAGCCCCAGGCCGAAACTCTCGTCCAGAACGCGGGTGAGCTCGGTGCGCTCCCTGCTCAGCACGTCGCGCTCGGCCTCGCTGAGATCCCCGCGATGCACCACCGGGTTCTCCACCAGCTTGCGGCGGAGGGAACGACGGGGCTGGTCGGGCACGCCCGGATCGTCGGCCCACAGGAGCTCGGGGCGCGCGAGCGGGTACAGGGGACGCGCGACCAGGTGCGGCAGCAGGCTCCGGTTGACGGTCAGCAACGCCTCCTCGCGGCGTTCACCCCATGCCGCCACGCTTCCGTCCGTCTCCGACAGCACACCCCAGGCGAGCAGGAAGTCGATCGCGGCCACGAGGTCACGTCGTTCGGCGAGCGTGTCGTCGATCGTGATGCCCGTGGTGGCCGCGTCCGCCCGGATCTGCTCCACGAGCTGCGACACCAGGACCTGTTCCCCTGCGTCCGGCGCCAGCAGGCCGGCACAGACCAGGGCGAGATAGGCGTAGGTCCGTGGCGTGAACTCGCCGCCGGAGGGGCGGCGGGCGGGACGGACAGGAGCGTCGGGCGACAAGGGCGCCTTGACCAGCCGGGCGAAACCGGTCTCGACGACCAGGGCATAGCCCAGCGATCTGGCGAAGGCCGCTTTGAGCGCGCCGGCGTGCTTGCGGACGAGGGCGAGCTGTCCGGGGTGCCGGTGTGCGGTGAGCACGGGGTCGGCGAGAAGGGCACGGGCGGCGACGCGCCGCTCGTCGGCGTCGTGGGTCGCGATCGTCATCCCTCGGTTCCCGTCTGCTCGTCATCGGCCAGGGGGGCGTCGCCGAGCGAGGCGACGCTCAGGCCCAGATCGTGAACGGTGAGCCGGCCGTCGTCGGAGTACACGCGGGTCATGCCTCCTGGGCGGGGCACGACGACCAGTGCGAGGTTCAGGTCTGTGTCCACGGACGTGACCGGACCGGTCAGGTCCGGTGTGACGGCCATCAGATCGGAGAGCCTGTCCAGCAAAAGCTCGCAGGCCGCACGGGTGATCCTGGCCTCGCTCAGGTCTCCCACGGCGATGAGCTCGGCCGCCGCCCCGGCCTTGCGGGCGACCTCCTCTTCCGCTTCCGCCAGCAGTCGCTCACGGTCGAGACCCGGGTCGGGAACGCGTGCCGTGCGCCCCCGTGCCGCGCGGTCACCGCGTTCCCGCAGCGATACCGGCACATCGACCGGGTCGGCGTCCCACCACGAGGTGCTCGCCGTGGCCCGGCCGCCGACCTCGTCAGGGCCCATGAGCAGGTGCCGGGAGGGATAGGCGCCGAACGCCGCCGCGAAGATGCGGTGCGCCTCCTCGGTGTCGGCCTCGGCGAACCAGGTCGCGAGACGGAGGAGATCGGCGCGCCTGGACACCCCGGTGCCCGCGGCGGCCAGCATGCGCTTCGCGTTCGCGAGGAGCTGACCGAGTGCCTGCTCCGCCGCCGCTCGCAGCTGAGCGGGCCCAGAGCGCCCGCCCCTGCCGTACCACGCGGCCAGCTCCACCCATTCGGCGGCCGTCCGGCCAGGTGAACGCTCAGCAGGGCTGCCGTCGGGGCCGGTCAGTCCGGGAAGTGTGGCGAGCGTCGCGAGAAGCCGGTCGAGATCGGCGAGTATTCCGTCCAGCCGGTCGGCGACCGCGGGCGCGTGCCGGGCGACGTCCGCCGATATGAGGTCGACGTATTCGAGGAGCAGGGTCTTGAACGCCGCGTACTCGGCTCCCGTCAGGTCGTACCGGGACATGACCTGATGGAGGTAGGCGTAGAAATCCCGCACGCTTTCGGTGAAGAACCGCTGGTTGTTGAAGACGGTGGTCACATCGGCGGCCAGTGTCTCGACGTTCAGGCGCCGTTCGCCCGAAAGCCACCCCAGGATGTGGCCGAGAAGCTCGGCCGTGCCACCGAGCAGCTCACGCGCGACCTCTCGCGCGCCGTCGGTCGCGGTGAGCAGCTCCTCGACCTGCCGGTGCACCTTGCCGCCGAGTTTCGAGACCTGATATCGGGATCGGGAGCGCAGCCACTCCGAGACGGTCGCCACCCGGGCGTCGCGCACCGACCGGACCAGATTTCCCCATGACTCGAGCTGCCGGCATCGGTCTTCCACGTCGTCCGCCGACAGCGTGATCCCGGCATCCTCCAGCAGTGCGGCGGCCTCCACGGCTGACAGGTCCGTGAGCAGCGTGCCGGTGAAGAGCCGCATCAGCGTCACGTACTCGTGAGCGTGCTTGTCGGCGGTCGCATAGCGGTAAAGGTCCAGTCGAATGCTTGCCTTCGCCGGAAAGGCCCTCGCGTCTTCCGGCTCCATGCCACACCCACCTCACGCCTGCGATCGGCGCAGGCCGCCACCGCCGGGCGACGGTCCCTGCCTAGGCTAGAGAAAGTCTCTGAAGTTTTCGCAAAATTGCCCTCCTGTATATTCGAAAGTTTTCTCGAAACGGGATAGGCGAATATGGCTTGGCGATCTGTCTCAGCGCCGGATCAAGCAGAATGGATGCCCGGCCGGATCGGCGTAGGTCCGCCAGTTCCGTCCTTCGGAACCGTCGTCCAACACCGTCGCCCCCCGGGCGAGCACCTGCTCCTGGGCCTCGTCCAGATCGGTGACACCGAAGTCCAGGTGGAACTGCTGGGGCCGGGCCGGGTCGGGCCACAGCGGGGGCCTGTGGTCCGCCACCCGCTGAAAGGCGAGGACCAGGCCGGACGGTGCGTGCAACGTCGCCCAGTCCTCGTTGAGGGACCATCGCCGATCCGGCTGATTGAGGGTCCCGCCGAGTATCGATCGGTAGAACTCGGCGAGTTCCATCGGACCGGAGCAGTCCAGCACCACACACTGCAGATCGGCGATCATGGGTGGATCCTAGGCGGCCGTCGGCTATCGGGTGGTGTCGGGTATCGAAGGCTCGCGAATTTCTTGAAGGCCGACGATGCCGTTCTCGGCCGCGAGGCATTCTTCTACGCTCTCTCTTTCGGGAGCGCCGATCTCAGTGAAGATGTTCAATGCCCGCTGCCACGAATCGACGGCTTCGGGGTGTTTCGTCCGATGCAGGGCATCACCCATACCCCGATGAGCACGGGCCTGCTCGTAAAGATGGCCGATGCTTTCGGCCAGCGCCAGTGCCTGTCGATGGTGATCCAGAGCCTCGGCCGGCTTGTCCGTGACGCACGCGGCCTGCCCCATACCGTTGAGGACGGCGGCCTTGTTGAAAGGGTCAGCTATCTCGTCGATCATGGCCAAGGCCTGTTGGTGATGATCCCGAGCTTCCGAATGACGGCCCGACTGCAGATAGAAGTTGCCGAGCTCGGCCAACGTCTCGGCCTGGCTGGAGCGATTTCCTATCTCACGGCCGAGCGCAAGAGACTGCCGGTAGCAGGGCAGGGCCTCCTGGTAACGACGTAACCCCGTGTAGGCGGCCCCGAGGGTGTTCAGTATCTCAACCTCCCAGCCACGATCACCGGTCCGGCGAGCGACGGCGAGCGCCAGCCGGGAGTGACTCACCGCAAGTTCATGACGTCCCAACCGGCCGTAGGTGTAGCCGAGAGTGCCCAGTGCCCGGCCCTCGGTCACCTGATCCTCGATACCACGTGCGCAGGCCAGAGCCTGTTCCTGATAACGCAGGGCAAGGCGATAGCGCCCCATCCGCTCGTAGTTGATGCCGATGTTCAACAAGTTGCGGGCCTCGCGCTGACGGTTACCGGTTTCACGAGACAGAACGAGGCTTCGCTCCAGGTAGCCGTTCGACCGCTCGTAATTCCCTGTCATCGCGCAGGTTATGCCGAGATTTATCAGAGCGCGGCTCTGCGTGGCACGATCGCCGATTCGGGAGGCGAGGTCGAGTGCCTGCCGGTGATGCTGGAGGGCTTGCTCGTACCGCGCGCTCTTCCAGAAGGTGATGCCGAGATTGATGAGTATCTGGATGTGCACGTTCTGGTCGCCGAGCCGCTGGGTGACATCGGAGGCATGACGATGAAGGGCCAACGCCTCGCTGTAGTGAACGTGGTAATAGAGGTACTGCCACAAGGTCATGGACATGTCGACGGCCCAGATGTCGTGAACGGTGAGGGCCGCCGCCACGAGGTTACCGCGCTCGGCATCCAGCCAGGCGACTGCTTGGTCACGGGTGGTGACGGCCTGCGGTTCCGCCAAGGGCACGGGTTCGGACAAGGGCCGATGAGAGCTGCCGTGGCCGAGGGTACGCACGCAAAGGAGCGCGGCGGCCAGGTAGTAGGCGCGCAGGCGGTCCGCGGCGGCGTCGCGCTCGCCTTCGGACTCGGTGGCCAGGCAGGTCTGCTGGGCGTAGTCGCGCAGCAGGTCGTGGAAGCTGTAGCGGCCGGCGGTGTGCTGCTGGAGGAGGTGGGCGTCGAGCAGTTCCTCCAGCGTGCCCTCGGCCTCCGCCGGGGACGAGCCGGTGAGGGCCGCGGCCGCGTGGGCGTCGAAGTCGTCGCCCGGAACGAGGCCGAGCAACCGGAACATCCGCTGCTGGACGGTGGTCAGCTGCTCGTAGGACACCGTGAAGGCGGCGGCGACGTCGTGGTCACCGGTACGCAGTTCCCGCAGCCTGCGCCGCTGGTCGCCCAGCCGGTCGGCCAGGTCCCGCACCGTCCAGGCGGGACGGTGGAGCAGCCGGGCGGCGGCGATCCGTAGCGCCAGCGGCAGGCACCCGCAGAGGTCGGCGACCTCGTCGATCACCCGCCGTTCCGCGTGGGCGCGCTCGACGCCGATGATGCGGACGAACAGGGCGACGGCCTCGGCCCGCGACAGCACGTCCAGGGAGAGCACCGTGACGTCGTCCAGGTCCGCCAGCCGCCGCCTGCTGGTGATCACGATGTGACCGCCCGGCCGGCCCGAGAGCAGCGGCCGTACCTGGCCGGCGGTGGCGGCGTTGTCGAGCACGACGAGCATCCGGCGGCCGGCCGTCGCCGATCGCCACAGGGCGGCGGCCTCCTCGATGTCGTCGGGAATCCTCTCCTGCGCCGTGCCCGTCGCGCGCAGCAGGGTACGCAGGGCCTCGAGAGGGGTGACCGGCCGCCGGCCGGGGGTGTGGCCGTGCAGGTCCAGGAAGAGCTGCCCGTCGGGGAAACGGGCGGCCAGCCGGTGGGCCACGTGTACGGCCAGGGCGGTCTTGCCGACGCCGGCCATTCCGTCGATCGCCTCGATGACCACCGCCGAGTGCGCGTCCTTGACCGCCCCCCGCACCAGCCGCTCGATCTCGTCGTCCCGGCTGGTGAAGTCACCGATGGCCCGCGGCAGCTGGCACAGCCCGGTCACCTCGAAGGCGGGGGACGGGTCGTCGGGAGGCGCCGCCGAGCCGGCGGTGGTGTGCGGTGCCGTCCGCTCACCTTCCGGCGTGACGGCCGGCACGGTCAGGTGGAGTTCCGGGTCGGTCGCCAGGACGCGCCGGTGCAACCGCTGAAGGTCCGGGCCCGGCTCGGTGCCCAGCTCGGTGGTGAGGACCCGGCGCAGATCGCGGAAGACGGTCAGGGTCTCGGACTGCCTGCCGACGCGGTACAGCGCGAGCATCAGCTGCCCGTGCAGCGGTTCGTGCAGGGGATGGTCGGTCACCAGCCGGCGCAACTCACCGATCAGCTCGGCATGGCGGCCCAGCGCCAGATCGGCTGAGATCCGCTCGGCGAGAACGGTCAGTCGCTGCTCGTCCAGCGCGATCCCCTCGGCCGCCTGCAGTTCGGCGCCGGTGCCGGTCAGGGCGGGACCCCGCCACAGTGCCAGCGCGTCATGGAACCGCTGTGCCGCCCGCGGGACGTCGCCTGCCGCCAGAAGCCGCCGGCCCTCCGACGTCGCGGTGAGGAACGCCTCGAGATCCGAATCGCCAGGGGGGAAGCGCAGGCAGTATCCGGTGGGCATACGCGTCAAGGCATCGGAGTCGTTCAGCAGGCGGCGCAGCGACCACACGTAGTTGTGCAGGCGCTTCCGAGCCGAGGCCGGATGATCGGCCCCCCACAACGCGGTCAGCAGCCGATCCTGGGAGACGGTCCTCCCGGCGTTCATGACCAGCACCGCCAGCAGCGTCCGTTGTTTCTCACCGACGACCGCGATCGAATGTCCGTCGCGCCACAATTCCACCGGCCCCAGTACGCGGAATCGCACCGTCGTCCTCCTCCGAAGCCGATGTGTCCGCGGGAACTCCACCCTGAACGTGGACACCGGTTGCCACGCGGTGACGACCAGCGTAATTGATCTCTTCTGCATTCGATCTGCTCGAGCTGCCGGAGTACGGGTCACCCGCGCTTCACCTGGAGGATCAGCCGTTGGAAGACCGCCGGACATGCCCGGGCTGTGCTCGTCCGAATACTCGCAGGTCCTCCGGCTCGGGAGGCTGAGCCGCGATGCGGAACAAGATCGAGATAAATGGTGGGAAAAGTCCGAGAGCGCGATCTGGAATGGTGTCCGGGAAATCCCGGCAGAACGGGGGAGGGCCCGGCGGAGTGCCGGCGGGCCCGGAGCGGGAGCGAAGGACTTCGTCGGAGGTGAGACCGGATTGGCTGACCGGGCTGGAACAACCGTCCTGTTGTACGGAGACCGGATCGCGAAGGAGGCATCGGATGAGGATTACTGTCTCAGGCTCTCGCAGGTGGAGACGGTCCCGGTCCGCTCGCTGCTGTCCGCAGACACGCCGCGAAGCATGGGGGAGGACCTGCAGCACATCCGGCTGCTGTCCAGCCTGGAGGAGACCGCGCTGCCCCCGGTGATCGTGCATCGGCCCACGATGCGGATCGTGGACGGGATGCATCGTCTGCGGGTGGCGATGCTGCGGGGGGACAGGAACATCCGGGTGCGGTTCTTCGACGGCGACGAGCGCGACGCGTTCGTGATCGCGGTCAGGGAGAACATCGCGCACGGCCTGCCGTTGTCCGCCGCCGACCGCGCGGCGGCCGTCGACCGGATCGTCCGCTCGCACCCGCACTGGTCCGACAGGGTGATCGGCAAGGTCGCGGGACTGCCCGCCCGGACGGTGGGCACCATTCGTCGTTCGGTGTTCACCGGGAGTGCCCAGCCGGTGTCGCAGCCGAGGAACGATCGGCGTATTCGCGGGCTGGGCAGTTCCGCGGGCCGGATCCGTGCGGCCGAGTTGATGGCGAGGGAGCCGCATGCCTCGCTGCGGCGGATCGCGAAGCAGGCGGGGATCTCGCCGAGTACGGTGCGAGACGTCCGCAAGCGTCTCGAGCGCGGGGAAGGTCCGCTGCCGAACTCGTCGCGATCCGCTGACGCGCGACCTGACGCGGCGTCGCGGAAGCAACCCGCCGCTTCCGGCGTCCCGGCTCCGGCGACCGCGTCCGAGCCCTGTGCCGCCGGATCACCCGAACCGGGATGTGACCGCCGCCGGGCGTCGCCGTTGCAGATCCTGATCAAGGATCCGGCTCTGCGGTCACGGGAGCACAATCGGATCCTCCTGCGCATGCTCAGCATGAGTGTCGCGCTCGCGCCGAGCCGGGAGCAGCTGATCGACGCGGTTCCGGAGCACTGCGTGGATCTGGTCTGCCAGGCGGCCAAGGAGAACGCCGCCGCCTGGGCGGAGTTCGCCAGGGACCTTGAGCGCAGAGCGAAAAGGACCAGAGGGTGAGCGGAGAGACGACGCCGGTGTGCGGCCACTGACAATCGGCGGTGGCACACGACTTTTTGGAATGTGTTTCCCGGTCCGGGCGTCGGCCGGTCGTGAGGAAGGCTCGAAAGCTGAGATACCAGCAGGCCCGATTGGGCCTACCTGGAATTGAACCAGGTTGAAGGAAGCTCTCGAATGGCCTCACGACCGGAGCGCGAGGAAGGCGGGAAGGCTGGCTTTACCAGAAAAGAGTGAGAAGGAAGCCCTCCCATGGCCTCGCGACCGTCACGTTATCAGGCGGGGATCAGCTCGTGCAGCGTCCCTGGCGCGTACACCCGCGTGCCCGCCGGAAGATCCGACGGCGCCCGCAGGCCGATGTAGGTGGTGTGCTCGCCCGACGATCCCTTCCGCCGCAGCAGGCCGGCCAGGTACCGGACCCGCAGGTGGTCACGCTCGACGATCGAGCGCACCAGCAGGGAGGTCGTGAGGCGGTTGCCCTCGACCTGGTTGAAGCGGGGCGCGCCCTTCAGGTAGAGGTGCAGCCACTTCACCCGCCAGGCCCCGTCGTCGCCGCGCAGGAAGACGAGCGGCAGGGCGACCCGCCCCGACCCGCGCAGGTCGGACTTCATCCGCACGGTACGCGGCTCGAACGGCATGCCCTCCTGCTCGGCGTCCCTGGTCATGTAGCCGAAGAACGCCTCGGCGGCCTCGTCGAACGCCTCCCCGCTGTAGATGTCCACCTGCGGGATGACGATCGGTCGCTCCGCCTGCGCGAGGCGGACGTCGATGAACTCGCTCGCGCCCTCGGGGGCGTCGACGAGGTCGCCGGAGTACGTGGCGAAGTCGTTGCCGTAGTTCGTCCACGAGATGTGCTCGGGGTCGCCGTAGGAGGCGTCCAGCATCAGGGCCGACAGGTCGTAGTCGGTGCGCTGCCCGGCCTGCCGCCAGTGGACGAAGAACCGCAGCAGGTCCCCGTCCACCGCCGACAGCGAGCCGCGCGGCAGCATGCCGAGCCCGGGCGCGACGGCCTTGCCGGACAGCGGCAGGGCGACGTCGAGCGCGTCGGGGTCGACGATCAGCGTGCCGGGGTCGGGAAGGCGCCGGGTGATCTCCTCGTCCAGGACGGCCGCCGCCCGTGACACGACGTCCTCCTCGATCGGGGGGCGGGTGTCGGCCGCCGTCCAGGCCCTGCCGTGCCGGTTGACGAAGACGCGCCCGGCCGCGGGGGCGAGCCGGTTCTGCAGGTGCTCGCGCAACGACAACAGGACCCGGCCGGAGGCGCCCGCCGCGGCCCTCTCGGCGGCGTCCAGCACGGCCGAGGCGGGCGAGCCGGTCCGCAGCAGGTGGTCGAGGCGGCGCAGCAGCGCGCCGGGCGCCTTCTCCAGCAGCTCGACGGCGTCGCCGGTGCGGCCCGCCGACAGGGCCTCCTCCACCCGGCTGTCGAGGCCGCGCGCCCGGCGTACGCCTCTGGCGACCTCGAAGACGTGCGCGGCGCGCGGGAAGCCCGGGTGCTCGCCGGGGTGGAGGCGTTCGCCGAGCCGCTTCCACCGCTCGCGGTACCGGGTGACGTCGCCGAGCGCGGCCGGGGAGGCGACCGCGTCCAGGGCCCGCAGGAGAGCGCGGCGCTCGGCCCGGGGGAACGAGCGGAACCGGGTGGGGACGGCCAGCGTGACGTCACCGCCGGAGAGGCCGCAGGCGAGCCGGAGCACGTCGGTCACCGTGTCCACGAGCGGCGGGCGGCCCGCGGCCAGGCGTACCTCGTTGAGGACGGCGCGGTTCTCGCGCACCGGGATGCGCTCGGGCTCGTCGGCGCAGAACGCGGCCAGCGACCGCAGCGCCGTCAGGTCCTCGGCGGGCAGCGGCACCTCCGAGCCCGCCAGCGACAGGTAGAGCTCGCGCGCCTCCGCCTCCAGGGCTCCGCCGAGCTCCAGCACGGTCACCCGGTCGCCGGCCAGCGGGATCAGCTCGGCGTGCGCGGCCAGCAGGTCGGCGTAGGTGTGCCGGTAGCGGCCGTAGCCGGGCAGCGCGAGCAGGTCGACCACCGGCGACGGGACGGGCGTGGCGGCGACCGGGTCGAGCATGGCCCGGCGCAGCAACCCGGCCCAGAACTCCACGGTGCCGGGCACGTTCTCCGGGAAGTCGACGAAGTACGCGTTGTGCCGGACGTGGTCGCCGACCAGGTGACGAACGGCCGCCAGGACCCGTACACCGAGATCGATCACCGTCTCCCCGGGCAGCCTGCCCAGGCGTTCCAGCAGGGCCGCCGAGCAGGTGAAGCCGACGCTCAGCAGCGCGGCGTCGAGCTGGCGCGCGACCACCTCTCCCCGGCCCGGGGTGTCGGCGGTGTCGGCGGTGTCGGCGGCGTCTTCGGGGGTGCCGGGGGCGTCGATGGGGACCCGAAGCCGCCTGGCGATGACGAGGCTTTCCAGAGTGTCCACGGACGCACCTTATAGGCGTGAAGTGTTATGTCCTGGGGATTTTCCGTGCTCGCACGATCGACGATCCGGTGCCGGCCGCGAGGTGGGAGGGCCGGGCGTGGAGGCCGGCCGTGAAAGCCGTTCGTGCGCATCCGACCCGTCGCGGGATGTCACGGTCGGCACGACACGAGCGCGAGCGACCCGTCCCCGGCGGGTACCGCGTCATCGGGATGAGCTCGACGCGTCGCGTTCGATGACCCCGATGACGGTGTCCACCGGCACGGGCGAGGCGGGTGCGTGACGGTGACGCGTTCTTACGGACCTCTTACGGAGGCTCTCCGGCCCGTGACCCGTCGGGGGGCCATGGCGATCATGTAAGGCACAGAGATCACGAGAAATGAGGATTCATGGCACGCGCCCTCCGACCATCGCGGCTTCTCGTCGCGCTCCCCTTGAGCGGCATGGTCCTGGCATTGATCGGGACCCTTCCCGCCGCCTCGGCCGACACGTCCCCCGGGCCTCCCGCCGCCGCCGGGCCCGTCCTCGCCCCGGCATTCCAGCCGGCGCGAGAACCGAGGCCGGCGTGGCCGTCCGCCCCGAGCGCGACACCGACGCCCGCCCCCGCTTCCACCGCCTCCGGATGGCAGGTGACATCCGGTCCGGAACTGCCGATGAACAGCGGCCTTGTGGACGTCGCCGCCGTCGACGCGAACCACGCCTGGGCCGTCGGTCATCAGGGGTCGACGTACGGCGGCACAACTCCCGAGCGTCCGTACGCGCTGCTGAGCTGGGACGGGACGGGGTGGACGGAGCAGACGCTTCCCGACAGGCCCTGGAACCTGGAGGCCGTCAGCGCGTCGAGCGAGGACGACGTCTGGGTCCTCGGAAAGGCCGAAGGCTACTTCTCCTACGCCGCACGCTGGGACGGCAACGCCTGGCGTACCTTCGTTCCCTTCCCCGACGACCAGTACGTGGGCCTGAACGACGTCGCCGCCACGGGGCGGGACCACGCCTGGATGGTCGGGGCCTCGACCGGCCGCCCCTTCATCGCCGAATGGGACGGCCGGGAGTTCAAGGCGGTGTTCACCGGCACCAACACCGGTCCCGGGTCCGCACGCCTGATGGCCGTGACCGCCGAGGGAAGGTCCGAGGCCTGGGCCGTGGGGCGTGCCGACGACAAACCGCTCATCATGCGCTGGGACGGCGCCTCCTGGCGTGAGACCCCCACCCCCTCCGTCCCCGGAGGGGAACTCTGGGGTGTTCACAGGGTCTCGGCGAACGACGTGTGGGCGGTGGGCTCGACAGGCCGCGAAAGCCTCACCCCCAAGCCCCTCCTCCTGCACTGGAACGGCGTCAGGTGGCGATCGGTCACGTCTCCGATCAGCACGGGAGCGCTCTACGGCATCACCGGGGACGCGTCGGGACGCCTCTGGGTGAGCAGCCACGACAACAGGGGGAACGCCACGTTCCTCCGTTACGTGAACGGCCGGTGGACGACCGTGCCCGCCTCCGGGACGTTCGAGCACTCGCCCTACATCCGGAACCTCGTGAGCGTTCCCGGCACCACGACCACCTGGGCGGTCGGAAACATGACCCACCCCGGCGGCTGGCCGTACGAGTACGTGATCGCGCGTCACGGTTCACTCGGCTAGATGCGCGGCCGGGCGGGATGACGAAGTCCTCCTCCGCCGTCCGGACGGCACGGCCGGTTCGTTCTCGACGACGAGGACGATGAAGGGGTGAGAACCGGTCCGGTATGCCCCCGGCAGGGCGCGCCGGGCCGGTGTCGCCGACGTCCGGCGGGAGGCCGTGGTGGACGGCGGCGGGGGACGATGTCCGGCGAGGGCCAGATTCCCGGACGCGGCGTCGGTCCAGGCCGGTGACCGGGAACGGCGCCGCCACTCCGCGCGGCGGGGCGGTGAACGCGTACCGGAGGCCCCCGGCGCTCCTGCGGACCCGCGCCGCGCGGCCGTACGGGACACCCTCCTTTGAACGCGTTCAATCGGCGCGTTAGGCTCGCACCACACGTCCTGGGGGGTCCGATGAAGATAGTGATACCCGGCGGAAGCGGTCAGGTGGGTGCGATCCTGGATCGCGCGCTGACCGCCGCGGGACATGACGTCGTGGTGCTGACCAGACGGCCGGCGCGGGAGCGCGAGGTCCGCTGGGACGGGGAGACCCCCGGGCCCTGGGCGCAGGAGATCGACGGCAGCGACGTCGTGGTCAACCTGGCCGGACGCAGTGTCGACTGCCGCTACACCCCCGCCACCCTGAAGGCCATGATGGACTCGCGGGTGAACTCCACCCGGGTCGTGGGCGAGGCGATCGCGGCCTCCGCGCGGCCTCCCCGGGTCTGGTTGCAGATGAGCACCGCCACCGTCTACGCCCACCGCTTCGACGCGCCCAACGACGAGGCGACCGGCGTGCTCGGCGGCACCGAACCCGGCGTCCCGGGCTACTGGGGCTACAGCGTCGAGATCGCGAAGGCGTGGGAACGGGAGCAGGAGCGGGCCGCGACCCCGCACACCCGCAAGGTCGCGCTGCGCACCGCCATGGTGATGAGCCCCGATCGCGGCGGCGTCTTCGACGTCCTGCTGCGGATGGCGCGGCTCGGCCTCGGCGGGCCGATCGCGGGCGGCGCGCAGTACGTGTCCTGGATCCACGACCGCGACTTCGTCCGCGCCGTCGAGTTCCTGGCCGGACGGGACGACCTGTCCGGGCCGGTGAACCTCGCCGCTCCCGATCCTCTGCCGCAGCGGGCGTTCATGCGCGTGCTGCGCGCGGCGTGGGGTGTGCCGGTCGGCCTGCCCGCGACGCGGTGGATGGCCGAACTCGGCGCGTTCGCGCTGCGCTCGGACACCGAACTGCTGCTGAAGAGCCGCCGGGTCGTCCCCGGCCGCCTGCTCGAAGCGGGTTTCGCCTTCGAGCACGCCGGGTGGCCGGAGGCCGCAGACGACCTCGTACGGCGCGTGCGCGGAGGGGCCGGCGCCACCGGGTGAGGCGCGTGCGTGCAGGGGGCCGCGTCACCGGGTGAGGCGCGTGCGTGCAGGGGGCCGCGTCACCGGGTGAGGAGCGTGCGTGCAGGGGGTCGGGCCACCGGGTGAGGCGCGTGCGCGGAGAGGACCGCGTCACCGGGTGAGGCGCCCGGGCGCCGGAGGCGGATGATCGGGAACTGTCGGTGGGCCGTGTCAGGCTGGCGGGCGACCGGCTCAATCAATCCGCCCCAGCGCACGGAAACCCCGGAGGACGGGCACGGAAGCCCGGAGGACGGGTCACCGGCACGTGCGCGCGTCGAAGGACGAGGTCCATGCTCACCACCCGCTATGTCCCCGGTGCCCCCAACTGGATCGACCTGGGTACGCCCGACGTCGAGGCCGCCGCCGCCTTCTACGGCCCCCTGCTCGGCTGGAGCCTGCGGTCGGCAGGGCCGCAGGCGGGCGGCTACGGCTTCTTCGAGCTCGACGGCAAGGTCGTCGCCGCCGTCGGGCCGCTCACCCAGGAGGGGGCGGCCTCGGCGTGGACGCCGTACTTCCGGACCGCCGACGCCGACGCCACGGCGAAGGCGGTCGAGCAGGCGGGCGGGACCGTGCGCGTCGCGCCGGACGACGTCTTCGACAAGGGCAGGATGGCCGGGTTCACCGACCCCGCCGGTGCGGAGTTCGCCGTCTGGCAGCCGGGCGCGATCACGGGCCTCGACCTCGTCACCGAGAACGGCTCCCTGGCCTGGCTGGAGCTGTACGTCCCCCAGAACGACGTCGTGCGTTCCTTCTACCAAACTGTCCTTGGCTGGAAGATCCAGGACATCTCCTTCGGCGACATGCCGTACCTGCTGCTGTCGACCCCCGGGGACGACAGCCAGGACCTGGGAGGCGTCATGGGGCTCCAGGAGGGGGACCGGCCGCACTGGCTGTCGTACTTCGAGGTGGCCGACTGTGACGCGGCCGTCGACCGGGTGCGGGAGCTGGGCGGCGACATCGTCGCACCCGCCGCCGACATCGAGGGCGTCGGCCGTTTCGCCGTGGCCGCCGACCCCTTCGGCGCGCGCTTCGCCGTCATCGCCAGCGTCGGCTGATCCGGGTACGGTGCCCGGCCGCTCCGTGCGAGACGGCCGGGCACCGTACGGGCCCGTGGCCCGGCGGCACCCGGCCGTCCCGGGATCAGGGGGGAAGGAGCCGGACGAGGCGGGCCGCCTCACGGGCCATCCGGCTCGATCCGCCGCGTGCGGCGATCGCCGCCAGGCCGGGGACGTGCGTGGTGCCGCCGGGCGGGGCTGTCCTGACGCCGAGCGCGATGAGGTCGGCCAGGCCGCCGGCCGGCCGCTCGCCGTCGGCGGGCAGGACGCGGGGAAGAGCCGCCGCGACGATCCGCCACACCTGCGCGCCCGCGCCCGCGCGTTCGGCCTCGGCCAGCGAGGGGACGACGCGGCTCAGCGTCACCATGCCGTTCCCGACCAGGTGGCCGAGCTGGTCTCCCACGTCGGAGGCGGGCAGGTCACCGGTCGCGGCGAGGGCCAGGAGCACGTCCAGCGCCGCCGTACGCCCGGCCGGGTCCTCGTCGTTCAGGTGGAAGACCAGGATGGCCGCGAAGGCGGGGCCCAGGGGGCCGTCCGCGCGGGCGAGGTCGTGAAGGACCGGCAGGCCGGGGCTGCGCTCGCGCCACTCCCAGTCGAACAACGGCAGCAGGTGGGCCGCGACGACCTCGCGGTGGGAGGGCATGACCCCGGCCCACCAGTTCATGCACCCGCCCCGGTGACGGACGTCCCTCTCGGGGTCACGGCACAGCGGGTCGATCAGGTCGAGCCCGGTCGGTGAGGCCGCGACGAACGTGGACGCGCACGGGTCGCGGTAGTACTCCGGCGGGCGCCCCTCGTCGAACCAGCGGTCGGTGTCGGCGGTGTAGCGGTAGCGGACCGTCACGACGGGATCGGCCGGCAGGTCTCCGGCCATCCAGCGCGCCACGAGCCGCCCGGCGGGGCCGGTGAGCCGGGCGGCCCTCGCGGCCACCTCGGCGTCGACCCGCCGGGGGATCCTCAGCAGTGCCTGATGCAGGTCGACGTTCAGCGGTTCCCTGCCCGCTTCCTCCAGCCGTTCGAGGCGGGCGAGGAGCTCGGCGGGGTCGACATGGCCGCTGTCGCTCGTCGGGGTGGCCAGCAGCACCGGCGGCAGGTCGCCCGCCCGCGCCGCGGTGACGAGCTCGGCCATTCGGCGCATGATCAGCAGGAACGGCACCGAGGCTCGGCTCGGGTCCGGCAACCGGGGCACGGACGGCGGCGTCCACGGAGAGGTGATGGCCTGCATGGTCCTCCACAACCACGACAACGGATTGTCGTCCTCACCCCACCACCCCCACCTGCGGGCCGGTAGCGGGGCCAGAGCCTTCCGTACGGCCGCGGGATCGCGGTGGGTGAGCTCGACCAGCCCCGCCATCAACCGTTCGGTGCCCAGCCAGCCGAGTTCGCTGAAAGGGTCGTTCGCGAGCCGGGTGAACTCCGCGGCGAGTTCGGTCACGGTGGTGACGGGCGGCGGGGACTCGGCGGGGGGCAGGGCCGGAGCGATCAGGGGGACCGGCTCGTCGCCCTCCGCCGATCCGTCGTTCCCCGCGAGGCTCTCGTCGCGCGCCGGTCTCTGCGAGACGCCGAGGAGCGCGCGCAGGTCGGCGGGCAGGGCGGCGGCCGCGTCGCGCAGCGGTGCCGCATCCAGGTGCGCGGCGTGCTTGACGGCCAGTCGTACGGCGCGTTCCTGCACGTCGGAGGAGTCGTGGCCGAAGGCGGCCGCCAGGGCCGCGGCCGCCGCCTCGGCGTACTCGGGTCCCAGGCGCACGGACCGGTCGAGCCAGGACAGGCCGGCGCGCACGAGCTTCTTCTCCGGCCGGTACATCAGCGCGTCGAGGGCCTCGGCGAAGTCGCCGGGCGTCACGCCGGGTGCGACACCGGGCGTCACGGCGGGTGGGGCGGTGGGCAGCGCGCGCAGGTGGCCCAGGGCGAGTTCGGCGACCGTGCCGGGCGCGGACGGCAGCAGCCGCAGGTAGTCGCGGGCCCGGGGCGCCACCTCGGCGGGGGAGGGGGCCAGCGCCTGGTGCAGGCGGACGAAGAAGCGCAGCTGAAGCGCGGTGCCGCCGCGCAGGAACCGGCCGACGCACCCCTCCAGCAGCATGTCGCGGTCGACCCGGCCGTCGGCGGCCAGCGCGCGGAGCCCGCCCAGCCAGGTACGGCCGTCGGCGGGGTCGTACTCCCACTGCAGGACCTCGCCGACGCCCTGGGCGTGGAAGATCCTCGGCAGGAGCGCGTCCGCCAGCGGGTCGGTGGCCAGCGTGCCGGACACCTGCCGTCCGCCGAGCACCGCCGACACCCAGCCCACGACGAAACCGTCGCCGGTGGGCGGCTCGATGCCCGTCCGGCTGATCAGGGCCGCGGTCAGCCCGTAGTTCGGGTCGCCCCCGCGGAGCCTGCCCGCCAGCCGTGTCGCCAGCTCGGCCTGCCAGGCGTGCGGGCGGACGCCGGCCAGGCCGAGCAGCCGCGGGGTGTCGTCGACCGTCTCGCCGGCGCCGACCAGGCCGCGCCGGGTGAGCCAGGACGCCACCGAGGTCGCGGTGGCGATCGTGCCGGCACCAGCCGCGCGCAACGCCTCGGCGTGCTCCCCGGCTCCGCGCCAGGAGTCCAGGTAGAGCCGGATCTCCTTGAGATGCCCGGGAAGTTCCTTGGCGACCTGGCGCCTGGCGGCGTCGTCCAGGGTCACGACCAGTGCCGCGACGCCGTCGGCGTCGCTCTTGTCGATCAGCTCGCGTACGTCGTCCCACGCGGTCACGTCCGGGTCTCCTTCACGATCTGCGCGGCGAGCACGTGCTTGCACGGCCCGCGTTCCCCCCGATGTCTGGCCCACCACGGGCAGGTGCACGCGGTGCCGCGTACCTCGCGGACCTGGTCGCCGGAGGCCACCAGGGCACGATCGGGGCCGTCGAACCGCACGGCCCCGCCGTCGGCGAGCTCGCGGGCGGCCCTGGCGCGCGGGTTCATCGCGGCGACCCTGTCGCGGTCGTAGGGCAGCTCGCGGTGGAAGTAGCCGGCCTCGGCGGTGTCGTAGCCCACCCGGCCGGCCGCGCCGAGCCGGATCAGCGCGTCCCGCACCCGGGACACCTCCAGGCCGGAACGCTCGGCCAGCAGGTCGGGCTCCACCCTCGGCTCGAAGGCCAGCAGCGCGCCGACCAGGTCGGCGTCGTCCGCGCCGTCGTCGTCGGCGGCCAGCGTCCGCAGGACGGCACCCTCGGTGGAGAAGGAACGCCCGCTGTCGGGGGACAGGGTGAGCACGTACCGCATGCCGGGCAGTTCCAGCTCCCACGCGCTCGCCACGGCCGCCTCCGGGCGGGCCGGGCCGTACAGCCTGAGGGTTCTGGCGAAGCGCAGCAGCGTGAGCATCGTCGCCAGCCGGTCCGGGCCGGGAAGGCAGACGGCGCCGGGGACCGGGTTCGCGGTCAGCCGCAGCGAACGGCCCGAGGGCAGGGCCCACAGGACCGAGCCGGCCCGGCGGGGCAGCGCGCGCAGGAAACGCACCGCCTCGGGGCCGGTGAGCTCCGCCCGCAGGTCGAAACCGGCGGTGACGAGCTGGACCTCGGCGAAACCGCGCAGCCACCGCTCGGGCAGCGGCACCTTCTTCTCCACCACCGCGCCGTCCAGCGTGGTGACGGCCAGCTCGTCGCGCCCGACGCCCAGGTGGAGGGGGTCGGCGCCGCCGACGCGGGCCAGCGCCTCGCGCAGCGGGCCGTTGACGTCGACGTTGGTGGTGCCCAGGTCGATCACCTCCCCGTCGAGGGCGCGTTCCAGCACGTCGAGGCGGGCGTAGACGCCGCCGCAGGCGGAGAACGACTCGAAACGGAGCCGGTCGCCGTTGCAGGTCACCACCGGATCGCGGGAGAAGGTCGGGGCCGGGTTGTCGTAGCGGGCCTGCGCGACGTTCGCGACGGCCAGCAGCCCGGCCGCGGCGGGAGCGGCCTCGGTCAGCAGGCCGCTGAAGAAGCGGGGGCGACTCGTCAGGCCGCGCGCCGTACGCCCGCCCGAGGTGGACAAGGCCAGGTGCCCGGCGTCGAGCGTGGAGGGGCCGGCGTACGCGTACGCCTGTACCGCGTTGGTCATGATCGGGACCGTAGCCAGGGTCACCGACATTTATCGCGCGCGCTCCGTTCCGCACCCGTTCGTCACCTGGGTCCGTTCCGCACCATTCGTCGCCCGGGTTCGTTCCGTCAGGGGTGTGACGCGGGCGAGCGGATGAGGACATCGGTGGTCCCACGGACGCCGGTGGGGAGATCGCCGGATCAGGGCTTCTCGGGGCGGACGCCCAGCTCCCCGGCGACGTGCCTCACGTTCTGGTCGCCTCTGCCGTCGCGGAAGGCCCTGACGGTGATCTCCGAGGGATCGCGGACGCCGAGCGCCCGGCCGGCGGGTGACGGCGGGCAGGGAGAGGGAGTGCTTCACCTGCCGGAGGGACCGGACGACGAGACCCTCAGCCGTCCCGCCGGGAGAAGATCATCCAGGAGCCCGCGGTGAGCAGGAATGCCCAGGTGGTGAGCGCGAGCAGCCCGCCGGTGCGGCCCAGGGAGGTGCCCGGGTCGCCGGGCGTGCCCAGCAGGGCGAGGGCCGCCTCGTGGGGGAGGAGCCTCACCAGGTCCGGCAGGCTTCCTGCCAGCAGTGGTGAGACGAGGACCGGCGTGACGACGAGCACGGCGAGCGGGAGGGCGACGCCCCTCGCGACGACGGCGAGGCCATGGCCGATCAGGGCGAACAGGAGGTGGATCCCGAGGAGCGCCGCCAGGTCACGGGCCGCGGCGCCGGCCCCGAGGTGGCCGCCGGTGACCTCCGGCACGTACCGGACGAGGTGGCCGGGAAGGACGACGGGAACCGTCGCGAGGAGAACGGCCGTCGCGGTCGCGGCAAGCTTGGCGGCGTACAGCCGGTTCCGGCCGGGCACGGCGGCGAGGGTGACGCGGACCTGCCCGGTGCGGTACTCGCCGCCCGCCGCGTGGACGGCGATCGCGACGAGGACGTAGGCGGGGGACAGCATGAGCGTGCCCAGCCGCTCGATCGCGACCGGCCCGTCCTGGCCGGCGATCCGCACGACGTCGGTGGTGGCGAGGAGCGCGAGGGCGAGGTTCGCGGCCGAGGCGAGGGCCACGGCGATCCAGGTGGCGGGCAGGGTACGGATCTTGAGGAGCTCCGCGGCCAGGACGTCGCCGAAGCGGGGGGCGCCGGTGGCGCGCGACACATCGCCGGTCGTGCCGGTCGTGCCGGTTCTGACAGTCTCGCCGGACCTGCCGGACCTGCCGGTGGTTCCGTCGAAGCTGCCGGACCTGACGGTCTCGTCGATCTCGTGGGGCACCCCGGGATCGGCGGTGCTCATCGGGCGTCCCTCCTGGCGAGCGTGATCCCGGCGACGACCGTGGTCACCAGCGCCCAGCCGGCGAGCACGAGCAGGCCGTGCCCCGGGCCGGCGCTGAGGCGGTTCGCGTCGGCGTCCAGCAGCAGGTTCCGCCCGGCACTGGCCGGGAAGAACGCGTCCAGGGCCGGGCCGGCCTCGGACGGCGACTGCACCATGGTGAAGGCGATCAGTACGACGACGCCGACGACGCCGACCAGGGTGCCGCGGCCGATGACGGCGATCGCGGAACCGGTCAGCGAGAACAGCACCGCGAAGACGACGAACTTCCCCTGCCCGAGGAACGCCTCCCCGGTCAGCAGCAGGCCCGGGTTCCAGTCCTTGACGGCCGCGTACGTCGAGGCGGTGCTGATCCCCGCGATCAGGATCGCCACGACGATCAGGTAGGCGGTGAGCGCGAGCGTCTTCGCGACGAGCAGCAGGCCCCGCCGGGGGATCGCGAGCACGGTCGGCCCGAGCTGGTGCGCGCGGAACTCCTGCCCGGCCATCATCGCGGCGACGATCGGCAGGAAGACGCCGATCTGCAGCGAGGAGGCGACGAGCATGTCGAGGATCGCCGCGTTCGCCGGCTGGGGGTCGTCGATGAAGATCTCGATGATGCCGTCGGGGGTGATGTTCGCCACCGCCTCGGCGTAGAGCCCCGCCGAGGCGGACACGATCAGCACGTCGAGGGCGAGAATGATCCCGGTGACGATCCACACGCCCGGCAGGGTGAGGATCTTGGACAGTTCCGCCCGGGTCGCGCGCAGCAGGGTGCTCACCGTCCCGGTCCCGGCCGGTCGCCGACGAGGGCGAAGAACGCCTCCTCCAGCGACGCGTGCCCCGCGGTGACCTCGGCGAGGGGGCCCTGGGCGACGACGCGGCCGTGGTCGATGACGACCACGTCGTCGGCGGTGCCGGCCATCTCCGCCATGAGGTGGCTGGACAGCAGTACGGTGCGGCCGGACGCGGCCTGGTCGCGCAGGAGGGTCCGGATCCAGCGGATCCCCTCCGGGTCCAGCCCGTTCGCGGGCTCGTCGAGGACGAGGATCTCCGGGTCGCCGAGCAGCGCCACGGCGATGCCGAGCCGCTGCCCCATCCCCAGGGAGTACTTCCTCACCCGCTGCCGGGCGACGTCGGCCAGGCCCACGATGTCGAGCACCTCGCCGACCCTGCGCCGGGGTATCCCGTTGGACCGGGCGATCCAGGTCAGATGGTCCACGGCCCGCCGCTCGGGCACCGGCCCCGCCCCGTCGAGCAGCGCCCCGACGGTGCGCAGCGGGTACGTCAGGTCGCGGTACCTCCTGCCGTTGATCGACGCGGTGCCGCCGGTCGCCGCGTCCAGGTCCAGCAGGATGCGCAGCGTGCTGGACTTTCCCGCCCCGTTCGGGCCCAGGAAGCCGGTGACCCGGCCGGGACGCGCGGTGAAGCCGACGTCGTCGACGGCCACCTTCCTCCCGTACCGCTTGCTGAGCCCGAGAACCTCGATCATCGTCTGTCTCGCCGTTCCGCCGTCGGGTGGGATGGACGGCTCCAGCCTGCGGTGCGGGGGCTCCGGCCCGCGTCACCCGAAAGTAGACACCTGCCGGGACCACCCTCGGCGGCGTGCGGGTCAGCGGCTCCGGGGCTCGCGCAGCAGTCCCGCCTCGTGGGCGAGCACGGCGAGGTGGGTGCGGTCGTTCACGCCGAGCTTGGCGAACATGCGCCGCAGGTACGTGCGGACCGTCTCCACGCTCAGGAACAGCTCGTCGGCGATCTGCCGGTTGGAGAGCCCCCGCGCGACGGAACGGATGACCTGCACCTCCCGTTCGGAGAGCACCTGCCCGGCGAACGCGTGCCGGCGGTCGGGCCGCTGCGGCGCGAACCGCCGCAGCAGCCGCGCGGTGACCTCCGGGGCGAGCATGGCGTTGCCCGCGTGGACGGTACGGACCGCCTGGAGCACCTCGGGCGGGGACGCGTTCTTCAGCAGGAACCCCGACGCCCCGAGCGTCAGCGCCTCGTACACGTACTCGTCGAGGTCGAAGGTCGTCAACATGATCACCCGGGTGCTCCGGGCGCGCAGGATGCGGCGCGCCGCCTCCAGCCCGTCCGTGCCCGGCATCTGTACGTCGAGCAGCGCCACCGCCGGTCCCAGAGCCTCGGCGAGCCTGGCCGCCTCCGCCCCGTCGGCCGCCTCCGCCACGACCCGGAACCCCTCGGTCCGGTCGAACAGCTTGCGGTACACGCCGCGGAAGCGGTCGTCGTCGTCGGCCAGGAGGACGCCGATCACCTCGCGTCCCCTCGCGTCCTCGTCCGGCGACCCGGTCACGCGGCACCCCGGGCACCCCGGGCGGGCAGGCGGGCGGTGACCTCGAACCCGCCCTCCGGGTGATCCCGCCAGGTCACGGTGCCGCCCGCCAGCCGGGCCCGCTCCCGCATGCCGGGCAGCCCGAATCCCGAGGTCCCGTGCGCGGAGGGCTCGTGTCCGGGGGGCTCGTGCGCGGAGGGCTCATGCCCGGGGGGCTCGTGTCCGGAGGTTCCGTGTGTGAACGTCCCTTGCCCGGGAGGCCCGGATGCGGGAGGCCCGGATCCGGAGGCCGGGGCCGGGCGGGCTCCCGGGCCGTGGTCGCGGACACGGACGACGATCATCGGGCCGTCCCGGTGGACGTCCACCACGCACTCCGCGCCGGGGGCGTGCCGGACCACGTTGCTCAGCGCCTCCTGGACGATCCGGAGGACCACGGCGCCGGCCAGGGGATCGACGTGCCCGCCGTGGCCGTGCGGGCCGTGCGGGCCGTCGTGCCCGTACGGGTCGATCCGGGCCTCGACGTCCACCCCGGCGGCGCGCGTCGCGGCGATCACCGAGGGCAGGCGCGCGATCCCGGTGCTCGCCTCCCGCGTTTCCGTGACCGCCTCTCGCGGTTCCGCGACCGCCTCCCGCGGTTCCGTGACCGCCTGCCGGGGCTTCGTGCCCGCCCGTACCGGCGTCTTGGTCCCGTCCCACGGTCCCGCGTCCGCGCGCGAGACCGGAGGAGCGGGGGAGGAGCGCAGGGTCCGCACGAGGCCCTGCATCTCCTCCAGCGCACTCCTGGCGTGCGCCTCGATTCCGGCCAGCGAGTCGCGTAACTCCTGCTCACCGGCGTCCGCGAGGCCCCGCGTCACGCCCGCCTCCGCGCCGATCACCCCGAGCGCGTGACCGACCACGTCGTGCACGTCGCGCGCCACCTCCAGCTGCACGCGGGCCCGTTCCGCCTCCCGGGCGGCCGCGATCTGCCGGGCGGCGGTGGCGCCGAGCAGCCAGGCGACGCTCAGCACGGCGACGGAGAGGAGCAGCCGCTGCCCGGCGCCGCTCGTGCCCTCCCCGGGAACGGCCGTCACCGCCGTCAGCGCCGCGAGGGCACCGGCCAGGACGAGGACGAACGCGCGGGTACGGGACGCGCGGGCGATCGCGAGGGCGTACAGGCACCACGCCGTGGCGAGCATGGGGTCGTGGCACACCCCCAGGAGGCCTCCCGCGACGGTCGAGATCCCGGCGGCGGTCGTCGAGGAGGCCGGAAGGCGCCGCCGGAGGATCATCGCCGCGCCCGCCACCGAGGCCAGCACCAGCCCGGCCACCAGTCGTGGCGGGTCCGCGGCGCCGATCGCGGGCGGCACCCAGAACACCCCGACGACCCCGGCCGCGACCAGGGCGTCCCGCAACGACCGCGTCCTGTCGTCCGGGCCGGTCACGGCTCGATCGGCGAGAGGGCGGGTCCGCATCACCGCACCCTACCCGTACCGGCCGTCACCCTTCCCGGACGGGCCGAGGGGGCGGCTCCGGTGGAGCCGCCCCCTCGGGCGGGACGGTCGTCGCGTCACGGTCGTCAGGACACGACGCTGATCCCGGGCATGGGGCAGAGCATCTCCTTCTTCGCCTGGAACTGCTTCTTCGCCGTCCAGGGCACCGTCTTGCCCGGGGGGACCGTCACGAGCGCCTGGGCGTAGTCCAGCGTGGTGGCCTTGGTGGTGGTGAAGTAGACGACGACCTTGTAGGTCACGGGCTTCTTCCCGGGGTTCTTCGCCGTCCCCTCGGCTCCCCAGCCGCCCGGTACGGCCGCGCACTTGGTCTGCACGACGTTCTGGCGGACGCGGGGCTCGTTGGCCAGCTGCGTCGGCAGCGGGTTGGCCGCAAGCTCCTCCGGGGTCGGGACCGCGACCGGCTTCTCCTCGGACACCGCCGCGACGTTGCGCATGGCGTCCTCGTCCCCGTCCGCGAAACACCCGGCGGCCAGCATGGAGACCATCACCAGCGCGGAGACCTTCATCATCGAATACGACGTGCATTTCATGTTCACGACCGGCTCCCGCATTATCTGTTGAGTCGTTTGATATATCCGCTTCCGGTTTCCCGCACGGTGCGGAACCACGGTGCGGGGCCGGGGAAATCGCCGGGCGCACCGGGTTTGCGCAGGCCGGCCGGTGTGGTGCGCCGGACGGCCGCCGAAACCGTTCATCCGTGACTGTTATGAGAGGAGGGGCCTCATATCATTGACGATGATACGACCGCCCCGGCGGGCGACATTCTTTGTTGTCCGTCGCTGACCCCCTTTTGGCGCGATGTTCACGTTCGACGAGATCGGACGCCCATCCGTCCCGTCGCGGGGGGAGACCCCGTCCGGGGGACGCGGCGATCCGGCCGGGGCGCGGCGATCCGCCCGGGAGGCGGAGGGCTGTCGGGGCGCGGTCCGTCCGGGGGGACGCGGCGGTCCGCCCGGGAGGCGGAGGGCTGTCGGGGCGCGGTCCGTCCGGGGGGACGCGGCGGTCCGTCCGGGGGACGCGAGCCTCACCTGTCCCGACGGAACGGGCGGTGACGGACCTGGTCCCGCTTCTTCGCGTCCGCGCGGGAGTGGTGGAGCAGGCCGATGCCGCACCCCCGGTCGTGGGCCCGGTGCCACCGCGAGGGGTTCCTCCGCTCGCAGCACACCCGCCGCTCCCCGAGGAACTCGACCGTGGTGCACGTCGAGGAGTCGGAGCGGATCCTGGCCTTGCGGTCCGTCGCGTCGCCGTCGCCGCCGCCCCCCGATCCGGTCGTCGCGACCGTCGCGGCCGACGGGTTGGAGTTTGTGACCGCGCCCGGGAACAGGCTGCCCGAGGCCGTGGCGGTGTTCACGATCGCGCCGGAGGCGACGTCCGCCCGGGTGGCGGTGTAGGCGCTCGTGCAGGTCGTCGAGTCCTGCGGCGCCAGCGTCGTCCGCGGGCAGACGATCTGCGGGGGCGTCCCCGTGCCCGAGGAGATGTCCGTCACTCCCACCCCGCTCAGCGTCGAGTTGCCGGTGTTGACGACCAGGTAGAAGTAGGTGATCGTCTGCCCCTCCCGTACCGTGCCCGGCGACGCGCTCTTCAGCAGCGTCAGCGCGGGGGTCGGCACGGCGGTGACCGTCGCGGACGACGGGTCCGAGGTCGCCACGGTGCCCAGCCGGGAGACGCCCGAGGCCGTCGCGGTGTTCACGATCGCGCCCGCGTCGACGTCGGCCTGCGTGGTGACGTAGGTGTTCGTGCAGGTCGTCGAGTCCTGCGGCACCAGCGCCGTCACCGGGCAGGTGATCGCCGTGGGCGTCCCGGTTCCGGTGAAGCCGGTGGTCGTCACGTCCACCCCGTTCAGCGTCGTGTTGCCGATGTTGACGATCAGGTAGGAGTAGGTGACCGTCTGCCCCGGGGCCGTCAGCGTGCTCGGCGACGCCGTCTTCAGCAGCGCCAGGCCGACGACCGGCAGGACGGTCACCGCCACCGTGGACGGGGCCGAGGCCACCACCACGACCGCCAGGCGGGGGCGGGAGAGGGCGGCCGCCACGGGACCGGACTCCGAGACCCCCGACGCCTGGGCCGTGTTCACGACGGTCCCGGCGTCGACGTCGGCCTGGGTGGCGACGTAGCTGCTCGTGCAGGTCGTGGAGTCCTGCGGCTGCAACGTCCGCACCGGGCAGGTGATCACGCCGGGCGTCCCCGTACCGGAGAACGCCGTGTCCCGCACGCCCACCTCGGTCAGCGTCGTGTTGCCGGTGTTGACGATCAGGTACGAGTAGATCAGGGTCCGCCCCGCGGCCGTCAGGATGCTCGGCGACACCGTCTTCAGCAGCGCCACGCTGGGGGCCGGCCCCCCGGCGACCGTCGTGGTGGACGAGTCCGAGACGATGAGGACGCCCAGCGGCGAGGTGCCCGAGGCGGTCGCGGTGTTGACGATCGAACCGGCGTCGACGTCGGCCTGGGTGGTGACGTACGTGCCCGTGCACGTCATGGAGGTCTGCGGGTCCAGGGTCGTCGACGGGCAGGTGATCTGCGGGGGCGTGCCCGACCCCGAGAAGAAGGTGTCGGTCACGCTCACCCCGCTCAGCGTCGCGTTGCCGGTGTTGACGATCGTGTACGAGTACGTGATCGTCTGGTTCGGCCCCAGCAGCGCCGTCGGGTTCGCCGTCTTCAGCAGTGCCAGGTCGGGGGTGGGCTCGACCATGACCGTCACCGTGGACGGGCCGGAGGCGACCGCGGGACCCGAGGGGGGAGTGCCCGAGGCGATCGCGGTGTTGACGATCGACCCGGCGTTGACGTCGGCCTGGGTGGTGACGTAGGTGCCGGTGCAGGTCGTGGTGTCCTGCGGCGCGAGCGTCGTCACCGGGCAGGTGATCGGCGTCGGCGTGCCCGTCCCCGAGGAGGTGTCCGTCACGTTCACGCCGGTCAGCGTGGAGTTGCCGGTGTTGACGATGTCGTAGGAGTACGTCACCGACCGTCCCGCCGCCGCCACCGTGCTGGGCGACGCCGTCTTCAGCAGCGCCAGGCCGGGAGCCGTCGCGGCCGTGACCGTCGCGGTGGACGGGTCGGAGGCCAGCACCGGGCCCACCGGAGGCGTGCCCGAGGCGGTCGCGGTGTTGACGATCGACCCGGCGTTGACGTCGGCCTGGGTGGTGACGTACGTGCTCGTGCAGGTCGTGGAGCCCTGCGGCGCGAGCGTCGTCACCGGGCAGGCGATCGTCGGGGCCGTGCCGGTGCCGGAGAAGGCGACGTCCCTCACGGTCACGCCGGTCAGCGTCGCGTTGCCGGTGTTGACGACCAGGTAGGAGTAGGTCACCGTCACCCCCGGCGCCGTGATCGTGCTCGGCTCCGCCGTCTTGGACAGGGTCAGGCCGGTGATCGTCTCGACCGCGACCGTCGCCGTCGACGGGGAGCTGGTCAGCGTGTCGCCCACCACGGGGGTGCCCGAGGCGATCGCGGTGTTGACGACGGACCCGGTGTTGATGTCGGCCTGGGTGACCACGTAGGTGCTCGTGCAGATCGTCGAGCCGTCCGGCGCCAGCGTCACCGCCGGGCACGTGATGGCGGGGGCTCCGCCCGACCCCGAGAAGAAGGTGTCCGTCACGTTCACGCGGGTCAGCGTCCTGTTGCCGGTGTTGGTGACCAGGTACGAGTACGTGACCTCCTGCCCCGCCTGCGACACGACCGACGGGTTGGCCGTCTTCAGCAGCGTCAGGCTCGCGAACAGCTCCGCCGCGACCGTCGCGGTGGACGGCTCGGAGCTCACCCGCGGGCCCGTCGGCGGGGTGCCCGACGCCACCGCCGTGTTCACGATCGAACCGGCGTCGACGTCGGCCTGGGTGGTGACGTACGTGCCGGTGCAGGTCGTGGTGGCCTGCGGCGCGAGCGTCGTGACCGGGCAGGTGATCGTCGGGGCCGTGCCGGTGCCGGAGAAGGCGGTGTCGACCACGCTCACCCCGGTCAGCGTCCCGTTGCCGGTGTTGACGATCGCGTACGAGTAGGTCACGGTTCCCGCCTCTCCCGGCCTCACCACCGTCCTGGGCGACGCCGTCTTCAGCAGCGCCAGGCCGGGAGCCGGCTCGGCGGTCACCACCACCGTCGACGGGTCGGAGGTCACCGGGGCGACCGCCACAGAGGCCGACGGGGCCGCCGGGGCCGCCGTGAGGCTCACGGCGGTGGTCAGGCCGGTGTCCCCCGGCGGAAGGCCCGCCGCCACCGCGGTGTTCACGATCACGCCGGCGTCGACGTCGGCCTGGGTGGTGACGTAGGTGCCGGTGCAGGTGGTGGTCTCCTGCGGGGCCAGCGTGGCGACCGGGCAGGTGATCACCGGCAGCCCGCCGGTCCCCGAGAAGCTGGTGTCGGCCACGGTCACCCCGGTCAGCGTCAGGTTGCCGGTGTTGACGATCGCGTACGAGTAGACCACCTCCCGTCCCGCCGCCGACACCGTGCTCGGCGACGCCGTCTTCAGCAGCGCCAGGCTGGGGGCGGGCTCTCCCGTGATCACCGTCGTGGACGGGTCGGAGGTCACCACCGGGCCCGACGGCGGTGTGCCCGTCGCCGTCGCGGTGTTCACGATCACGCCGGCGTTGATGTCGGCCTGGGTGGTGAGGTAGGTGCTCGTGCAGACGGTCGAGTCCTGCGGCGCCAGCGTCGTCGCCGGGCAGACGATCGGGGTGGGTGTGCCGGTGCCGGAGAAGGACGTGTCGGCCGCCCCCACCCCGGTCAGCGTCGTGTTGCCGGTGTTGACGATCGTGTAGGAGTACGTCACGGTCCGCCCCGCGGCCGTCACCGTGCTCGGCGACGCCGTCTTCAGCAGCGCCAGCGTGGGAGCCGCCACCTCGGTGACCGTCGCGGTGGACGGGTCGGAGGTCACCGCGGGCCCGGTGGGCGGCGTGCCCGAGGCGACCGCGGTGTTCACGACACCACCGGCGTCGACGTCGGCCTGGGTGACCAGGTACGTGCCGGTGCAGACCGTGGTGTCCTGCGGGGCCAGGGTGGTGGCCGGGCAGGTGACGACCGGGGGCGTGCCCGTTCCCGAGAAGGCGGTGTCGGTGACTCCCACCCCGGTCAGGGTGGCGTTGCCGGTGTTGACGATCGTGTAGGAGTACGTCACCTGCCGTCCCGCGGACGTCAGGACGCTCGGCGACACCGTCTTCAGCAGCGCCAGACCGGCCGTCGGCACCCCGCCGACCGTCGCCGTGGACGGGTCGGAGGTCACGGCGGGTCCGGTGGGCGGCGTGCCCGAGGCGACCGCGGTGTTCACGACACCACCGGCGTCGACGTCGGCCTGGGTGGTGACGTAGGTGCCGGTGCAGGTGGTGGTGTCCTGCGGGGCGAGCGTGTCGACCGGGCAGGTGATCACCGGGTCGGGGCCGGTTCCCGAGAAGAACGTGTCGGTCACGGTCACCCCGGTCAGGGTGCTGTTGCCGGTGTTGACGATCGTGTACGAGTACGTCAGGGGCCGGTCCGCGGAGGTCGCCGTGCTCGGTGACACCGTCTTCAGCAGCGCCAGGGCGGGAGCCGCCTCCACGACGACCGTCGCGGTGGACGGGTCGGAGGCCACCGCCGGGCCCTCCGGGGGAGTGCCGGCGGCGAGGGCGGTGTTGACGAGGGCTCCGGCGTTGATGTCGGCCTGGGTGATGACGTACGTGCTGGTGCAGACGGTGGCCTCCTGAGGTGCCAGCGTGGTGGCCGGGCAGGTGATCACCGGGTTGGGGCCGGTGCCGGAGAAGACGGTGTCGGTGACGGTCACGCCGTTCAGGGTGGTGTTGCCGGTGTTGAGGACCAGGTAGGCGTAGACGATCGTCCGCCCGGCGGCGGCCACCGTGGTCGGTGCCGCCGTCTTCAGCAGTGCCAGGCTGGGAGCCGGTGCGGCGATGATCGTCGCGGTCGACGGGTCGGAGGTCACGGCGGGTCCGGTGGGCGGCGTGCCGGTGGCGACGGCGGTGTTGACGACGAATCCGGCGTCGATGTCGGCCTGGGTGGTGACGTAGGTGCTGGTGCAGGTGGTGGTGTCCTGCGGGGCGAGCGTGGCGACCGGGCAGGTGATGACGGGCACGGGGCCGGTGCCGGAGAAGGACGTTCCGGTGACGTCCACGCCGGTCAGCGTCACGTTGCCGGTGTTGACCACCAGGTAGGAGTAGACCACCGTGCGTCCCGAGGCCGACACCGTGGTCGGCGAGGCCGTCTTCAGCAGCGCCACGCCGGGAGCCGGTTCGGCGGTGATCGTGGCGGTGGAGGGGGTGGACGTCACGACCGTCCCACCGGGCGAGGTGCCGGTGGCGGTCGCGGTGTTGACGATCGCGCCGGCGTCGATGTCGGCCTGGGTGGTGACGTAGGTGCCGGTGCAGGTGGTGGTGTCCTGCGGTGCGAGGGTGACGGCCGGACAGGTGATCACCGGGGCGGTGCCGGTGCCGGAGAAGGTGGTGTCGGTCACGTTCACCCCGGTCAGGGTGGCGTTGCCGGTGTTGAAGACCAGGTAGGAGTAGTCCACCGTCTGCCCGGCCGCCGTCACCGTGGTCGGTGTCCCCGTCTTCAGCAGCGCCACGTCGGGAGCCGGGGTGACGGTGACCGTGGCGGTCGACAGGGGAGCCGCGATGAGGGCCCCTCCGGGAGGCGTGGCGGTCGCGGTGGCGATGTTGACGATCGCGCCGGCGTCGATGTCGGCCTGGGTGGTGACGTACGTGCTGGTGCAGGTGGTGGTGCCCTGCGGTGCGAGTGTGGTGACCGGGCAGGTGATCACGGGCGGTGTGCCGGTGCCGGAGAAGACACTCTCGGTGATCTCCACCCCGTTCAGGGTGGTGTTGCCGGTGTTGACCAGCAGGTAGGAGTAGACCACCGTCCGCCCGGCGGAGACCACCGCGGTCGGTGAGGCCGTCTTCAGCAGGGCGAGGTTGGGGTCCGGTGCGGCGGTGACGGTGGCGGTGGACGGGTCGGAGGTGACGGCCGGTCCGGTGGGTGGTGTGCCGGTGGTGGTGGCGGTGTTGACGATGGATCCGGCGTCGATGTCGGCCTGGGTGACGACGTAGGTGCCGGTGCAGAGGGTCGAGTCCTGGGGCGCCAGCGTGGTGGCCGGGCAGGTGATCACGGGTGGTGTGCCCGAGCCGGTGAAGGAGGTGCCCGTGACGTCCACCTCCGTGAGGGTGGTGTTCCCGGCGTTGGTGACCATGTGGAAGTAGGTCACCGTCTGCCCGGCGGCGGTCGCCGTGTTCGGCGACGCCGTTTTGAGCAGCGCCAGTGCGGGGGCGGCGACGGCGGTGACGGTGGCGGTGGACGGGTCGGAGGTGACGGCCGGTCCGGTGGGCGGTGTGCCGGTGGCGGTGGCGGTGTTGACGATGGTTCCGGTGTCGATGTCGGCCTGGGTGACGACGTACGTGTTGCTGCAGACCGTTCTGGCCTGCGGGGCCAGGGTGGTGACGGGGCAGGTGATGGCGGTGGGTGTTCCGGTGCCGGTGAAGGCGGTGGTGGTCACGGCGATCCCGGTCAGGGTGGTGTTGCCGGTGTTGGCGGCCAGGTAGGCGTAGGTCACGGTCTGCCCGGCGGTGGTCACCGTGACCGGTGTTCCCGTCTTCAACAGCGCCAGGGCGGGAGCGGACGGGACGGTGACCGTCGCGGTCGACGGCGGAGTCGTGATGGCGGGTCCGGTGGGCGGTGTGCCGGTGGCGGTGGCGGTGTTGACGATCGCGCCGGCGTCGATGTCGGCCTGGGTGGTGACGTAGGTGCTGGTGCAGGTGGTCAGGTCCTGGGGGGCGAGGGTGGTGACCGGGCAGGTGATCACGGGCGGTGTGCCGGTGCCGGAGAAGGCGATGTCGGTCACATCGACCGCGGTCAGCGTGGTGTTGCCGGTGTTGACCACCAGGTAGGAGTACGTCACCGTCCGCCCGGCCGCCGTTACCGTGGCCGGTGAGGCGGTCTTGAGCAGGGCGAGGTTGGGGTCCGGTGCGGCGGTGACCGTGGCGGTGGACGCGGCGGAGGTGACGGCAGGTCCTGTGGGTGGTGTGCCGGTGGCGGTGGCGGTGTTGACGACGGATCCGGCGTCGACGTCGGCCTGGGTGATGACGTAGCCGTTGGTGCAGGTGGTCGAGGCTTGCGGGGCGAGGGTGGTGACCGGGCAGGTGAT
>NZ_JBNCLF010000005.1:486050-487346 GCF_049844535.1 Streptosporangium sp. DT93
GCCGGTGAAGGCGGTGGTGGTCACGACCACCCCGGTCAGGGTGGTGTTGCCGGTGTTGGTGACCAGGTGGGCGTAGGTCACCGTCTGCCCGGCGGTCGTCACCGTGACCGGCGTCGCCGTCTTCAGCAACGCCAGGGTGGGAGCGGGAGGAGCGGTGACCGTCGCGGTCGACGGGTCCGAGGTCACCGCGGGCCCGGTGGGTGGGGTGGCGGTGGCGGTCGCGGTGTTGACGACGGTCCCGGAGTTGATGTCGGCCTGGGTGGTGACGTAGGTGTTGGTGCAGGTGGTGGTGTCCTGCGGGGCCAGGGTGGTGACCGGGCAGGTGATCGCGGTGGGGGTGCCGGTGCCGGTGAAGGCGGTGGTGGTCACGGTCAGACCGGTCAGGGTGGCGTTGCCGGTGTTGGCGACCATGTAGGAGTAGGTCACGGTCTGCCCGGCCGCCGTCGCCGTGGCCGGCGAGGCGGTCTTCAACAGGGCCAGGCGAGGAGCCGCCTCTCCGGTGATCGTGGCGGTGGAGGGAGCGGAGGTCACGGCGGGGCCGACAGGTGGCGTGCCCGAGGCGGTCGCCGTATTGGTGATGGTTCCGGTGTCGATGTCGGCCTGGGTGGTGACGTAGGTGTTCGTGCAGGTCGTCATGTCCTCGGGGGCGAGGGTGGTGACCGGGCAGGTGATCGCGGTGGGGGTGCCGGTGCCGGTGAAGGCGGTGGTGGTCACGGCCACCCCGGTCAGGGTGGTGTTGCCGGTGTTGACGACCGCGTACGAGTAGGTGATCGTCTGGCCCGCCTCTGTCGCGGCCGTGGGGAAGGCCGTCTTCAACAGCGCCAGGGCGGGCGCGGCGACGGCGACGACCGTGGCGGTGGAGACGGCGGAGGTGACAGCGGGGCCGACGGGGGGTGTGCCGGAGGCGGTGGCGGAGTTGACGACGCTTCCGGAGTTGATGTCGGCCTGGGTGGTGACGTAGGTGTTCGTGCAGGTGGTCGACGCCTGCGGGGCCAGGGTGGTGGCGGGGCAGGTGATGGCGGTGGGTGTTCCGGTGCCGGTGAAGGCGGTCGTGGTCACGGCCACGCCGGTCAGGGTGGTGTTGCCGGTGTTGAGGACGAGGTAGGAGTAGGTGATGGTCCGTCCGGCGGCGGCGACCGTGGTCGGTGAGGCGGTCTTGAGCAGGGCCAGGGCGGGTGCGGCGGTGGCGGTGACCGTGGCGGTGGAGGCCGCGGAGGTGATGGCGGGTCCGGTGGGTGGTGTGCCGGTGGCGGTGGCGGTGTTGACGATGCTTCCGGTGTTGATGTCGGCCTGGGT
>NZ_JBNCLF010000006.1:0-1404 GCF_049844535.1 Streptosporangium sp. DT93
CTTCAGCGCCGATGGTACTGCACCGGGGACGGTGTGGGAGAGTAGGTCACCGCCGGACAATCTTTTCTTGAGGGCCCTCACCGTTGGTGGGGGCCCTCAAGCATTTCCGGACTCCATGTATTTTCCAGGGTTCATGCGTTTCCCGGGATCATGCGTCCGGGGTCACGTGTTTTGCGGGACTCTCACTGCCGGTGGGGCCTTCGTGTCTTCCTGTTTCGCGCGTTTCTTTAAGGCCTTCACCGCATGGTGAGGGCCTTTCGTGTTTCCGGCATGGGTTTCGTCGCGCCGGCCTGGTCTTTTCCGTTCAAGGTCTGCCAGGACTTGCAGGTCCTCGGGCATCCCGGAGCTCCCACGTGCTCGGAGCTTGCGAGCCCCGAGACTTCCGGACCCTCCAAGAGGCTTTTCAATGCTTCGGGGGCTCTTGAGGTTCCCGGCACCTTTCGGGCCTCGAGTTTCCGCAGGAGTGGTTCACGAGGTGGATGCGCCTTCCGAATCTCGTGTGACACCCACCTCGCCTCACGCTCCGTACCACTCGTGTTTCAGACCCCATGCGTCCCCCTTCGCAGGCATCGGCGTCCTGGGAAGGGCGCGTGGAGTTTCGAGGGCTTGCTAGGCTGGAGGAGCCGGGCCACCCCACCAGCGGGTGGCCTTCGTCGCGCCGGACCACGATAGGGCGGGGCAGCGATAGCGAACGGGGCGCACCCCGCGGCCGGAGATCGCCCACACAGTGAATCGCCCCATCCGATCGAGGCGATGGGATGCGCTCGCAGAGTGAGCCAACGAATGGACCAGAAGTGAACAGTGACAACGGGCGCGACGACGCGGGCCGACGAGAAGAGAGCGAGAACCGCGGATCTGGCGGTCAGGGAGGCTACCGCGGCGATCGCGGTGGCGACAGGGGGCGTCCGGGCGACGGCCCCCGATATGGTGAGCGCCGCGAAGGGCGCCCAAGTGGCTCATACGGCTCTCGTGATCGTGGCGACAGGCCGTCCTACAACCGTGACGACCGTGGCTCGGGCCGTCCTCCGTTCAACCGTGACGACCGTCCAGGTGCCGGCCAGAGGCCTTCGGGACCGCGTGACAGCGGCCAGCGTTCCTACGGGGACCGCGATCAGGCTCGCGGTGGCTCCTACGGTTCCCGTGACCGTGGGGATCGACCTGCCTACAACCGGGACGATCGTCCTCCGTTCAACCGCGACGACCGTGGCGCCGGCCGCCCGGCGTTCAACCGGGACAACCGTGGTGGGGACCGTCCCGCCTACAACCGCGACGATCGCGGCTCCGGCAGGCCGCCGTTCAACCGCGATGATCGCGGTGGAAGCCGTTCGTACGGTGATCGTGATCAGTCGCGTGGGCAGTACGGTCCGCGTCCCGATGGGGAGCGCAAGCCGTTCAACCGCGATG
>NZ_JBNCLF010000006.1:1502-59886 GCF_049844535.1 Streptosporangium sp. DT93
CACGTACGGTGATCGTGATCAGTCGCGTGGGCAGTACGGTCCGCGTCCCGATGGGGAGCGCAAGCCGTTCAACCGCGATGATCGTGGTGGGAGCCGTCCTGCGTTCAATCGTGACGATCGTGGTTCCGGGCGTCCGCCGGCCGGTCGTGACGACCGTCCCGGTGGCGGGTACCGTGGCGATCGCCCGGAGCGCCCGCCGTTCAACCGCGACAACCGAGGCGGGGACCGTCCCGCCTACAACCGCGACGATCGCGGCTCCGGCAGGCCGCCGTTCAACCGCGACGATCGCGGTGGGAGCCGTCCGCCGTTCAACCGCGACAATCGCGGTGGGGACCGTCCCGCCTACAACCGCGACGACCGTGGCGGGGACCGTCCTGCCTACAACCGCGATGATCGTGGTTCGGGTCGTCCTCCGTTCAATCGTGATGATCGTGGTTCCGGGCGTCCGCCGGCCGGTCGTGACGACCGTCCCGGTGGCGGGTATCGCGGGGATCGCCCGGAGCGTCCGCCGTTCAACCGCGACAACCGAGGCGGGGACCGTCCCGCCTACAACCGCGACGACCGCGGTGGAAGGCCCACGTACGGTGATCGTGATCAGTCGCGTGGGCAGTACGGTCCGCGTCCCGATGGGGAGCGCAAGCCGTTCAACCGCGACGACCGGGGGTCGAGCCGTCCCCCGTTCAACCGTGACGACCGAGGCTCCGGCAGGCCGCCGTTCAACCGCGATGATCGCGGTGGGAGCCGTCCTCCGTTCAACCGTGACAGTCGCGGCGGGGACCGCCCGTCCTACTCCCGGGACGACCGTGGTGGCGAGCGCAGGTCGTTCAGCCGTGATGACCGGCCCGGTGGAGGACGTCCCTTCAGCGATCGTGACGGTGAGGGGTCTCGTACCCGCTATGGCCGCGACGACCGCTTCGGCGGGCAGAGCGGGCAGGAGGAGGCTCCTCGCCAGCGTGAGGAACTCCCCGAGCTCGCTCCGGACATCACCGCGGAGGAACTCGACAAGGAGATCCGCGAGGAGCTGCGCTCCCTGCCGCTCGATCTCGCCGAGCTGATCTCGCGCCACCTGGTGGCGGCGGAGAGGGCCCTGGGCGAGGACGACGCGGAGCGGGCGTACGAGCACACCAAGGTCGCACGCCGCTTCGCGGCCAGGATCGGAGTGATCCGTGAGGCCGTGGGAATCGCGGCCTATCGCGCGGGGCACTTCGCCGAAGCGCTCAGCGACCTTCGTGCGGCTCGCCGCATGACGGGCTCCGACTCGTTCCTGCCGATCATGGCGGACTGCGAGCGCGGTCTCAAACGGCCTGAGCGTGCCCTCGACCTCGTCCGCTCGAAGGAGGCCGAGCGGCTCGACCGCGTCGGCAAGATCGAGCTGGCCATCGTGGAGTCCGGTGCCCGTCGTGATCTCGGTCAGAACGACGCGGCGGTCATCACCCTCCAGCGGCTTCCCGAGCTGCGTGACACCCGCCCCCAGCCCTGGTCCGCTCGTCTCGCCTTCGCCTACGCCGACGCGTTGGCGGCGGCCGGACACGAGGAGCCCGCGACCGAGTGGTTCGGCCGCGCCATGGCCTTCGACGAGGACGGCGAGACCGACGCGGCCGAGCGCTACGCGGAGCTGACCGGTTCCGTCATCGAGGATCTCGAAGAGGACGAGGACGAGGAGGGCGGCGAGGAGGCCGACCTCGGGGACGACGCCCTCGCCGGTGACGAGGTCGGTGCCGAAAACGCCGGTAACGCCGGTAACGCCGGTAACGCCGGTAACGCCGGTGATTCCGGTGACGCCCGTGGTGTCGGGGACATCGACAGCGCCGACAGCGACGACAGCGACGATGATGACGACGACGTGCCCGCCGGTGGCGACGCGGACGCCGGCGACACCACGGCCGCGGACGCCGATGCCGAGAGCGACGATCTCGGCAGCGACGACGAGGACGACGAGGACGACGAGGACGACGAGGACGACGAGGACGACGAGGAAAGCGACGACGAGCACGGGGAGGAGCGGCTCACCACCGCCGAGGCTCCGGGCGACGAGTCCGCCGATGACGACGTTCCGTCAGGAAAGGTCCCTGCCGCGAAGCCGGCGGTGAGGGCCGAGCCCGCGATCCAGCAGAAGGCCGAACCGAAGGTCCAGAAGCCCGGCAAGGTCGACCTGGTCGGGCCGGCGTTCATCGAGCCCGACTTCGGGGACATCCTCAGCGACGGCCCGGATGTCGACCCCGACGACGAGGACGAGATCGGTCCCGGCCCGGACCACCGGGGCAGGAACGACGGCAAGTAGTTCTCAGGTGGCCTCGCCCGCCGCCGGGGCGGTTCGACGACCCCCGGCGGACGGGCGAGGCCCGTGCCCGTGCCCGTGGGCACGGCGGACCTCAGGGCTGGACCCGGTTCAGCCAGTGCAGGATTCCGGCCACGTTGGACGGGGCGCCGCTGAGCAGTTCGAACTGCTCGGCGGTCGCCTCGTCCCCCCTCAGCGCGGCGTAGCGGTCGCGGGTGCGGTCCCTGACCATGGCCACGGCGTGGTCCAGGTCCATGCCCTCCGCGTGTGCCTGCCGGGTCAGGTCGACCCAGACGCGCAGCTCCTCGGCGGAACGCCCGAGCGTCTCCTCCACGTCGGTGACCGGCCCGTAGTGGCTGAAGAGCAGCCGCTGCGGACCCAGTGCCTCGAACAGGGCGATGGAGTCCAGCGCGGTCTGCAGGTCGAAGTCCGGCGGGGGCGTCGCGGGACGCAGATCACCGGTCTCCGGAAGATAGACGCCGGCCGCGTCGCCCACGTAGAGATCGCCGGTGCCCGAGTCGACCAGTCCCACGTGGTGTTTGGCGTGTCCTGGGGAGTAGTGACTGCTCAGCGTCCGTCCGTTGCCGAGGTCGATGGAGCCGGTGTCGCCCAGCGCGCGGATCCTCGACGCCTCGGTCGGGGAGAGATCGCCGAACAGGACGTCCAGCTTGTCGCCCCAGACCATCCGGGCGCTGGCCATCAACCTGGACGGGTCGGCGAGGTGCCGGGCGCCCTTCTCGTGGACGACGATCTCCGCGTCCGGGTAGAAACCGGCGATGTCGCCGACCCCGCCCGCGTGGTCCAGGTGGATGTGCGTGACGACGACCGTGGAGAGGTCCCGCGGGCCGACGCCCAGGGAGGTCAGGGCGTCGCGCACCACGGGGGCGGAGGTGGAGGTGCCGGTCTCCACCAGGCAGGGCCGGTCGCCGAGGATCAGGTAGCCGGCCGTTATGCCGGAGTACCCGGCCATTCTCGTGTCGATCTCATAGACGTCTCCGCCGAGGGCGGTGATGTTGTCCACGGGTCACCTCATTCTGGAACCGGTGTCTCCGGAACAGTATTCGGCTCTTCGGGCGCGTCTCACAGTGTGGCGACGCGAAAAGATCTCGAAATCTCTCAGGGGGCCGGCTCTCCGGACGGCGGCGCGGACGCCTCGCCGCCGGGTTCCGGCAGGGGGGAGAGCAGGCGCAACACCAGGCCGGTACGGGGTTTGGGGCCGAACGAGGTGGACTTGCGGGGGACCCGTTCTCCCTGGGCCGCGACCGCGAGCACGTCCTCGACCGCCAGCGGGCGCAACAGCACGGCCGTTCCGCCGCAGGCCCGCGCGAGTCGTACGGCGGCCTCGGGGTCGTGGTGGACGATGCGCACCGACCGTTCGTCGTCGTCGGTTCCCCAGACCTTGGGGAGCAGGAACTCCGCGAGGACGGACGTGTTCAGCGCCCGCCATCCGGCTGATCGGCCGGGGGGCATGGCGTGTTCGAGCTGGTCCGGATCCGGGTCGCTGAGCAGGTGGGTCATTCCTCCCCCGGACAGCAGGTAGGCCGGTCCTGTGGTCTGCTCCAGCGCGGCCAGTCCCTCGGCCAGGTCGGCGTGTTCCTGTACCCGCCACGAACCCCTGGCCTTGGTCAGCGCCTCCTCCGGGGGGAGACCGGGAACGACCCGGTGAATGGCCTTCAGGTTCGGGGGGTAGGCGGTGGAGTCCACCAGGAGGGCGAGGCCGAGGTCCCACGGCCCGGGCTCCGCGGATCCTCCCGCCCCTTCTGCCGGTGAGGTCCCGCTCCCCGCAGGGACTCCGGTCGCGTCCGGGCCCGCCGCCGTCGCGGACCTGTGCTCGCGCTGGAGCGCGAGGTAGGTGGCGTAACGGTGGTGCCCGTCGGCGATGAGGGCCTGCCTGGGGCGGAGGTCGGCGTCGATCGAGGCGAGCTCCCCGGCGTCGGTGACGGCCCACAGCCGGTGACGAAGACCGTCGGAGGTCGCCGTCTCCGCCAGCGGGGGCCGGGACGCGGCGATCCGGTCGACGAGGCCGCTGGCCGCCCCTCCCGCGCCGTCGTAGAGCAAGAAGATCGGTTCGAGGTTGGCCTCGGTGGTGCTCATCAGCGCCAGCCGGTCCGCCACCGGGCCGGGCATGACGTCCTCGTGCGGCAGGATGATGCCGGCCTCCGGCCCGGCCAGCCCCACGTCGCCGATGAGCCCGCGTTGCAGGATCCCCGGCCCCGACTGCTCGTAGACGTAGAGGGCGGGTCTGTCGTCGGCGGCGAGCACCCCCGAGGAGAGCCATTCGTGGAGTGTCGTACGGGCCTCGGCGTACCTGTGGTGGTCGGAGCCGGGAAGGATCAAACGCACCACATTGTTGGGATGGGTGTCGAGCAGCTCTCGCACCCCGGCCTCGTCGATGAGGTCGTAGGGCGGGGAGGTGACCCCGGCCAGATCGTCGACCGTGAACCGTATTCCGCGGAACGGGCGTAGCACCAGCCCGTCAGGTACCGGCAGTTCAGGATTCGCCATAGAGGGCATGCTGCCATAAAGGCCTGAAACGACCGGGAACCGCTTCGAGGCCGTGGGGTCCGTGGCGGTTTCCGATCCGTCAGGAATCGGTCAGATCTGTCGTCTGTCGATGAAGGAGGCCTCACACGATGGTCCAGGGACGTGGCGGTCCGTCTGATCCCCCCGGCCCCGAGACGGGCGCGCCTGTCGGGGACGTCTACGAATGGTTCCAACGAGGGATGAGGCTGCTGTCCGAGGGCAGCCCGGCGGCGGCGGCCGCGCTTCTGGAGCGGGCGGCCGACGCGGAGCCGGAGTCACGCAGCGTCCGCGAGGCCCTGGCCAGGGCACAGTTCAACTCCCGGCAGTACGCCGACGCGGCCGACAGCTTCCGCTGGATCATCGACGCCAATCCGGCCGAGGACTACGCGTATTTCGGTCTCGGGCTCTCCCTGTGGCGGACCGGGGACATGGAGGGGGCGCAGGAGCCCCTGGCCATCGCCGTCGCGATGCGGCCCGATCTACGGCACTACGTCTCGGCCCTCAAGAGCGTGCGCGCGACGCTCCGTGCCCGCCGGATGTGACTCCGGGTGATCGGGTCCTCGGGGCCCGGCCTCCGTCGAGGGCCGGGGAGCCGGGTGAGGTCCGTGAATCCGGCCCGGAGAAGGCCGGTGGACCCTGGAGAAGAACGCCCCGGGGGCGTGAACGATCTGTATGGGCAAGAGGATGCGAGTGATGGAATGGGCCGGTGAACACCAACACGCTGATCGACCCCTACGACACCCTTCTCCTCGATCTCGACGGGGTGGTGTACCTCGGGCGTGAGGCCGTACCCGGGGCTCCGGAATCCCTGCGCGAGGCGGCGGAGCGGGGCGTGCGCCTCGCCTACGTCACCAACAACGCCTCGCGCACCCCGGCGGCCATCGCCCAGCACCTGAGCGCGCTGGGCGCCCCGGCGACCGCCGAGGACGTCGTCACCTCGGCCCAGGCCGCCGCGCGGCTCGTGGCCGAGCGGTTCGGGCCGGGGGCCCCGGTGCTGGTGGTCGGCGGGATGGGGCTGCGGGTCGCGTTGCGCGCCCACGGGCTGCGCCCGGTCAGCACCGCCCTGGACGCCCCGGTGGCGGTCGTCCAGGGCATCGCCCCCGACCTCTCCTACGGCCTGCTGGCCGAGGGGGCGCTCGCGGTACGCAACGGCGCGCTGTTCGTGGCCGCGAACGCCGACGCGACCATGCCGACCGGCAGGGGCGAGCTTCCCGGCAACGGCGCCATGGTCAGGGTGATCGCCACGGCGACCGGGGTGGAACCGGTCGTGGCGGGCAAGCCCGAGCCGCCGCTGCACCGCGAGTCGATGCTCCGTACCGGATCACGCAGGCCCCTGGTGGTCGGCGACCGGCTCGACACCGACATCGAGGGGGCGACCAACGCCGGGGTCGACAGCCTGCTGGTGCTGACCGGCGTGGCGACCCCGCTCGACCTGCTGACCGCCGAGCCCCGGCACCGGCCCACCTACGTCGCCGCCGACCTGGCGGCGCTGCACCTGCCCTATCCCGAGGTACGGCGGACCGGGCGGGGGTGGGCCTGCCAGGGGTGGACGGCCCGCTGGGAGGGGGACGCGCTGGCCCTGGAGGGCGCGGGCGAGCCGCTCGACGGGCTCCGGGCGGCCTCCGCGGCCACCTGGGAGGCGGTGGGGGAGGAACGGGCGGACGAGGACGCGATCAAGACGGCCCTGGACGCCGTCCTGCCGTCGCGGAACCGGCCCGCCGGCACCGCCCGCTGACCGTTCCCGCCCGGCGACGTCCGGACACGCGGTTCCGGCGACTCCCGTCGTCGCCGGCACCGCCCGCTGATCTCCCCTGCCCGCCGGCCGTCCCCGCTCGCCGCCGCCCGTGGAAGCCGTCCTCACCCGGTGGCCGTCCTGACGCGCCGGCGGGCTCCCGCCCGCTCCGGCCCTCGCCGCAGGTCCCCTCGGGTCCTGCTCAGAGGAGCTTGCGCAGGCGGAGGAGGTCGCCGAAGCTGGCGTCGATCTTGACCCGGCCGCCGAAGACGGCGCGTCCCATGTCGAGATCCCCGTTCACCAGGGAGACCAGGTCGTCACTGCCGATGGTCAGCTTCACCTCGGCCCCGCGGTCGTCACCCGGGGCCAGATCCTCGAAGGGCCCCAGCCCGCCGTGGTGGAGGTGACCGTAGAAGGTGACGCCCAGATCCTTGACGTGGCAGCTGATGCTGCGTTCGACCACGTGTCTGGCGCGGCTCTCCTGGTCGACCTCGTCGAACCGCTCGCCGAGTTTGCGCAGTGCCGTCCGGCACTCGTCGACGGTCGCCATCGCGTCGCGCTCCCTTCTCCTGCCGGTCCGGATCACTCTCCGGTACGGACCGTAGCGTTCCACACGGGGACGGCCGCAACCCGGCGCGGGGGCCGGGAAAAGGAGACCCCGTCATGGTGCGCGGAACCCCCGGGGGCGGGTGGCGCCGGTCCCGACGAGAGGTCAACGATCGGACGCCCGGGATGGTTCACGCCCGTCCCCGCCCCGTTCCCGCCGGGCCCCGGAAACCGGCCGGGGACGGGCCGCGAGGCCGGACGCGCGGGTACGCGCCGGACCCGCGCGACATCACCGGCAGGACGGGCCGCGAGGCCGGACGCGCGGGCGGGACGACCGCCGGGGCGACGGGCGGCGCGGGTTCCGATACGGTTCGGGGAGTTCACGCGCACGGCACCGGCGACCGCCGTGCCCACGTGACGTCCTGGACGCGCGCCCGGATCATCACCCGGGTGCCCGGGGCGTCGTCCCGGCGCCGGCCGTCGTCCGGCCGCCCGCCCGGACGACGGCCGGGAACGGCCCGGAGCACCGGGGCGGCCATGGAGGACGGTCACGGGAGACGGTCACAGGAGACGGGGCGCCGGGAGGGGTTCCGGAGGGGGCACATGACGGACCTGCTGGAGGAGACCGGCGACGGGCGGGCGGACGCCGCGCTGAGCGGCCTGGCCCGGCTCGGTGCCCTGCCCGTGTCCGCGCACGCGGACGTCTTCGAGGAGGTGTTCACCGGGCTGGAGCACGTGCTCTCCTCGGTGGACGACAGGACGAGCCCGCCGCCCGGCACGGCGGACCAGGACCGGGATCAGCACCAGGACCAGGACCGGGACCAGGACCGGGACCGGGACCGGGACCGGCGATGGGCACCGCCCCGGCCGGGCGACCCCCGGGAGCGGTACCGGTGAGCAGGCGGGCACGTCTCGACAGCGAGCTGGTCCGTCGCAGGCTGGCGCGCTCCAGGGAACAGGCCGCCCAGCTCATCGAGGCCGGGCGGGTCAGCGTCGGCGGCAGGACGGCCGCGAAACCCGCGACCCAGGTCGACACGGCCTCGGCGATCGTGGTCGTGGAGGCCTCCGACGGCCCCGACTACGTCTCGCGAGGGGCCCACAAGCTCCTCGGCGCGCTGGAGGCCTTCGGTCCCGGGGGTCTCACCGTGGCGGGCCGGCGCTGCCTGGACGCGGGGGCCTCGACCGGCGGGTTCACCGACGTGCTGCTCCGGGCCGGAGCCGGGCACGTGCTGGCCGTCGACGTCGGGTACGGCCAGCTCGCGTGGTCGCTGCGCACCGACGAGCGGGTCACGGTGATGGAACGGGTCAACGTCAGGGACCTGACGCCGGAGCTGGTCGGCGAGCCGCCCCCCACGCTGATCGTCGGTGACCTCTCCTTCATCTCCCTGCGCCTGGTGCTGCCCGCCCTGGCGCGCTGCGCGGCCGGCCGGGCGGACTTCGCGATGCTGGTCAAACCGCAGTTCGAGGTCGGCAGGGAGCGGGTCGGCGCGGGCGGGGTCGTCCGGGACCCCGGCCTGCGGGCCGAGTCCGTACGGGATGTGGCCCGATCCGCGGGGACGCTCGGCCTGGAGGCGCGCGGGGTCACCGCGAGCCCGCTGCCGGGACCGTCGGGCAACGTCGAGTACGTCCTGTGGCTCGGCAAGGGGGAGGGCCCCCGGCCGGTCGCCGACCTCGACGCCGAGATCGACCGCGCGGTACGGGAAGGCCCGCAGTAGTGGCCCCGTCAGGAGGGCCCGGGTAGGGGCCCCTCCGGCGGGGGAGGACGACCCGTGGAAGGGTCACGGTAGAAGGTCCTCGGCAGGTGGCGACCCGAGAGAGATGAGACAGATGACTGCCAAGCGCACCGTGCTGGTCACCGCGCACACCGGGCGGGAGGCGGCCGTCGACAGCGCCCGGATGGTGATCCGGCGGTTCCTGGACGCCGGGCTGACCGTGCGCGTCCTCGGTGCCGAGGCCGACGAGATCGCCTGTACCGGCGCGGACGTGGTGCCCGCGGGAACGGCGGCGGTCGACGACGCCGAGATGATGATCGTGCTCGGGGGCGACGGGAGCCTGCTGCGGGCGGCCGAGCTGGCGCGCCCGGCCGGGGTGCCGCTGCTGGGCGTCAACCTCGGCCACGTGGGCTTCCTGGCCGAGGCAGAGGTCGAGGACCTGGCGGAGGCGGTCGACAGCGTGGTGGAGGGCCGCTACGACGTCGAGGAGCGGATGACCATCGAGGTCACGGCCCGCCTCAACGGCGAGCTGCTGGCCGACAGCTGGGCGCTGAACGAGGCCACCGTCGAGAAGAGCGAGCGGATGCTGGAGGTGGTCGCCGAGATCGACGGGCGCCCGCTCTCGCGCTGGGGGTGCGACGGGGTGATCTGCGCCACGCCGACCGGTTCGACCGCGTACGCCTTCTCGGCCGGCGGCCCGGTCGTCTGGCCCGAGGTGGAGGCGCTGCTGCTGGTGCCGATCAGCGCGCACGCCCTGTTCTCCCGGCCCCTGGTGGTCTCGCCCAGATCCAGGCTCGCGCTGGAGGTCCAGCCGGAGACGGCCGGCGCGGTGCTCTGGTGCGACGGGCGCCGCAGGTTCGACCTGCCCGCGGGCGCGAGGGTGGAGCTCAGGCGGGCCACGCTGCCGGTACGGCTGGCCAGGCTGCACGGCCTGGAGGACACCGGGGCGCCGTTCACCGACCGGCTGGTCGCCAAATTCGATCTCCCCGTTCAGGGCTGGCGTGGCCGGGTGAGGCCCTAGTTCGCCCGGGCGGGCGACGTCCGGAGCGCGTAGGATCGTGCCCGCGCACCGCACTGATGTTCGGTGAACTCGATGTGACGGGAGGGACCAGTGCGACCCAGAGTCGAGGAGGTCCGCATCCAGGGGCTCGGCGTGATCGATGAGGCCGTCCTGGTGCTATCGCCGGGATTCACCGTGGTCACGGGCGAGACGGGTGCGGGCAAGACCATGGTCGTCACCGGTCTGGGGCTGCTGTTCGGCGGCCGGGCCGACCCCGCCCGCGTCCGCCCCGGGGCCGACAGGACGACCATCGAGGGCACGCTCCAGGTCGATCCGGCCGGGCGCGTCGCCCAGCAGGTGCAGGACGTCGGCGGCGAGGTCGAGGACGGCGAGCTGATCATCTCGCGGACCGTCTCGGTCGAGGGGCGCAGCCGCGCCTGGCTGGGCGGGCGCACCGTCCCGGTCGGCACCCTCACCTACCTGGCCGAGGATCTCGTCGCCGTGCACGGCCAGATGGACCAGCAGCGGCTGCTGCAGGCCGCCCGCCAGCGCGGCGCCCTCGACCGCTACGCCGGTGAGGAGCTGGTCAAGCCGCTGCGCGCCTACGAGCAGGCCTACAAGCGGCACCGCGAGATCGCCGAGCGGCTGGCCGAGCTCACCACCCGGGCCAGGGAGCGCGCCCAGGAGGCCGACCAGCTCAGGTTCGGGCTCGGCGAGGTCGAGAAGGCCGACCCCAAGGCCGGCGAGGAGAACGACCTTCGCGAGGAGGAGGAGCGGCTCTCCCACGCCGACTCGCTGCGCGGCGCCGCCGAGAGCGCGCACCGGGCGCTGCTCGGTGACCCGATGTCCGGCGAGCAGGCCATGCCGGACGCGATCGCGCTGGTCGGGGAGGCCCGTACGGCCGTCGAGGCGGTGCGCGACTTCGACCCGGCGCTGGGCGGCATCGCCGACCGGCTCGCCGAGGCGGGCTACCTGATCTCCGACGTGGCCACCGAGCTGGCCGCGTACGCCGAGTCGATCGACTCCGACCCGGCCCGGCTCGCGGCCGTGCAGGAGCGGCGGGCCGAGCTGATCCACGTCATCCGCAGGTACGGCCACGACACCTCCGAGGTGCTCGCCTGGGCGGCGCGGGCCGCGGCGCGCGTCGCCGAGCTCGACGGCGACGACGACCGCATCGCCGAGCTGACCCGCGAGTACGAGGAGATCACCGGGCTGCTCACCGAGCTGGCCGCCGAGCTGACCCGGGTCAGGACGGCGGCGGCGGAGCGGTTCGGGCAGGCCGTGACCGAGGAGCTGACCGCGCTGGCCATGCCGCACGCCCGGGTGGTGGTCGTCATCACCGCCGCCTCGGAGTTCGGCCCGCACGGCGTCGACGAGGTCGAGCTGCGCCTGTCGCCGCACCCGGCCTCGCCGCCGCTGCCGCTGAACAAGGGCGCCTCCGGAGGCGAGCTGAGCCGGGTGATGCTCGCCATCGAGGTGGTGTTCGCCGGCGCCGACCCGGTCCCGACGTTCGTCTTCGACGAGGTCGACGCGGGGGTGGGCGGCAAGGCCGCCGTGGAGATCGGCCGCAGGCTGGCCCGGCTGGCCCGTACCTCGCAGGTGATCGTCGTCACCCACCTGCCGCAGGTGGCGGCCTTCGCCGACCAGCACCTCGTGGTGGAGAAGGCCGACGACGGCAGCGTGGTGCGCAGCGGCGTGATCGCCCTGGACATGGACGGCCGGGCGCGGGAGCTCTCGCGGATGCTCGCCGGGCTGGAGGACTCCGAGCTGGGCCGCGCGCACGCGCAGGAGCTGCTGTCGATCGCCGCCGCCGACAAGGCGTGAGCGTGTGAAGGCCTGAAGGGGTGATTCGCCCGTTCCCGGGGAGCGGGCGGGGGGCTTCTCTGTGACGTATCTGACACGCTGCCGCCTGTTTGGCACTCCCGGTCGTTCCCTCTGGCAGGATGGGCGTGATGAAGGTGCCGATTGACGGGCTTCAAGACAGGCTCACGGGGTACCTCCGCCGCAGGAAGGTCACGGACCTTCCCGGGGTGACGGCAGTGGCGAGAATCGATCGGCGGACCAAGAGGCTGACCAAGCGCCTCAGGGCCGGGGAAATCGCGATTATCGATCACGTTGACGTTGACCGGGTGAGCGCGGAGGCGCTTGTCGCGTGCGGCGCGGCGGGTGTCGTCGACGTCGCCGCGGGCATCAGCGGCCGCTACCCGAACATGGGCCCGCAGATCATCGTCGAGGCCGGGGTGCCGTTCATCGACAACGCGAGCCCCGAACTGTTCGAGCGGATCAAGGACGGCGACCGGGTCCGGCTGCACGAGGGCGTCGTGTACCTGGGCGAGGAGGCCGTCGGCAAGGGCGACGTGCAGACGGCCGAGTCCGTCGAGGCCGCCATGAGCGAGGCGCGGGTCGGCCTGACCGTGCAGATCGAGGCGTTCGCCGCCAACACCATGGAGTACGTCCGCCGCGAGCGCGACCTGCTCATCGACGGCATCGGCGTGCCCGACGTGCGGACCGTCATGGAGGGCAGGCACGTCCTCATCGTGGTGCGCGGATACCACTACAAGGAGGACATCGCCGCCCTTCGCCCCTACATCCGTGAGTACCGGCCGATCATGATCGGGGTGGACGGCGGCGCCGACGCGCTGCTGGAGGCGGGCTACACGCCCGACATCATCGTGGGCGACTTCGACTCCGTCTCCACCAAGGCCCTCACCATCGGCGCCGAGCTGGTCGTGCACGCCTACCGCGACGGCAGGGCGCCGGGTCTGGAACGGGTCCAGCAGCTCGGCCGCAGCGCGGTGCTCTTCCCGGCCATCGGGACCAGCGAGGACATCGCCATGCTGCTCGCCGACGACAAGGGCGCCGACCTCATCGTCGCCGTCGGCACCCACGCCACGCTGGTGGAGTTCCTCGACAAGGGCCGCTCGGGCATGGCCAGCACCTTCCTCACCCGCCTGCGGGTGGGTAGCAAACTCGTCGACGCCAAGGGCGTCAGCCGGCTCTACCGCAGCCGGATATCCACCCCGTCCCTGCTCCTGCTCGTCGCCACCACGCTGATCACCATGGGGGTGGCGATCGTCGTCTCCCCGGTGGGCAAGATCTGGCTGGACAGCATGCGCGACGGCTGGAGCGGCTTCATCTTCTGGCTGGTCGGACTCTTCTCGTGATCGATTTCCGCTATCACCTGGTCTCCATCGTCGCGATCTTCCTGGCCCTGTCGGTCGGGATCGTGCTGGGCACCACCCTGCTCGAGGACCCCGTCATCAAGGCGAGCGAGCTGGCCGTCAACCAGTTCCGCGAGGGCAACAACGAGCTGCGCGAGCAGGTGGAGACCCTGCAGAAGCGCGAGGCCGCCAACGACGCCTTCGTGGCCGGCGACACCCCCCGGCTGGTGCAGGACGCGCTGACTGGCAAGCGCGTCGTGATCGTCGAGGCGCCCGGGGCCGCGACGGCCGTGCGTGAGGCGGTCCAGCAGGTGGTCGAGGAGGCCGGGGCGACCGTCACCGGCCGGATCACCCTCGCCGAGAGGTACGTCGACCCGGCCCAGACGGGCTTCGTCGACAAGCTGGCCGTCGGGGCCAAGGCCCCCGAGACGGTCTTCCCGGCCGAGGACACCGCCTACGACAAGGCGGCCGAGGTGCTCGCCGGCGCGATCGTGACGTCCGACCCCGCCCAGGCGGGCGAGGCGCACCCGGCGGGCGCGAGCATCGTGGACGCCTTCCAGCGCGGCGGCCTGCTCAGCGTCACCGACAACCCCACCAGGCGCGCCGACCTGGCGCTGCTGATCGCCCCGGCGGAGGCGTACACCGGGGAGGGCGCGGCCACGCAGGCCAAGGCACTGGTCACGCTGGCGCTCGGCCTGGACGAGCGGGGCCAGGGCGTCGTGCTGGCCGGTACGCAGACCGCGGCGGCGACCGGCGGCGTCATCGCGGCGATCCGCGACGACGCCGCCTTCACCGAGAAGATCTCCACCGTCGACACCGCCGATATGCCCGCGGGACGGGTCGTGGTGGTCTACGCTCTCCGGGAGCAACTGACCGGTCTGGCCGGTCAGTACGGCATGGGCCCCGGCGTCTCCGGCATCGAGCCCAGCGCGACGCCCACCCCCACGGCCGCCACGGCCACCTCCGGAGGATGATTCCGATGGCTCGTCCGGCTCTTCGTACCCTCTCCCACGCCCTCGCCGGCGCGGCCCTCGGCGCCGCCGCCGCGCGCGCGGCCTACGCCGCGTTCACCCGCAGGCCCCCGGTCGGCGACGCCGAGACCTGGGCCCGCACCAACCACCGGGGCGAGCCGATCACCCTGCTGGAGGGGCCGGCGTTCGTCGCCGGAGCCGGGGCGGCCGCGGCCGTGACCCCCGGCCTGCCCGCCAGGGTCCGCGTGGCGGCGCTGCTGGCGGCCGCGGGCGCCGGAGGGCTCGGCGCCTACGACGACCTGTACGGCGCGACCTCGTCCAAGGGATTCCGGGGGCACCTGAGCGCCCTGGCCAAGGGAGAGGTCACCAGCGGGGCGGTGAAGATCCTCGGCATCGGCGTGACGGGCCTGGCCGCCGCCGCCCTGACCTCCCGCACGCCCCTGGACGTGGCCGTCGACGGCGCCCTGATCGCCGGGAGCGCCAACCTGGCCAACCTCTTCGACCTGCGCCCCGGACGCGCCGTCAAGGTGGGCCTGCTCGCCGGCGCCCCCCTGCTCGCCGCGGGCCTGCGCCGGAACGAGCCCGCCCCGGCCGTCCTGGCCGCGCTCCCCATGGGGGCCGCCGCCGCGCTGCTGGGCGAGGACCTGGGGGAGCGGGCGATGCTCGGCGACGCCGGGGCCAACGCGCTGGGCGCGCTGCTCGGCCTGGCCGCCGCCGTCACCCTGGGCCGCCCCGGACGCCTGGCCGTGCTGGGCACCGTGGTCGCGCTGACCGCGGCCTCGGAGAGGATCAGCTTCACCAGGGTGATCGCGGGCAACCCCTTCCTGCACCGCGTCGACATGCTCGGCCGCCGCCCCGTGGAGCAGGCGCCCACCCCCCGATGACCAGCCCGATGACCAGGAGGATCGGGCAGGGCATCGCGGGCGCGGCGCTCCTCATCGGCGTCGTGACCGTCCTGGCCCGCCTCGTCGGGTTCGGCCGCTACCTCGTCCAGTCCGAGAGCGTCGGCAACCACTGCCTGAGCACCGCCTACAACACCGCCAACTACGTGCCCAACATCGTCTTCGAGCTGGTCGCGGGCGGCGCGCTGGCCGGGATGGTGGTGCCCGTGCTGGCCTCGGCGGCCTCGCGGGCCGACCAGGACCCCCTGGCCAGGGCCGAGGCCGGCCGCACCACCTCGGCGCTGCTGACCTGGACGATGCTGGTCCTGGTGCCGGTGGCGCTGCTGATCGTGGCGTTCGCGCGCCCGATCGTCGCGCTGCTGGCGGGGGGCGCGCCCGGCTGCGACGTGGCGCGGGTCGTCGAGGTCGGCACCGGCATGCTCGTCCTCTTCGCCCCCCGGATGATCTTCTTCGGGCTGGCGGTGGTCCTGTACGGGGTGCTCCAGGCCCACCGGCGCTTCCTGGGGCCCGCGCTGGCCCCGCTGGTCTCCAGCCTGCTCATCATCGCCTCCAACCTGCTGTTCGAGGCGGTGAACGGACCCGCCGCCGCCGACCTGTCGCGCCTGGACGACGCCGGAGCGCTCTCGCTCTCCCTCGGCGCGACCGTCGCCGCGGCGGCGATGGTGGCGACCGTCGTCGGCCCGGTGGCCCGGCTGCGGCTGCGGCTGCGGCCCTCGCTGTCGTTCCCCCCGGGCGTCGCGGCCCGCGCCAGGGGCCTGGCCACCGCGGGCCTGGCCGTCCTGGTCGCCCAGCAGATCACGTTGATCGTCGTCGTCCAGCTCGCCAACGACCTGGGCGGCGAGGGCGCGGTCGGCGTCTACACCTACGCCTGGGCGCTGTACCAGCTCCCGTACGCGGTGCTGGTGATGCCGATCGCCACCAGCTCCTTCCCGGTGCTGTCCACCAGGGCCGATGCGGGGGACCTGGCCGGGTTCGACGCGCTGACCTCCGCCACGACGCGGGCCGTGCTGCTGGTGACCGGGCTCGCCGCCGGGGTGATGGCGGCTGTCGCGATGCCGGTGGCGCGGGTGTTCCTGGAGGACACCCCCGGGGGCGAGCCCGCGGAGATGGCCCGGGCGGTCGCGCTGTTCGCGCCAGGACTCGCCGGGTACGCGCTCATGCTGCACCTGGCCCGCATCCTGTACGCCCGCGGTCGTGGCAGGCCGGCGGCCGTCGCCTCGGTGGTGGGGTGGGGGGTCGCGCTGGCCGCCCAGGTCGTCCTGGCCGATGCCGCCCGCGGCGACGAGACCGAGGTGGTCGGGCGGCTGGCGCTGGGCAGCACGATCGGCATGACCGTCGGCGGCCTGCTGCTGGCCCTGGCCGTGTTCCGCGCCGGTGGGGCGCGCGCGCTGACGGGGGCGCCCCGGGCGCTGCTGACCGCGCTGGCCGGTGGCGCCGCGGCCTGGGGAGCCGGGCTGTTCGTGGTCGGGGCCTTCGGGGAGGTGTCCCGATGGATGTGCGTGCTGGTCGGGACGGCCGCGGCGGTGGCGGGGACGGTCGCGTTCGCGGTCGTGGCCGCGCTGATCGGCGGCCCGGACACGCGGGGGCTGCCGGCACGCCTGCGCGGGCGGGCCGTACGGGAGACGGGGGCGAGGGACGGTGCCGGTGAGTGATCGACAGGGGGGAGCGGTTCCGATGGCCGATCGGGGCGGGCGCGTGGCACTCGTGCTGGGGACCAGCGCGGGCGGGGTCGGCCGGCACGTGGCCATGCTGGCCGGGGGGCTGGCGCGCCGGGGGCACCGGGTGGTCGTGGCGGGCCCGCCGAGCACCGGCCTGGCCTTCGGCTTCGCCGGCCTGGGCGCGCGTTTCGTGCCGGTGCCGATCTCCGACCGGCCCCGCCCGCCCGACGACCTGCGGGCGCTGCGGGCGCTGCGGTCGCTGCGCGGGGCCGACGTCGTGCACGCCCACGGGCTCCGGGCCGGGGCGCTGGCCGCGCTCGCCCTGACCGGGACCGGCACCCCGCTGCTGGTGACCCTGCACAACGCGGCCACCGCGGGCGGTGCCGTCGGGGCGGTGTACGGGCTCCTGGAGCGCGTGGTGGCCCGCCGGGCCGATCGGATCCTGGTGGTCTCACCCGACCTGGGGGAGCGGATGACCCTGCTGGGTGCGCGGCGCGTCGAGGCCGCCGTCGTTCCCGCGCCACCCCTGGTCCCGTCCACCCGCCGCCCCGGGGACATCCGGGCGGAGCTGGGCACCGGAGACCGGGCGATCTTCCTGACGGTCGCCAGGCTCGCCCAGCAGAAGGGGCTGGAGACCCTCCTCGACGTGGCGGGGGCGGTACGGGACGCCCTCCGGGAGGGGGAGCCCGGGGCCGCGTACTCGGGGCCGGTGTTCCTGGTCGCGGGGGAGGGGCCGCTCCACGAGGAGCTGCGGCGGCGGATCGACCGGGAGGAGCTCCCGGTGCTCCTGCTCGGCCCTCGCACCGATGTCGCCGACCTGCTCGCGGTGGCCAGGGCCCTGGTGGTCCCGAGCCGCTGGGAGGGGCAGCCGCTCGTCGTCCAGGAGGCCCTGCGGGCGGGGACGCCGGTGGTGGCCACGGCCGTGGGTGGCATCCCGGCGATGACCGGGGAGGCCGGGGTGCTGGTTCCGTACGGGGACGTGGCCGCGATGCGCGACGCGGTGACGGAACTGCTCGCCGGGGGCGGGCGGGTGCGCGAGCTGGCCGACGCCGCCACGCGGCGCGGCCGCGCGCTGCCGGGCGAGGCGGAGGCGCTGGAGGCGGTGCTCACGGCCTACGCCTCGCCGTCAGGACGGCAAGGACGGCAAGGACGGCAAAGGCAGTGAGGGCCGCCGGAGCGGTCAGGTCGCGGGGGACAGGCGGGGACAAGCGGGAACAGGAGGGAACAAGGCGGAGGGACGCGACGTTGAATTAGGCGCCACCAAGTCGGGCACCTATACTCACTTGGTTAGGGGGGGAGTATCCCTTCGTGGCAGTCTCGTCATCACGGTGTTGCCTCGCTCCACGAGGCCCCCGGGGCTGTCGGTCCGCACGACCCGGCTTCTGACCGGGTCGTCCTCATGCGGGCGGGAGAGACCTCCGGCTGTCTGTCGTGCGCGCTGCCGGAGGTTTATCAGCTGTGAGTGTTCCCCCGTGGGCCTGGTTCGCCATGATCGGCGGCCTTCTCGTCGTTCTCGCCTTCGACCTGTGGATCGTCGACCGCGGTGAGCCGAAGGAGTTCTCCCTCAAACAAGCCGGGTTCTGGGTCGGGTTCTACGTCAGCCTGGCGGTGATCTTCGGTGTCGTGATGTGGACGTTCGCCGGCCCCGTCCCCGCGGGCCAGTTCATCGCCGGTTATCTCACCGAGTACAGCCTGAGCATCGACAACCTCTTCGTGTTCTACATCATCATGACCCGCTTCGCGGTACCGAAGATGTACCAGCACAAGGTCCTGCTGATCGGCATCCTGATGGCGCTGGTCATGCGCGGCATCTTCATCGCCATCGGCTCGGCCGCCCTCGCCAACTTCGGCTGGCTGTTCTACGTGTTCGGCCTGTTCCTCATCTACACCGCGGTCCAGCTCGTCCGCCAGTTCGGCCAGGAGGAGCACCTCCAGGAGAACGCGGTCCTGCGCTGGGCCCGCCGGGTGCTGCCGCACACCGACGACTACGTGGGTTCCAAGATCACCGTCAAGGTCGACGGCAAGCGCCTGGTGACCCCGCTGCTGATCGTCATGATCGCCATCGGCACCACCGACCTGCTGTTCGCGCTCGACTCGATTCCGGCGATCTTCGGTCTGACCACCGACCCGTTCATCGTCTTCGCCGCGAACGCGTTCGCCCTGATGGGCCTGCGCCAGCTCTACTTCCTGCTGGGCGGCCTGCTCCAGAAGCTGACCTACCTGAGCTTCGGTCTCGCGTTCATCCTCGGTTTCATCGGGGTTAAGCTGATCCTCGAGGCTCTGCACTCCAGCGGTGTCTCCTGGGCCCCCGAGGTGCCGATCTGGGTGTCGCTGTCGGTCATCGTGCTCTCGATGGTCGTCACCACCGTGATCAGCCTCATGAAGGTCAGGCGTGACACCCGTGAGGGCAAGGACGACAACACCCCGGCGAGTGTCGAGCAGGGCTAGCGAATCGGCGCATGAGGCGCTTTGCTTGTCTCATTGCGCCTTATAAGGGCTGAGAGATGGGTAACATCCTGCCCCAGAGCGGGTAGACATACCGGTCTAATGCCGCAAGACATCACAAAAGGTTCCCTGTGTCCCACGATTCAGCAAGCCACAGGCCAGGCCCGCTGGGCCTGGCGCGTGGCGTCTCCCCGTGGTTGCTCCCGACCGTGGCCGGCGCCGCGCTGACCTCCCTGCTCAGCCGCCGTGACCGGCGCTGGGCGGTGGCGGCGCTCCCGCTGACCGCGCTCACCGGTGGGATGCTCTGGTTCTTCCGCGACCCCGACCGGACGCCGGGCACCGGGCGGATCCTCTCACCGGCCGACGGCGTGGTGCAGAGCATCGACCCGTGGCCGGACGGGCGCACCAGGGTGGCGGTCTTCATGAGCCCCCTCGACGTGCACGTCAACCGGGCCCCCCTGGCCGGTACGGTCACCTCGATCCGGCACGTGTCGGGAGGGTACGTTCCCGCGTTCGACAAGGACAGCGAGAACAACGAGCGGGTCGTCTGGCACCTGGACACCGCGCTGGGCGACATCGAGTTCGTGCAGATCGCCGGTGCGGTCGCGCGCCGGATCGTGCCGTACGTGGCCGCGGGCGCGAAGGTCGCCAAGGGCGAGCGGATCGGCCTGATCAGGCTGGGTTCCCGGGTCGACGTCTACCTCCCCGAGGGGATCGCCCCGGCGGTCTCGGTGGGCGAGAGGACCGTCGCGGGGGTGACGGCTCTTGACCACGGCTGACGCGAGCTGGCCGCTGGACGAGACGGACGACGAGCCACGGGGGCCGGTGGGCAAGGCGTTCCGCCTGTCGGCCGCCGACTCCCTCTCGCTCGGCAACGCCCTGTGCGGGTTCCTCGCGGTCTGCGTGCTGGCCTGGTCGGCCATCAGCGCGCTGCAGGAGGGCAAGCCCTTCGCGGCCGACCCCCGCTTCTTCGGCACCGCCGTGGTGCTGCTGCTGATCGGCGCCACCTGCGACCTGTTCGACGGCCTGGTGGCCAGGAAGTTCCGCGCCTCGGCCATGGGCGCCGAGCTGGACAACCTCGCCGACGTGATCAGCTTCGGCTTCGCCCCCGCCTTCATGGTGGTCATCTGGGCGGGCTTCAACCAGCAGGTCCCCTTCCTGCTGGTGATGGCCGCCGCGGCGTCGGTGCTGCTGGCCGGTGTCATCCGGCTGGCGCGCTTCGCCTGCGTGAAGACCAAGAGCGGCGACTTCATGGGCCTTCCCATCCCGATGGGCGCCATGACCGTGGTCTCGATCGTGCTGCTCTTCCCCCCGTCGAGCTGGGCGATCCTGCCCGTCTTCGCGGTCGCGTACCTGATGGTGAGCCGGATCGAGTACCCCAAGCCCAAGGGCAACCTGGCCGCCGGGGTGCTCGCCTGGATGATGATCAACGTGGCCTGCCTGACCATCTGGGTCGCGGGCCTGGCCGGCGGGGACACCCTGATCAAGGTTGGGGCGGTCATGCAGCTGACGATCGTGGCCAGCATCCCGCTGCGGGTCCTGATGTTCAAGCGCGAGAAGCGGAAGGCGTCCGCCGGGGTCGGCTGAGTGCCGTCCGGACGGGGACGGATGGTCGCGGATGTGCCATCCGGGGCCCCGTTCTCCCCCCGGAACCCCTGATCCGGCTTTTCTTCACGGGGACGATCGCGTTCAATTGCCGCATGGCGACCGAGCCACGCGAGCACACCCGCACCTATTTCCTCGGACTCCTCGCCCGGGAGCTGGAGAGCCGGGGCGTCGTCACGGCGCTCAGGCGGAGCCCGCCGTCGCTTCGGGTCAGCGATCCCGAGGCGGCGCTGTTCAGCGAGACGGTCGACTGCGTCCCGCTCGCCGAGGGCTGGTTCTACCGCTGGTCCTGGGGCGACCTGGTCGAGCGGGTGGAGGATCCGTCCGCGGCGGCGGACCGGATCCTCCGGATCTTCGGCGGTACGACCCGCTGACGCCCGTCGCGGGGGTCACCAGCCGCGTTCGCGCCATTCGGGCAGTGAGGGGCGCTCCGCGCCGAGTGTGGTGTCCCCGCCGTGGCCCGGATAGACCCAGGTGTCGTCCGGCAGCCGGTCGAAGATCCGCTCCGACACGTCGGCGAAGAGCTGGGCGAACCGCTCGGGGTCCTTGTTGGTGTTGCCCACCCCGCCGGGGAAGAGCGAGTCCCCGGTGAACAGGTGACCGGGGTAGTACAGGGCGATCGAGCCCGGGGTGTGACCGCGCAGGTGGATCACCTCCAGGCTGACCACGCCGACGGTGATCCCGTCGCCGTGCCCGACCTCCAGATCCACCGGGATCGGCAGTCCGGGCGCGTCCAGGGGATGGGCGATCACCGAGGCGCCGGTGGCCGCGGCCACCGCCTCCAGGGCCTGCCAGTGGTCGCCGTGCTGGTGGGTGGTGATGATCTTGCTGATCGGCAGGTCCCCGACGAGCTCCAGCAGCCGGTCGGGCTCGGCGGCGGCGTCGATCAGCGCGCCGTCCCCGGTCTCGGTGCAGCGCAGCAGGTAGACGTTGTTGTCGAACGGGCCGACGGCCAGTTTGGAGATCGTCAGAGCGGGCAGTTCGCGCAGGTCGGCGGGGCCGCCCACCTGCACGTCACCGGTGTACGTCACGGGTTCTCCTCGGACGGGGTCGCGGGAAGGCGAGGGTGCGGGGCGGGTACCTGTCGGTGCCCGTCACCGTCACCGTCGTCGCCATCATCATCGCGCCTCGCGGGCGGGCCGGGGCATAAGGGGGGTGCCGGGATCGTTGAGTACGTGAGCGGCCTGACGCGTCCGGGAAGAGGCCGTACCCTGAAACGGGCCCTCACAGGGCCGGGACACCCGGGCCCCGGATGCCGGTCCGGGAAACTGTCGGTCGCTCTCGCTAGTCTTCCCGCGACCGCTCTCAACCCTTCTCTATCGACGTCGGGACTGCTGTGGCTGACCGCCTCATCGTGCGTGGCGCACGGGAACACAACCTCAAGGACGTCTCGCTGGATCTTCCGCGGGACGCTCTGATCGTCTTCACCGGCCTGTCGGGCTCGGGGAAGTCGAGCCTGGCCTTCGACACCATCTTCGCCGAGGGCCAGCGCCGCTATGTCGAATCACTGTCGGCGTACGCGCGGCAGTTCCTCGGGCAGATGGACAAGCCCGACGTCGACTTCATCGAGGGGCTCTCGCCCGCGGTGTCGATCGACCAGAAGTCCACCAGCCGCAACCCCCGCTCGACGGTCGGCACGATCACCGAGGTCTACGACTACCTCCGCCTGCTGTGGGCGCGCGTCGGCAAGCCGCACTGCCCGCAGTGCGGGCGGGCGATCGCCCGGCAGAGCCCCGAGCAGATCGTCGACCGGGTGATGGAGCTGCCCGAGGGCACCCGCTTCCAGGTGCTGGCCCCGGTGGTCCGCGGCCGCAAGGGGGAGTACGGCGAGCTCTTCGGCCAGCTCCAGGCCAAGGGCTTCGCCCGCGCCCGCGTCGACGGCACCGTGGTCCGGCTGGACGAGCCGCCGACGCTGAAGAAGCAGGAGAAGCACGACATCGAGGTGATCGTCGACCGCCTCGCCGTGAAGGAGGGCGCCTCAGGACGCCTGACCGGCTCGGTGGAGACCGCCCTGAACCTGTCGGGCGGGACGATCACCCTGGAGTTCGTCGACCTGCCCGAGGACGACCCGAACCGCGAGCGCTTCTACTCCGAGCACCTCTACTGCCCCTACGACGACCTGTCGTTCGAGGAGATGGAGCCCCGCTCGTTCTCGTTCAACTCGCCCTTCGGCGCCTGTCCCGAGTGCACGGGCCTGGGTGTCCGCATGGAGGTCGACCCCGACCTGATCGTGCCCGACCCGGAACGGCCGCTGGGCGAGGGCGCCCTGTCCCCGTGGGCCGGCGGCCACACCAGCGACTACTTCGTCCGGCTGGTCGAGGCGCTCGGCCTGACCATCGGCTTCACCCTGGAAACCCCCTGGGAGCGGCTCCCCAAGAAGGCGCAGAAGGCGCTGCTGTACGGCCACGACGAGCAGGTCCACGTCCGCTACAGCAACCGCTACGGCCGCCAGCGCTCCTACTACACCACCTTCGAGGGGGTCATCCCCTGGGTGCAGCGCCGCCACGGCGAGTCCGACAGCGACGGCATGCGCGAGAAGTACGAAGGCTACATGCGGGAGATCCCGTGCCCGGCCTGCAAGGGGGCCAGGCTCAAGCCGGTCTCGCTGGCCGTCACGGTCGAGGGCCGCTCGATCGCCGAGGTCTCGGCGATGTCGATCGGCGACTGCGCGGTCTTCCTGGCGGGCCTGAAGCTCTCCGACCGCGACATGCAGATCGCCGAGCGGGTGGTCAAGGAGATCAACGCCCGCATGGGCTTCCTGCTCGACGTGGGCCTGGACTACCTGACCATGGACCGGGCCTCGGGCACCCTCGCCGGCGGGGAGGCGCAGCGCATCCGGCTCGCCACCCAGATCGGCTCCGGCCTGGTCGGCGTGCTGTACGTGCTGGACGAGCCCTCCATCGGCCTGCACCAGCGCGACAACCAGCGGCTGCTGGAGACGCTGATCAGGCTCCGTGACATGGGCAACACGCTCATCGTGGTCGAGCACGACGAGGACACCATCGCCGCCGCCGACTGGGTGGTGGACATCGGCCCCGGCGCCGGCGAGCACGGCGGCCAGGTCGTCGTCTCCGGCACCGTGGCCGACCTGCTGGCCTCCGAGGACTCGATGACGGGCGCCTACCTGTCGGGCCGCAAGTCCATCACCATCCCCGCGACCCGCCGCAAGCGCGACAGGAAGCGCCAGATCACCGTGAAGGGCGCCCGCGAGCACAACCTCAAGGGCGTCGACGTGGAGTTCCCGCTCGGCGTGCTGACCGCGGTCACCGGGGTCTCCGGTTCCGGCAAGTCCACGCTGGTCAACGACATCCTCTACAGCGCGCTGGCCAAGGAGCTCAACGGGGCGCGCACCGTGCCGGGCCGCCACTCGCGGATCAACGGGATGGACCTGGTCGACAAGGTCGTGCACGTCGACCAGTCGCCGATCGGCCGCACGCCCCGCTCCAACCCGGCGACCTACACCGGCGTCTTCGACAAGGTCCGCGACCTGTTCTCGCAGACCACCGAGGCCAAGGTCCGCGGCTACCAGAAGGGCCGCTTCAGCTTCAACGTCAAGGGCGGCCGGTGCGAGGCGTGCTCCGGGGACGGCACCCTCAAGATCGAGATGAACTTCCTGCCCGACGTCTACGTGCCGTGCGAGGTCTGCCACGGCGCGCGGTACAACCGGGAGACCCTGGAGGTCCACTACAAGGGCAAGACGATCTCCGAGGTGCTCGACATGCCGATCGAGGAGGCCCTGGGCTTCTTCGACTCGATCCCGTCGATCAAGCGGTACCTGCAGACGCTGTTCGACGTCGGCCTGGGCTACGTCCGGCTGGGCCAGCCCGCCACGACGCTGTCCGGCGGCGAGGCCCAGCGCGTCAAGCTCGCCTCCGAGCTGCAGCGCCGCTCCACCGGCCGCACGATCTACGTGCTGGACGAGCCCACGACCGGCCTGCACTTCGAGGACATCCGCAGGCTGCTGGGCGTCCTGGGCAAGCTCGTCGACGGCGGCAACACGGTCATCGTGATCGAGCACAACCTCGACGTGATCAAGACCGCGGACTGGCTGATCGACATGGGCCCGGAGGGCGGTTCCCGGGGCGGCAGCGTGCTCGCCGTCGGCACGCCCGAGGAGGTGGCCCTGGTCGACGAGAGCCACACCGGCCGCTTCCTGCGCAAGATCCTCGGCTGAGCGCACCCGAGCGCACCCGAGCGCATCCGGGCGGCCGGGCCGCCGTGCCCGGTCACGCGACCCGTGACCGGGCCGGCCGGCCGCCCGGCCCCGGGGCGGGCGGGGTGCCGGGTCACGGGGCGGGCGGGGTGCCGGGCGCGGGTAGCGTGACGGGTGCCGGTCCGGTGCGACGACGGTTCCGGGCGGGACCCGGAGCCGGGATGCCGCGAGGCGCGGGCCCGGCGGCCGGAACCCGCCGGGACCCGCCGGGACCCGGCGCCGCGGACCTGCCCGGGGACGTATTTCTTCACAGTCTCCTGATGCGATGTACGGCATGCTGAACCGTCATCGGGGCGCTGGCCGTACCTGAACATGACGATCCTGGAGGAGACACATGACCGAGACGACGCGTCGTACGGTGATATTCGGTGCCGGTGGAGCGGGTATGGCGGCGGTGCTGACCGCCTGCGCGGGGTACGGGGAGCCGGCCGCCGAGGGCGGCGAGGCCTCCTCGACCGCGGCCTCGCAGGCCCCGGAGAAGAGCACGGACACCGGTGCGGGGACGGGCGCCGACTCCGGTGCCGAGGCGCTGGCCAAGACGGCCGACATCCCCGAGGGCGGTGGCAAGATCTTCAAGGACCAGAAGCTCGTGATCACCCAGCCCACGGCCGGTGAGTTCAAGGCGTTCAGTTCCGCCTGCACCCACCAGGGGTGCGACGTCGACAAGGTGGCCGGTGGCACCATCGACTGTCCCTGTCACGGCAGCAAGTTCAAGATCACGGATGGTTCGGTGGTCGACGGCCCCGCGACCAAGCCGCTGCCCGAGAAGTCGATCAAAGTGGACGGCGACTCCATCACGCTGGCCTGATCCCCCGGCTCAGGTCTCGCTGCCGGGGACACACTCCTCGGCCGCGGGGCCCGCGCCGTCACCGGTCCCGTTCCTGCAAGGAAACCTGTCGGTGGGGGCCGATAGGCTCTCGGTGTGGCGAGATCTGTTGGTGGTCCGGCCGGTTTCCGGCCCAAGCCGGGGTCGATCCCCGAGTCCCCCGGCGTCTACCGGTTCAAGGACGCGGGCGGCAGGGTCGTCTACGTCGGCAAGGCGAAGAACCTCCGCCAGCGGCTGAACTCCTACTTCGCGGACTTCGCGGGCCTGCACCCGCGGACCCAGACGATGCTCACGACCGCCGCGGCCGTCGACTGGACGGTCGTCGGCACCGAGGTCGAGGCGCTCCAGCTCGAATACTCCTGGATCAAGGAGTACGACCCGCACTTCAACGTCAAGTACCGCGACGACAAGTCCTACCCCTACCTCGCGGTCACCATGGGCGAGGAGTTCCCCCGGGTCCAGGTGCTGCGCGGCGCCAAGCGCAAGGGCACCCGCTACTTCGGCCCCTACTCGCACGCCTGGGCGATCAGGGAGACCGTCGACCTGCTGCTGCGGGTCTTCCCGATCAGGAGCTGCTCCGCCGGAGTGTTCAGGCGCGCCGAGCAGATCGGCCGCCCCTGCCTGCTGGGCTACATCGACAAGTGCTCGGCCCCCTGCGTCGGCCGGGTCAGCGCCGCCGAGCACCGCGCCCTGGCCGACGACTTCTGCGAGTTCATGGCGGGCAACACCGGCCGGTTCGTCAAGCGGCTGGAGCGCGAGATGCGCCAGGCCGCCGTCGAGCAGGAGTACGAGCGGGCGGCCAGGCTGCGCGACGACGTCCAGGCGCTCCAGCGCGCCATGGAGAAGCAGGCCGTGGTCCTGGGCGACACCACCGACTGCGACGTGGTCGCGCTGGCCGAGGACCCGCTGGAGGCCGCCGTCCAGGTGTTCTACGTCCGCGGCGGGCGCATCAGGGGCCAGCGCGGCTGGGTGGTCGACAAGGTCGGCGAGGTCACGCCCGGGGAGCTGGTCGAGCAGTTCCTGCTGCAGATGTACGGCGACGCCGCCGCCGAGGCGCTGCCCAGGGAGGTCTTGGTGCCCGTCCTGCCGCCCGAGGCCGAGGCGGTCTCGGAGCTGCTCCGCGAGCACCGCGGCGCCCGGGTGGAGATCAGGGTCCCCCAGCGCGGCGACAAGAGATCGCTGATGGAGACCGTCGAGCGCAACGCCGCCGAGTCGCTCAAGCAGCACAAGCTCAGGCGCGCCAGCGACCTGACCTCGCGCAGCAGGGCGCTGCAGGAGGTCGCCGACGCCCTCGCCCTGGACCAGGCGCCGCTGCGCATCGAGTGCTACGACGTCTCCCACATCCAGGGCACCGACGTGGTGGCCTCCATGGTGGTCTTCGAGGACGGCCTGGCCCGCAAGAGCGAGTACCGCCGCTTCTCGGTGCGCTCCACCGAGGGTGACGTCGCCTCCATCTACGAGGTGCTCTCGCGCCGGTTCAAGCGCTACCTGCAGGAACGCTCCGAGATCGGGGAGCTCGACGCCGGGACCGGGCCGGACGCGATCGGATCGGACGGAGCCGGGCCGGACGCGATCGGGCCGGACAGGATCGGGCCGGACAGGATCGCGCCGGACGGAGCGGAGCCCGACGGGGGCGGGCGGGCGCCGGGCATCGACCCGGAGACCGGAAAGCCCCGCAGGTTCGCGTACCCGCCCAACCTGGTGGTGGTCGACGGCGGTCCCGCGCAGGCCGCGGCGGCCCGCAGGGCCCTGGACGAGCTGGGGATCGACGACGTGGCCGTGTGCGGCCTGGCCAAGCGCCTGGAGGAGGTCTGGCTGCCCGGCGAGGACCTCCCGGTGATCCTCGCCCGCTCCAGCGAGGCCCTTTACCTCCTCCAGCGGGTACGCGACGAGGCCCACCGCTTTGCCATCACCTACCATCGAGCCAAGAGGTCGAAGAGCGTCACGGAAAGCGCCCTGGACGAGGTCCCCGGCCTCGGCCCGGCCCGCAGGCAGGCGCTGATCAAGCATTTCGGATCGGTGAAACGGCTGCGAGAGGCGACCGCGGAGCAGATCCGCGAGGTTCCCGGAATCGGCCCGTCGACGGCCGAGACGATCGTTTCGGCCTTGAAGGGGCAGCACCCATGAGCGAGAGAGACTCCGCGTTCGTCCTGGTCACCGGCATGTCCGGGGCGGGGCGGAGCACGGCGGCCAAGGCCCTGGAGGACCTGGGCTGGTTCGTCATCGACAACCTGCCGCCGGGGCTGCTGTTCGCCATGGCCGAGGAGGCCGGGAGGGTCAAGCTGGCCGCCGACAAGGTGGCGGCGGTCGTGGACGTGCGCAGCCTGGCCTTCACCAGCGATCTCAACAGCGCGATCGAGGAGCTGGAGGGGCGCGGCGTCGCCGTGCGCGTGGTGTTCCTGGAGGCCAGCGACGAGGAGCTGGTCCGCAGGTTCGAGAACGTCCGCCGCCCGCACCCGCTGCAGGGCGACGGCCGCCTGGTCGACGGCATCGCCCGCGAGCGCGGCATCCTGCGCGAGGTCAGGGCCAACGCCGACCTGGTGATCGACACCTCCAACCTCAACGTGCACGAGCTCCGCGGGAAGATCGTCGCCTTCTTCGGCGGGGAGGACCGCCCCGGCCTGCGGGTCAACGTCGTCTCCTTCGGCTTCAAGTACGGCCTGCCCGTCGACGCGGACCTGGTCGTCGACTGCCGCTTCCTGCCGAACCCGCACTGGGTGCCGGAACTGCGCCCCATGAACGGCCTGGACGCCCCCGTACGGGAGTACGTTCTCAACCAAGCGGGTGCGAAGGAACTCCTCGACGCCTACGAGGAGGTGGTCTCGATCATCGCCTCGGGCTACACCCGCGAGGGCAAGAGCTACGCCACGCTCGCCGTCGGCTGCACCGGCGGCAAGCACCGCAGCGTCGCCATGGCCGAGCAGATCGGCGGGCGGCTGCGGGACCGGGGTGGCATGGAGGTGCAGGTGAGCCATCGGGATGTGGGCCGGGAGTGAACGATGAGGGTCTCAAGGTCGTCGCACTGGGCGGGGGACACGGGCTGTACGCCTCGCTGTCGGCGTTGCGGAGGGTCACCTCCCGCCTGACGGCGGTGGTCACGGTGGCCGACGACGGCGGGTCCAGCGGGCGCCTGCGCCGCGAGCTCGGCGTGCTGCCCCCGGGGGACCTGCGGATGGCCCTGGCCGCCCTGTGCGACGAGGACGAGTGGGGGCACACCTGGAGCGAGGTCGTCCAGCACCGCTTCCGCAGCGACGGCGACCTGCACGGCCACACGGTCGGCAACCTGCTGATCGTGGCGCTGTGGGAGCGGCTGGGCGACACGGTCGCCGGGCTCGACTGGCTCGGGCGGCTGCTCGGCGCGCACGGGCGGGTGCTGCCGATGTCGTCGGTGCCGCTGGACATCGCCGCCGAGGTGGAGCTGGACGGCCGGGTGAGCACGGTGCGCGGACAGGTGGCCTGCGCGCTCACCCCCGGCCGGGTGCGGGCCATCTCGCTGCTCCCGGCCGACCCCCCGGCCTGCCGCGAGGCGGTCGAGGCGGTCCTGGACGCCGACTGGGTGGTGTTCGGTCCCGGTTCGTGGTTCACCAGCGTGCTGCCGCACCTGATGGTGCCCGAGCTGGCCGAGGCGCTGCTGGCCACCCGCGCGCGCCGCCTGGTCACGCTGAACCTCGCCCCCCAGGCGGGCGAGACCGACGGCTTCTCCCCCCAGAAGCACCTGGAGGTGCTGCGCCAGCACGCCGCCTCGCTGGCGGTGGACGTGGTCGTCGCCGACACCGGGGTGACCGACGACCGCGACGCGCTGGCCAAGGCCGCCGCCGACCTGGGCGGACGGCTGGTCCTGGCGCCGGTGGCCGACGAGGACGGCTCGCCGCGACATGATGCGCAACGTCTTGCCTCCGTCCTGGACGAGATTTTCCGTGAGAAGCGTTGATCCTGGTCAGCGGTGCTCAGGAGTGCGAGAAACTTCTGTGAGCCCGATTCACCTCGGGCCGCAAGGGGTCTGTATGGGGGAGGACGAACGCGCATGGCGATGACCGGTGTGGTCAAGGACGAGCTGAGCAGGCTTCCGGTGCTGAAGCCCTGCTGCCGTAAGGCCGAGGTGTCGACGCTGCTGCGCTTCGCGAGCGGGCTGCACCTGGTGAGCGGGCGGATCGTGATCGAGGCCGAGCTCGACACCAACGTCACCGCCAGGCGCCTCATCAAGGACATCGGCGAGGTCTTCGGGCACAAGGCCGAGGTGCTCGTGCTGGCCCCGGCCGGACTGCGCAAGGGCTCGCGCTACCTCGTGCGGGTCTACCGCGACGGGGAGGCCCTGGCCCGCCAGACCGGCCTGATCGACAACCACGGCCGCCCGGTGCGCGGGCTGCCCCGGCAGGTCGTCGCGGGGGCGACGTGCGACGCCGAGGCCGCCTGGCGGGGGGCGTTCCTGGCGCACGGCTCGCTCACCGAGCCGGGGCGCTCGATGTCGCTGGAGGTCACCTGCCCCGGCCCGGAGGCGGCACTGGCGCTGGTCGGCTCGGCCCGGCGCCTCAAGATCCACGCCAAGGCCAGGGAGGTGCGCGGTGTGGACCGGGTGGTGGTCCGCGACGGCGACGCGATCGGCGCGCTGCTGACCCGGCTGGGCGCCCACGACAGCGTGCTGGCCTGGGAGGACCGCAGGATGCGCCGGGAGTTCCGGGCCACGGCCAACCGGCTGGCCAACTTCGACGACGCCAACCTGCGCCGCTCTGCCCGCGCCGCGGTCGCCGCCGGGGCCAGGGTCCAGCGGGCCCTGGAGATCCTCGGCGAGGAGGCCCCCGAGCACCTGGTGGTCGCCGGGCGCCTGCGGGTGGAGCACAAGCAGGCGTCCCTGGAGGAGCTGGGCCAGCTCGCCGACCCGCCGCTGACCAAGGACGCCATCGCCGGGCGCATCCGCCGCCTGCTGGCCATGGCCGACAAGCGCGCCCAGGACATCGGCATCCCCAACACCGAGGCCAACCTCACCGTGGACATGCTGGCCCCCTGACGCCGAGGCCGATCTCACCGAGGCCGACCTCGCCGAGGCCGACCTCGCCGTGGACATGCCGCGGCGGCGCGGCGGCGCATCCGGTGGCCGTACGAGGACCTGACGCCGAGACCGGCCTCGTCGTGGACGTGCCGGCCCCCTGACGCGGGGGCGGGCCGGCCCGTCACGGGGGGTCCCCGTGGGGCCGGAGACATGCACAGTGACGAGTCGGGCACTTCGCTTGAACGGTGCGATACCTACTCATGGGTTAAGGAAGAACGCACCCTACCCCTCCAGTGGTCTACACCAATTTGGGTCCGATAGGGTTCGTGTTTGAGGTTTCAAGACACCCCCAGTCGCCGGTCCCCGGATCGGCGCACCGACGTACGAGGAGATCGGCACCGTGACCATCCGCGTAGGCGTCAACGGATTCGGCCGTATCGGCCGCAACTTCTGGCGTGCGGTCGCTGCCAGCGGCAAGGACATCGAGATCGTCGCGGTCAACGACCTGACCGACAACGCCACCCTCGCTCACCTTCTGAAGTACGACAGCATCCTCGGCCGCCTGCCGTACGAGGTGAAGAGCACCGCCGACGAGATCATCGTCGACGGCAGGACCATCAAGGCCTTCGCCGAGCGCGACCCGGCCAAGCTGCCCTGGGGCGACCTGGGCGTCGACGTCGTGGTGGAGTCCACCGGCTTCTTCACCGACGCCAACAAGGCCCGCGTGCACGCCGAGAACGGCGCCAAGAAGGTCATCATCTCGGCCCCGGCCAAGAACGAGGACTTCACCGTCGTGATGGGCGTCAACCACGACAAGTACGACCCGGCCAACCACACGGTCATCTCCAACGCCTCCTGCACCACCAACTGCCTGGCGCCGATGGCCAAGGTCATCAACGACACCTTCGGTATCGAGAAGGGTCTGATGACCACGATCCACGCCTACACGCAGGACCAGAACCTGCAGGACGCCCCGCACAGCGACCTGCGCCGCGCCCGCGCCGCCGCGATCAACATCGTGCCGACCTCCACCGGCGCCGCCAAGGCCATCGGCTTGGTGCTGCCCGAGCTCAAGGGCAAGCTGGACGGCTTCGCGCTGCGCGTGCCGATCCCCACGGGCTCGGCCACCGACCTCACCGTCGAGGTCGGCCGCGAGACCACCGTCGAGGAGGTCAACGCCGCGCTCAAGGCCGCCGCCGAGGGCGAGCTCAAGGGTTACCTCACCTACAACGAGGACCCGATCGTCTCCTCCGACATCGTCACCGACCCGGCGTCCTGCATCTTCGACGCGCCCCTCACCAAGGTGATCGGCAACCAGGTCAAGGTCGTCGGCTGGTACGACAACGAGTGGGGCTACTCCAACCGTCTCGTCGACCTCGTCGAGCTGGTCGGCGCCGACCTCTGATGAAGGACATCACCGAGTTCGACGTGACGGGTCGGCGCGTCCTGGTGCGCGCCGACCTCAACGTCCCCCTGGAGGGGGACGTCATCACCGACGACGGGCGCATCCGCGCCTCGGTGCCGACGATCAAGGATCTGGCCGGTCGCGGCGCCCGTGTGATCGTCGTCGCGCACCTGGGCCGCCCCAAGGGCAAGCCGAACCCCGAGTTCTCCCTGGCCCCGGTCGCCAAGAGGCTGGGAGAGCTCCTGGAGGCCGAGGTCGCGTTCGCGACCGACGTGGTCGGGGACTCGGCCCAGGCGGTCGTGGACGGCCTCCAGGACGGCCAGGTGGCCCTCCTGGAGAACCTGCGCTTCGAGCCCGGCGAGGAGTCCAAGGACGACGCCGCGCGGGCCGCGTTCGCCGGGAAGCTGGCGGCGTTCGCCGACCTGTACGTGGGTGACGGCTTCGGCGCGGTGCACCGCAAGCACGCCAGCGTCTACGACGTGCCCGGCCTGCTGCCGCACGCCGCGGGCACGCTGGTGCTGGCCGAGGTCGACGTGCTCAGGAAGCTGACCGACGACGCCGAGCGCCCCTACGTCGTGGTGCTGGGCGGTGCCAAGGTCTCCGACAAGCTCGGGGTCATCGGCAACCTGCTGACCAGGGTCGACCGGCTCCTCATCGGAGGCGGCATGGCCTACACCTTCCTGAAGGCCCAGGGCTACGAGGTCGGCGGCTCGCTGCTCCAGGAGGACCAGCTCGAGCAGGTGCGCGGCTTCCTCGACGAGGCGGCCAAGCGCGGCGTGGAGCTCGTCCTGCCGGTCGACGTGCTGGCGGCCGTCGAGTTCGCCGAGGACGCCGAGTACGAGGTGGTCGACGCCACCGCGATCCCGGCCGACCGCCAGGGGCTCGACATCGGCCCGCGTACCCGTGAGCTGTTCGCGGGCAAGCTGGCCGACGCCGGGACCGTGTTCTGGAACGGCCCGATGGGCGTCTTCGAGTTCGAGGCGTTCTCCGGGGGAACCCGCGCGGTCGCCGAGGCGTTGATCGGTTCCGAGGCCTTCACGGTCGTCGGCGGGGGGGACTCGGCCGCGGCCGTGCGCAAGCTCGGCCTGCCCGAGGACGGCTTCTCGCACATCTCCACCGGCGGCGGGGCCAGCCTGGAGTACCTGGAAGGCAAGACCCTCCCCGGCCTCGTGGCCCTGGAGGAGCAGAAGTGAACCCGGAAGCAGGCGCCCGATGACAGTCCGCAAGCCGCTGATGGCCGGCAACTGGAAGATGAACCTCAACCACCTCGAGGCCATCGCCCACACCCAGAAGCTCGCCTTCGCCCTCAACGACAAGGACTTCGACCGGGTCGAGGTGGCCGTGCTGCCGCCCTTCACGGACCTGCGCAGCGTGCAGACGCTGGTGGACGGTGACAAGCTGCGGATCACGTACGGCGGGCAGGACCTGTCCGCGTACGACGGCGGCGCCTACACCGGAGAGATCTCCGGCGCGATGCTCGCCAAGCTCGGCTGCACCTTCGTCACCATCGGGCACTCCGAGCGCCGCCAGTACCACCGCGAGGACGACGACGTCGTCAACGCCAAGGTGCACGCGGCCTACCGGCACTCGCTGACCCCCATCCTGTGCCTGGGAGAGGGACTGGACGTGCGCCGGCGGGGCGAGCAGGTGGCCTTCAGCCTCGCCCAGCTCGAGGGGGCGCTGCGCAAGGTCACCGCCGAGCAGGTGGCGTCCGTCGTGGTCGCCTACGAGCCCGTCTGGGCGATCGGCACCGGCGAGGTCGCCACCCCCGACGACGCCCAGGAGGTCTGCGGCGCCCTGCGGACGCGACTCGCCGAGCTGTACGACGCGCAGGTGGCGGCCGGTGTCCGTATCCTTTACGGTGGGTCGGTCAAGGGCGGCAACATCGCCGGCATCATGGCGCAGCCTGACGTCGACGGTGCACTGATCGGCGGGGCGAGCCTCGACCCCGGGGAGTTCGTCAAGATTTGCCGTTTTGGTGAATTGTCGAACTGACTGAGCCATTCGGAGGGTGCGACTTGACATCACGTCATACCCTCTTAGAGCAAGTTTGAATCGTCACGCCTCGGCGTCACACCAGGGTCGTGCCCGGACGCGGGCCACGCGCACACAGGAACAGGTCAACGGTGACAATCGGAATCTCCATCGCCCTCATGCTGGCGAGCTTGCTGATGATGCTGCTCATTCTGCTCCGCAAGGGCAAGGGCGGCGGCCTCTCGGATCTGTTCGGTGGCGGGTTCTCGTCCTCGTTCGGCAGTTCCTCCGTGGTGGAGCGCAACCTCGACAGGCTCACCGTCATCACCGGTGTGCTGTGGTTCGTCTGCATCATCGCGCTGGGTCTGCTCCTGCGGCCCTGACCCCGATTCAACAGGCGTGACAGTGGTTCAGTCCCCGCATCCCCAAGCGGCGGGGCCATCGAGCAAGGAGTTCATCCGTGGGTAGTGGCAACGCGATCCGTGGCAGCCGTGTGGGTGCCGGCCCGATGGGAGAGGCGGAGCGCGGCGAGGCGGCCCCCCGTGTCCGGGTGCCGTTCTGGTGCGCGAACATGCACGAGACGCGCCCCAGCTTCGCGAGCGACGCGGCCGTTCCCGAGTTCTGGGACTGCCCCCGGTGTGGCCTCCCCGCCGGTCAGGACGAGGCCAACCCGCCCGCCCCGCCGCGCAACGAGCCGTACAAGACGCACCTCGCGTACGTGAAGGAGCGCCGCAGCGACAAGGACGGCGCGCAGATCCTGGCCGAGGCCCTGGAGCGGCTGCGCTCCTCCTCGCGTCCGATCTACTAGTCCTGACGCTCGTCCGGCCCGGTCACCGGTCCGGCTCGGCGCGGCCTCGTGCCGCGCGTCGTCGAAGGCCCTCGCGGTGATCCCGCGGGGGCCTTCGACGTCTCCGGCCCGTCCTGAGCCGGTCTCCGGCCTGTCCTGAGCCGTCGAGAGCCGGTCCTCGGCCCGTCCTGAGCCGTTCGGTCCGGTCGTCGGCCCGTCGCCTCCGCCGTCCCGGGCCCGTCGCCGTCCCGTCCCGTGGCGTCACACGGCGTCCCGTGGCGTCCCATGACGTCCCGTGGCGTCACGGTCCCGGACGGAACGGGATCAGGAGGCGAGGATGCGGCGGCCGGTGATCCGGCTGGGGGCGATCCTGACGAAGAGGTCCCGCTCGCCACCCGCCCAGGGCTCGACCCCCAGGCCCGCCACCGAGGGCAGCTCCTCGGGCGAGACGTGGTGGACCGGGCCCTGGACGAGCACGCTCCACCCCTCCCGGCGGGCCTCGTCGATCCGGTCCACCTCGAAGCCGATCTTCACCTCGACGCCCCCGACGCCGGTGCGCAGGTCCTGGTCCATCGGCCCGCCGGAGCGCGTACGGAAGACGATCACACCGTCGTGCACCCGGTAGTTGACCGGGAGGACCGCCGGTCCCGCGGGGCCGTCGAAGGCGACCCTGCCGACGCCGCCGGGGGCGATGAGCCGCATGCACTCCTCGGGCGCGAGTTCCTTCGGCGGGGGAGGCTCGTGGTCCAGGGGCCGTTCCAGGTCACCGGCGAGCAGGTCGCCGCGCGTGGTGTCCAGCGCGTCGGCCAGGTGCGACAGCGCGCCGTCGGTCACGCCGACCGGGTTCTCCTCCAGGTACTCCACCGAGGCCGGGGGGATGCCACTGCGCTCGGCGAGTTCCTCACGGGTCAGGCCGAGACGTTCACGGTTGAGCGCGACACGGCGGCCGAGGCCGTCTGGCGCGGGGGTTATGTCCGACATCGACACTCCTTGTTCTTCGCGGGTGGCGGTACGGCTCACGCCGCGGGTGGGGGAGGGCGGCGGCGCGACGCCCCGGTGCCGGCTCAGGGAGTGCAACAAATCGCCCGTACGTCTTCTTTCGTCTTCACCGAACGATCCGACATAACCGGTGTGCCCGCATGTTCAGGACTTACGCCGTATGAGGGCATGACCATTACGAGAACACCGCATCCTGGGGTGAGGCGATACCGCCGATGCCCGCGGTTTGCCAAACGATGATCGTTACGTGATCGTCGGGGCATGGTTGATCTGGGCACGGACCGGCTGCGCGCCGGGATCCGGCGCGAGGTGCGGTACATACGCGAGCAGGCGGCCGGGCTGGCCGAGCGCGACTCCGAGCAGCGCTTCGAGCTGCGGCAGATCGCCAAGGCGACCCTGGCGGCGGTGCTGGCCTGGTTCCTGGCCGACCGCCTCCTGCCGCGCGAGACCGTGTGGATCGCCCCCGCCACCGCCGTCATCATGGTGCACGCGACCGTGTACCAGACCCTCACCAACGGGGTGCGGCGGGTGTGCGCGGTCGCGGCCGGGGTGATACTGGCCGGTAGCGTCGGCTACCTCATCGGCCTCACCGCGCTGGGCCTGCTCCTGGTCGTGCCCCCCGCGCTGGTCGCGGCGCGCTGGCACCGGATGGGCCGCCACGGCACCGACGTGGCGACCACCGCCGTGCTGATGCTGTCGTTCGGCGCCGCGTCCCAGGAGCGCTACCTGCTGGCCTACGTGGTGGCCACCGGGGTCGGGGCCGTCTCCGGCGGCCTGATCAACGCGGTGGTCTGGCCTCCGCTGTACTACCGCCGCCCGCACGAGGCGGTACGCCGCCTCAGCGGGGAGGCCGCCACCCTGCTGGAGAACGTCGCCGCGGGGATGCGCGAGGGCTGCGACCTGTCGGGCCTGCCCGACTGGCAGCGGCAGGCCACGCGGCTGGACAAGCACCTGGCCCGCGCCGCCTCGGCCATCGCCGACGGCGCCGAGAGCCGCCGCTACAACCTGCGCGGAGCGCGCATCCCCGAGGCGGACGACCACCAGCGGCTGCTGTCGGCGATGAGCGAGATCGGCGTGCACCTGCACGCCGTGGTGCGGGCGCTGGCGCACACCGCCCAGCGCGGGCGCCCCCACGAGGACGGCCCGTCGTTGATCGGCGAGGAGTTCGGGCGCGACTACGCCGAGCTGCTGGACCTGCTGGCCGGGGCGCTACGGGCCCGGATGCGCATGACGGACGAACCCGCCCGGCTGAGCGCGATGATCTCCGTCGCGCTGGAGCGGGCCGACGCCATCCAGGAACAGATGACCGAGGAGGTGCGCACCGGCAGCCTGGACCGGCCGCGCGGCTGGGCCGTCACCGGGAGCCTGCTCACCGACGCCGAACGCATCCTGACGAACCTCAAGGCGCTGCACGCCGACTCCCCGCACGACCCGGCCGTCCTCGGGGACGGGGACGGGGTGCCCGAGGCCCTCGTGTGAGCCGGGGCGCGGGCGGGCCGGGGGGCGTGCCCCCGCCCCCGCCCCTCGCCTGAGACCGGGCACCCCCTCACCCGGCGCCCCTCGTCCGGCCCGATCGGTCAGGCGGTGCGGCCGCGCAGCGTTCCCGGGACCGCGCGCGTGATGACGGAGATCCGGTTCCACGCGTTGATCGTCGAGATCGTCACGACCAGCGCGGCCAGCGTCTCCGGGGCGTAGTGCCGTTCGGCCTGCGCCCACACCTCGTCCGGCACGGTCTCGCCGCGGTCGCACAGGCGGGTTGCCTCCTCGGCCAGGGCGAGGGCCGCCCGCTCGGCCTCGGTGAAGAAGGGCGTCTCCCGCCAGGCCGCCACCGCGTACAGCCGCTCGTCGCTCTCGCCCGCGGCCTTGGCGTCGTGGCAGTGCATGTCCACGCAGAAGCCGCAGCCGTTGATCTGGCTGACCCTGATCTTCACCAGCTCCCGCGTGGCGTGCGGCAGGTCGCTGGAGGCCGTGTACCTCTCCAGCGCCTGCATGGCCCGGTACGCCTCCGGGGCGAGCTCGGCGACGTTCATCCGCTGCTTCATCGAACACTCCTTAGTTTCTCCGGGTTCATCACGATGTCGATCTCGGTGATCCGGCCCTCGGACACGGTCAGCCCGTAGACGGCGTTGAGCCGCCCTTTCGCCGTGCGCAGCAGCCCGGCCCGGCCGTTGACCGTGGCGGAGGTCAGGACGTTGTCGCGGCCGTACTTCCCGGCCACCCCCAGCACGAAGCGGGCCACCCGGCCGGCGCCGTGCACCGGCCGCCGGGCCGCCCCCACCACCCCGCCGCCGTCGCTGCGCAGCACCACGTCCGGGTCGAGCAGCGACGTCAGCGCGGCGAGGTCGCCCTCCCCGTCCCTGGCGAACCGCGCGAACGCCTCGACCACCCTGCGGTGCTCGGTCTCGTCGACCTCGAAGCGGGGCGCCCGCGCCGCGACGTGCCCGCGGGCACGGGCGGCGAGCTGCCGGCACGCGGCGGCCGACCGTCCGACCGCCCGCGCCACCTCCTCGAACGACAGCCCGAACACGTCGTGCAGGACGAAGGCGGTGCGCTCGGCCGGGCTGAGCGACTCCAGCACCACCAGCATGGCCAGGCTCATCGACTCGTCCAGCGTCACCCGGTCGGCCGGGTCGCCGTCGCTCACCACCGGTTCCGGCAGCCACGGCCCGACGTACTCCTCGCGGCGTACGCGCGCCGAGCGCAGCACGTCCAGCGCGAGCCTGGAGACCGTGACCACCAGCCAGCCCGTGACGTCCTCGATCTCCGCGCGCCCGGCCCTGCCCAGCCGGAACCAGGCGTCCTGCACCACGTCCTCGGCCTCGTCGAGACTGCCGAGCAGCCCGTAGGCCACGCCGACCAGCCGCGGCCGGATGGCCTCGAACTCGGCCGCGAGGGCCTCGTCACCGTTCACGTCACAAGGACGGGACAGACGCGGGGTATGTGACATCCGTTCCGCGGCCGCGTGTCACGAGGTGGCGGGAGCCGCGTCCTCGGGGGTGGGACGGCGGATGGGGGTCAGGAGCGCGGTCATCGCGATCAGCAGGCAGGCGGTACCGGCGACGAGACAGGTCACGGTGACACCGTACTCGCCCGCGCCCCAGGTCAGCGCCGCCGCGCCCACCGGGCCCAGGGAGAAGTGGATCGTCCAGAACGCCGAGGTGACGCGGCCCAGCAGACGGTCCGGGGTGACCTGCTGGCGCAGCGACATCGAGCAGATCCCGGCCACGCTGACGCCGCAGAGATAGACGGCCATCAGGGCGGCGATCACCGGGACGCGGCCGGAGAGGCCGACGCACGCCAGGGCGAGCGCGCTGACGGAGATGGACCCGATCCAGGTGACGCCGAACCCGAGCCTGCGGCGGACGGGTGCCACGAGCAGGGCCCCGGCGATCGTCCCGGTCGCGGCGATCGCGAGGACCGTGCCGACGGTGCCGTCGGAGCGGCCCAGGTCGTGCTTGAGGTGGTAGATCAGCACGTCGGTCATCCCGAGTGTGAAGAAGATGAAGAAGGACAGCAGGATCGTCAGGGAGCGCAGCACCGGCTGCCGCCAGAGGAACCGGGCACCGGCCGACAACTCCTGCCAGGGCCTCTGGCGCTCCGGCGCGGGGACCTCGGTTGCCCCGGTGGCCTCGGTGGCCTCGATCTTCCTGAACCGGACGAAGAACAGGCCCGCCGCCGACAACGCGAAGCTCGCCGCGTTGACGCCGATCGCCGCGGTCGGCCCGAACTGCCCCGACACCACCCCGGCGAGCAGCGGGCCGCCGAGACCGGCCGCCGCGGCGGTCGCGTACAGCCGGCCGTTGGCCTCGGTGACGCGGTCGCCCCCGACCAGGTTGCGCACCGCGGTCACGTAGGTGACCTGGAAGACCATGCCGACGGCCTCGCCGAGCGGCAGCACCACGTACAGCAGCCAGATCTGGGGGCCGAACGTCCAGGCCAGCGGGATGAGCCCGTACAGCGCCAGGCGGGCCAGGTCGCAGCAGATCAGCAGCGTCCGCCGGTCGAACCGGTCGACCAGGACGCCCGCGAAGACCCCGGCGAACACCGACGCGGCCCCCGCCACGCCCGTCAGCAGCCCCATCTGCGCAACCGACCCGGTCACGTGCAGCACCAGCAGCGGGACGGCGATGTAGGCGAACGTGTCCCCGGCGACGGAGAGGGTCTGGGAGACCCAGAAGACCCCGAAGTTCCGGTCCCGCCACAGCGGCGGTGAGGGCGCGGTTCCGTCTCCCGATGGTTCTGCCACCGGATCACTATCACCCGCTCCGGGGGATCTTTTCCACTCCTTTGTCCCGGGGGTGAGGGGGTCGGGCGTCCTTCCCGGCACCGGAGGGGCATGTGAAACGGTCCCGGGGCCGCTCGCGGGCGTCGTCCCAGGACCGTCGTCCGGCGGACGGCTCGGGGCGTGGCCACGGTTCGGCACAATGACTGATGTGCGCGTTGAACTGCTCGGGCCGTTCGAGGTCCGCGACTTCGAAGGGGCCGTGGTGGAGGTCCCCGGGGTCCGGCTGCGCGCGCTGCTGGCCGCGCTCGCCCTCGAACCCGGCCGGAGCGTCTCGCGTACGAGGCTGGTGGACTGGATCTGGGGGCGACGGCCGCCCGCGGACGAGGTGAACGCCCTGCAGGCGCTGGTGTCCCGGCTGCGCAGGGTGCTGCCGGACGGCGTGATCGAGGCGGACTCCGGCGGCTACCGGCTGGCCGTGGCCCCCGACGCGGTGGACGTGTGCCGGTTCGAGCACCTGGTCGGCGTGGCCCGTGCCACGGCCCCCGCGGAGCTCACGGCGCGGGCGGACCTGCTGCGCTCGGCCCTGGCCCTGTGGCGCGGTACGGCCATGGCCGGCATCGCGCCGCGCGACAGCGACGCGTTCGACGCCGCGGTCGCGCGGCTGGACGAGCTCCGCGTCACCGCGCTCGCGGACCGGGTGGAGGCCGACATCCGCCTCGGCCGCGGCATGGAGCTGGTCTCCGAGCTGACCGGGCTGGTCGCCGCGTACCCGCTGCGGGAGGGGTTCGCCGCGGCCCTGATGCGGGCCCTCGCCGAGGCGGGGCGCGTGAACGAGGCGCTGACCGTGTACCGGCGGACGCGCGAGCGGCTCGCCGGGGAGCTGGGCGCCGATCCGTCGGCCGAGCTCTCCGCGCTGCACACCGCGTTGCTGCGGGGCGAGGTGGGTGAGCGCGCCGGGAGCCGCAGGACGAACCTGCGCGCCGAGCTGACGAGTCTCGTCGGCAGGGACGACGACGTCTCCGCGGTCGCCGCCCTGGCCGCCGGGCACCGGCTGGTCACCCTGACGGGGCCGGGAGGCTCCGGCAAGACGAGGCTGGCCACGGAGACCGCGCGGACGATGCTCGCCGGGCTGCCGGACGGGGCCTGGCTGGTCGAGCTGGCCTCGGTACGGGCGGGCGGCGACCTGGCGCGGGCCGCCCTCACCGCGATCGGCCTGCGCGACCAGGCACTGCCCGGCGGCGCGCGGGGCGGGGAGCCGATGGACCGGCTCGTCGCCGCGGTCCGGGAGCGCTCGATCCTGCTGGTCCTGGACAACTGCGAGCACGTGATCGAGGAGGCCGCGGCCTTCGCGGACCGGCTCCTGGGGGAGTGCCGGAGGCTGCGGGTCCTGGCCACGAGCAGGGAACCGCTCGGCATCACCGGGGAGACGCTGTGGCAGGTCGAGCCGCTCGCGCTGCCCGCGAGCGGAGCGGACCCCGCCGAGGCCCGGTCCTCGCCCGCGGTGCGGCTGCTGCGCGAACGCGCGGAGCTGGTACGCAAGGACGTCGGCTCGGACGCGCGCACGCTGGCGGCCATGACGCGGATCTGCCGGGCGCTCGACGGGATACCGCTGGCGATCGAACTGGCCGCGGCACGGCTGCGCACCATGTCCGTCGACCAGCTCGCACGCCGGCTCGACGACCGGTTCAGCCTGCTGAACGGCGGCAGCCGTACGGCGCTGCCCCGGCACAGGACGCTGCGCGCGGTCGTGGACTGGAGCTGGGACCTGCTGACCGAGGCCGAGCGTGCCGTGCTGCGGCGGCTGTCGGTGTTCTCCGGCGGGGCGAGCCTGGAGGCGGCCGAACGGGTGTGCGCAGGCGCCGCCTTCGGCGCGTCCGGCGTCTCCGAGGGCTCCGGCGCGTCCGGCGCGCCTGGGGCGTCCGGCGTGTTCGCCGGGGAGCAGGTGCTCGACGTGCTGACCGCGCTGATCGAGAAGTCGCTGCTGGTCGCCGACGGCGAGGACACGCCGCGCTACCGCATGCTCGGCACCGTCAGGGAGTACGCGGCGTACCGGCTCGCCGAGGCCGGGGAGGTCGAGCCGGCCCGCCGGGCGCATCTGGCCCACGTCACCGAGCTGGCCGAGACGGCCGATCCCCACCTGCGCCGGGCCGGGCAACTGAGATGGCTGTCGGTGCTCCAGGCCGAGCACGACGACATCGGCGCGGCCCTGCGCGGGGCGATCGCCGAGGGATGGGCCAAGGAGGCGATGCGGCTGGCCGTGGCCGCGGGCTGGTACTGGTTCCTCAGTGGGCACAGGAACGAGGGCACCGAGCTGAGCATCGCGGCGGCCTCGCTGCCCGGCGAGGTGCCCGACGAGACACGGGCGATGGCGTACACCATGGTGACGGTGTTCGTGACCTCCGGATCCGGCGGCGACCAGCACCGGGCGCGGGAGTGGATCCAGGAGGCGCACCGGCTCGTCCGGCGCGGCGGGTACCGCAACCCGCTGCTCGGGTTCGTCGAGCCGCTGGAGCGGATGCTGCGGGAACCGACGGAGTTCTTCCCCGCGTTCGAACCGCTCATCGCCGACGGCGATCCATGGGTGCGCGCGCAGGCCAGGCTCACCCACGGCCGGTTGCGGCTCACGTTCGGTGGCGACGAGACCGGCGTGGACGCCGACATCGAGATCGCCCTCGCCGAGTTCCGCACGCTGGGCGACCGGTGGGGGATCTCGATGGCGCTGACCTTCCTGGCCGACCGGCTCGCCACGCGCGGCGAGTTCGCGCGCGCCTGCGAGCACTACGAGGAGGCGGTCACGGCGCTGACCGAGGTGGGCGCGACCGAAGATCTGATCATCCTGCGGGCGCGACAGGCCCAGCTGCGCTGGCTGCTCGGCGACGAGCGGGCCGCCGCTTCGGCCATGGCGGACGCGCGGCGGTGGGCGGGCGGGATCACCTGGCCGGACACGCTCGTCGAGCTGGCGCTCTCGGAGGCGCAACTGGCGTGCTGGCGCGGCGAACCGGAGGCGGCACACCGGCACCTGGCCACGGCAGGGGCGGCGCTGGGCGACGGCGCCTCCTTCGACGTCAGGGTCATGAATCTGCGCGGCCACCTCACCGAGGATCTCGACGAGGCCCGCGCGTACCGCAGCGAGGCGTTCCGCGTGGCCGTGGAATACGCCTACCCGCCGCTGACCGCCGAGGTGCTGGTCGGGGTCGCGGATCTCGCGTTGCGCCGGGGGGAGTACGAGCGGGCCGTGCGGCTGCTCGCGGCGAGCGACGCCGTGCGCGGCACGCAGGATCGCTCGCTGCCGGACGCCTCCAGGATCGCCGCGGACGCCAGGGACCACCTCGGCGAGACCGCCTTCACCGAGGCGGCCCGCGCCGGAGCGCGGGAGGACTGGCGCGACCTGGCCGAGATCACGCTTGCCCCGTGAACGCCGCGCGTGCCCTCCGGCGTTGGCGGCCTCTCGCGAGGGATGCCCGAGCCCTTCCGGACGCCGGGAGGCCGGGTGAGCCCGCCGAACCGGGCGATCCCGACCACAGGTGCATGACGCGGCGGATGACCTGCGGACGGTCTGACCCGTCGTCGGTTCGCGGTCATGTGTCCCAGGTGACCGGGAGGCTCTTGACGCCGTAGATGTCGGCGATCTCCGGGCGCAGGGCGACCTCCTCGGCCGGTACGGCCAGGCGCAGCGTGGGGAAGCGGCCCAAGAGCGCGGGGAGGGCGACGCGCAGCTCGACGCGGGCGAGTTGCTGGCCCAGGCACTGGTGGACGCCGTGGCCGAACGCCAGGTGCCCGCCCTCCTGCCTGCGCAGGTCGAGCGTGTGCGGGTCGGTGAAGCGCTCTGGATCGCGGTTGGCGGTGTTGTACGACAGGATGACCGTCGTACCGGCCTCGACGGTCCGGCCGTCCAGCTCCACGTCCTCCAGCGCGACCCTGTGGAACTGCTTGGCGACGGTCAGGTAGCGCAGCAGCTCCTCGACGGCGCCCTCGGTGAGCGCGGGGTCGGCGCGCCACGCGGCGAGCTGCCCGGGGTTGCTCAGCAGGGCGAAGGTGCCCAGCGCGAGCATGTTCGCGGTGGTGTCGAACCCGGCCGACAGCAGGAGCAGGGCCATCCCCTGGAGCTCCTCGTCGGTCAGGTCGCCGTCGAGCAGGTCGCTGAGGATGTCGTCGGTGGGGTTCGCGCGCTTGGCGGCCACCAGCTCGGCGAGGTAGCTCTGGGTCGCGACGTAGGCCGCGATCAGCTCCTCGTCGCCGACCTCCCCGCCGAGGAATGTGTCGATGTTGTCCTGGAAGGAGCCGCGGTCCTCGTACGGGACGCCTAATAGCTCACAGATGATGACGGAGGGGATGGGCCTGGCGAACGCGGTCACCAGGTCCGCCGAGGGCCCGGCCTTCTCCATCGCGTCCAGGTGCTCGGCGGTGACCTGCTCGACGCGCTCGGTGAGCTGGCGCATCCGCCTCACGGTGAACTTGCCCGTGAGCGGCCTGCGGTAGCGGCCGTGCCGCGGCTCGTCCATCAGCAGGAACTCGCCGGGCGGCGCCGGAGGGACCTCGATCTCGCCGTAGTCGATCAGCGGGTGGTGGCGCATGAGCTCCTTGCGGGAGCTGAACCGCGGGTCGGCCAGGACCGACCGGACCAGGTCGTACCCGGTGACCAGCCGGCCCTGGTGCCCGTCGGGGAAGGGGAGGCGGCTGATCGGGCCGTGCTCGCGGGCCTCGACCAGCTCGGCCGGAGGATCGAAGGGGCAGCCGGGCCGGCGCGCGGCCGGCATCGTGGCGACGGTGTGGAGGGATTCACCCATGACGATTCCTCATCTCGCGACGGTACGTTCCTCACGCGATCCCGAGGCCGCATCCACCGGACCGCTCAAGGCTCCACCATGGCCGACCGCGCTGACACCGGGCCGTCACCGCACTGACACGACCGCTGACGCGACACCGGGTCGCCGGCATGGCGCCGGGCCGTCGACGTGGCAGCGACGATTCCCGTGGTCGGGTCGCCGTCTCCTCCTACCGCCCGGCGGCCGACCGGACGGCTCTGACCGCGATCTTCGAAACGGCGAGGGCCGTCGGCTCCGCGCCTCGAACGCCCGTCGAACGAAGGCCCGGTGGCAGTGTCACAGCCGGACGACGGCCGGGCGGGTGTGGGCCGGGCCGTAGGCCATGATGCGTCGCAGGGCGAGGCGGAGCCGGTCGATCGTCTCGTCGTCCACGTCGAGGACCGCTTCGATCTCGGGGTCGTCGAAGCCCAGCTCCTCCAGGGCGTGCGGGGCGATGACGACGCGGAGCACCCTGTCGTGAAGGGTGATCTCGCCGACGGCCCCGTACGCGGTCGCCTGGCCGGTGGTGACCAGGCAGTGGCCGTCCGTCTCCGACTCCTCGACGTCCTCGTCCTTCTCTTCGTCCTCGTCCTCGTTCTCGGACAAGGCGCACTGGAAGATCAGTTCCATGCCCTCGCCGTCGTCGCTCTCGGCGACACCGGCGGACAGGCATTCCAGGTCGTGGTCTTCCGCCACTCCCGCGACCCGGGCGGTGAATCGAATGGTCATGGCGGGGAGCGTAACGGGCCACGGCCAGGACGACGTGGTCGTCGCCACCCACGTCTCAACGTTGGCGATCACCCAATATGTTGGAAACCTTGGAAAGGTGAGTGTATGGACCCAGAAGCTCGTGCTTCCCATCAGGACCGGGAGACGACCGTCCTGCGCCTCCAGCGGGCGTACACCGACGGCCGCCTGACCTCGGACGAGATGGAGTCGCGCGTCGAACGCGCCCTGACCGCCGTGTCGCACGGCGATCTGGCCACGTTGACGGCCGACCTGCCCGAACGCTCCGACGAGGTGGTGACCCTGACCTCGACGGCGGGCAAGATCGTGCGTACCGGCCGGTGGCGGGTGCCCCGGGTGTTGCGCATCGAGTCCGAGTTCGGCGACCCGCGCCTGGACCTGACCGAAGCGGAGATCGACCACCTGGAGATCACCCTGGATCTCCACCTGACGTACGGCTCCGCCCGCATCACGTTGCCACCGGGCGCCAGCGCCGACGCCGACGGGACGAACTGCGAGTGGGGCAGCGTGTCGTCCGAGGTCCCGGGCGTGGCGAGGCCGGGCCTGCTGCATGTGCGGGTGACCGGCAAGCTCGGCTTCGGCAAGGTCCGCATCCGCTACCGGAGCACCGGAAAGCGCCGCTGGTTCGGCCGCTGACACGGACCCCCGCCCGCCATGGGGCGGCGAGCGGATCCCCTCGAACCACCGGCGAGCGGATCCCCTCGAACCACCCCTTGACCCCGAGGCGCCCCTCGACGCCAAGGGATGGCTCTCGCCCGCAGGACCGACGGCACCTCCTGGGAGAAGGCGGCCGGGGCGCGAGCGGTCAGCGGCGGTAGACCTCCTGGCCGTCGACGAAGGTCATGGCCACCGCCGTCCGCCAGATGTCGGCGGCGGGTTCGGCGAACGGGTCGCGGTCCAGGACGACCAGGTCGGCGCGGTTGCCCGGGACGATGCTCCCGGCGTCGTCGTCGCGGTTGATCCACGCCGAGCCCGCGGTGTAGGCGGTCAGCGCCGTGGCCAGGTCCAGGCTCTGGCCGGGCAGGAACGGGGTCTGCGCCGTCGGGTAGCCCGCGTGCATCGAGCCGCCCGGTTCGGTGCGGTTGACGGCCACGTGCATGCCCTGGATCGGGTCGGCGACCGAGACCGGCCAGTCGCTGCCCGCGCAGAACCGCGTGCCCGCGCGCAGCAGGTCGGCGAACGGGTACTGCCAGGACGAGCGCTCCTCGCCCAGGAACGGGATCGTCAGCTCGTCCATCTGGGCGTGGTGGGTGGCCCACAGCGGCTGCAGGTTGGCGGTCACGCCGAGTTCGGCGAAGCGCGGCACGTCGGACGGCTCGATGACCTGCAGGTGCGCGATGTGGTGACGGTTGGCCGGGTCGGTCCCCTCGAAGGCGTCCAGCGCCTCGCGCACGGCCCGCTCGCCGATGGCGTGGACGTGCACCTGGAAGCCGTGCCGGTCCAGCTCGGCGACGTGCTCGCGCAGCAGCGCGGGCTCGACGTACGACAGGCCGGTGCCGCCGCAGCGGCAGTAGGGCTCGATCACCGCGGCGGTGAAGTTCTCGGCGATGCCGTCCTGCATGATCTTCACGGAGGTGGCGCGGAACCGCTCCAGGCCCTCGGCGGAGCGGCGGCGCTCCAGCAGGTCGGGGATCTGCTCGGCGCCGCGCGTACGGTCCCACCAGAGCGCGCCCACCACGCGGGCCCGCAGCGCGCCGGAGGCCGCCGCCGCGAGGTAGGTGGGCAGCGGGTCGTCGGAGCCGGCGTAGGAGCCGACGATGGCGTCCTGCCAGCCGGTGATGCCCAGGGAGAACAGGTGCTCCTGGGCGGCGAGCAGCGCGTCGTGCAGGTCGCCGGCGGTGGGGCGGGGGGCGAGCAGGCCGACCAGGTCCATCGCGCCCTCGTGCAGCACGCCGCTGGGGGTGCCGTCGGGGTCGCGCTCGATGCGGCCGTCGGCGGGGTCGGGGGTGTCGCGGGTGATGCCGGCCAGCTCCAGCGCCCGGGTGTTCGCCCAGGCGGCGTGGTGGTCGCGCTGGATGAGGTAGGCCGGGCGGTCGACGACGTCGAGCTGGGAGCGGTGCGGCAGGCCGCCGGGGAAGGCCGACATGTCCCAGCCGCCGCCGTCGATCCACGGCCGTTCGGGATGCGCGCCGGCGTAGGCGGTGATCCGCTCCAGGTACTCGGGCAGGCCGTAGACCGACGACAGGTCGCACCTGGCCCGCTCCAGGCCCGCCTGCACGGGGTGGATGTGCGCGTCGGTGAACGCGGGGGTCAGCAGACCGCCGTCCAGGTCCACGGTCTCGTGGCCGGGCGCGGCCAGCTCGGCCACGTCGGACGCGGTGCCCACGGCGGCGATCCGGCCGTCGCGGACCAGCACGGCCTCGGCGAAGGCGTCGGCGGCCAGGAAGACCCGGCCGCCGCGGAAGAGCAGGTCGCCGCGGGAGGAGAGGTCGCTCACGCGCCCACCGCCGGGACGCGGACCGCGCACGGGGCGGACGGACGGGACAGGGGTGTGCGCGAGGACGAAGGGCGGGGGGTGGTGCCCGGTGCGGGTGTACGGGACATGGCTCTCCTGGGCCTGGGGACGCGGCCGGTGTCGGTGTCCGGCGTCAGCGTCCGGTGATGGAGTCGGCGACGCGGGCCAGCACCGAGGTGCGGCCGAGCCCCGCCTTCTCCCGGGCGTCGGCCCGCCGGTAGAGGTCGTACATGGTGTGCACGCCGATCCACCGCAGCGGTTCCACCTCCCAGCCTCGCACCTTACGGTCCACCCAGGGGAGACCCGCCAGCTCGGTGTCCTCGCGCAGGATCAGGTCGCGCAGGGTACGGCCGGCCAGGTTGGCCGTGGTCACCCCGTGGCCGGTGTAGCCGCCCGCCCAGCCGATGCCGGTGGCGTGGTCGACGTGCACGGTGGCGCACCAGTCGCGCGGCACGCCCAGCACGCCGGACCAGGTGTGCGCCACCCTGGAGGCGCGCACGGCCGGGAACATGCCGGTCAGCAGCTCCCACAGCGCCTCGATCGTCCACTCGTGCGTACGGCCGCGGTCGTCCACCCGCGAGCCGTACAGGTAGGGCTTGCCGCGCCCGCCGAACGCGATCCGGCCGTCGGCGGTGCGCTGGGCGTACATGTAGTAGTGCGCCATGTCGCCCAGGAGCTCGCCGCCGGACCAGCCGATCTCGTCCCAGAGTTCCGCCGCCAGCGGCTCGGTGACGATCATCGAGCTGTTCATCGGCAGCCACGCGCGGTGGTACTGCCCGAACTCGGCGGTGAAGCCCTCGGTGGCGCGGATGACGTGACCGGCGCGGACCGTGCCGTAAGGGGTGCGGGCCTCGTGCGGGGCGATCGCGGTGACCGGGGTCCGCTCGAAGATCTCCACCCCCAGTTCCCGTACGGTGTCGGCCAGGCCGCGGGCCAGCCTGGCGGGCTGGATGCGGGCGCAGTGCGGGCTCCAGATCGCGCTGACCGCGCCGTTCACCCGCAGCCGCTCCTCCCTCTCGGCCCGGTCGAGCAGCCGAACGTCCTCCTCGGTCCAGCCCCAGTGGCGCTCGTGGGCCAGCAGCTCGCGCAGCCGCCGGTCCTGGGCGGCGTTGGTGGCGACCGTGGTGACGCCGCCCTTGACGATCTCGGCGTCGATGCCCTCGTCCCTCGCCACGCCCACGACCTCGTCGACGCTCTCGAACATGATCCGCTGGAAGCGCCTGGCCGCGTCCGCGCCGTGCGTCCTGGCGTAGCGCTCGGGGGTGCCCGCCAGCTCGCCGACCAGCCAGCCGCCGTTGCGGCCGGAGGCGCCGTAACCGGCGAACTCCTTCTCCAGTACGACGACCCGCAGGCCCGGGGAGGCCTTCTTGAGGTAGTACGCGGTCCACAGGCCGGTGTACCCGGCGCCGACGACGGCCACGTCGGCGTCGAGGTCGCCGTCCAGGGGCTCACCGGCGGCGGGGAGGCCGAGGGAGCGGTACCAGAAGGAGACGTCTCCGTTGACGAAGTCCCCGGACAGGGGAACACGCGTACTCATCTTCATATCCTGCTATATCCGTCTATATCGGCATAACTGGCAACGGAAATCGTTGTGTGAACGCCGTCCGGCCACGCAATCGGTGATCTTGTCCAAATGTAACGACGGGCTCACTCGTGTGTAGCAGTCCCGTAACAGGACCGGGCAAGGCTATCTCCTGACAGAGGGAGCGTTCTGATGGGGTTTCTGCGAATCCGTACGACCGTCGACGAGAGGCCGGGGCGTCTGGCCTCACTGGCCGCCGCGCTCGCCGCCAAGGGCGGCAACATCCTGGGCCTGAGCGTCCAGACCGACGTGAACGGCACGGTCGACGAGTTCGTCACGGACATCCCGGCGAACGCCGAGGTGGTGCGCGAGGCGCTGGAGGCCGCCGGGGGCCGCGAGGTCCAGGTCGTCACCGCCACCGCGCACGAGCTGACCGACGAGCCCACCCGGGTCCTGCTGCTCGCCTCGCGGCTGCGCACGACGCCCTGGCGCCTGCCGGAACTGCTCGGCGAGCTGCTGCGCGCCGAGGACTCCCGCTGGGTCTACGGCTCGGAGATGAGCGATCTTCCCGACCCGACGCTGCTCACCGTCCCGGTCACCGCGCGCCGCGCGATCAGGGTCCGCCGCTCGGAGCTCCCCTTCACCCTCACCGAGGCCGCCCGCGCCGCCTCCTTCGTACGGCTGGCGCAGCCCCCGGCCGAGCAGACCGGCGACGACCGCGAGCTCAAGCTCTCCGACGGCACCGAGGTCCAGGTCCGCCCGCTCATCGGTATGCACCGCGAGGCCGTACGCGACCTGCACGACCGCTGCTCGCCCGAGGCCCGCAGGTTCCGCTACTTCACCGCGATGCCGGCACTGCCGCCCAAGGTCTTCGACCGCCTCTGCGACCGTACCCGCGGACACTCGGTCGTCGCCGGCCAGGACGGCCAGGTCATCGCCGTCGCCAGCCTGATGTTCACCCCCGATCCGGGCATCGCCGAGATGGCCTTCCTGGTCGAGGACCGCTGGCAGGGCAGGGGACTGGGGACCCACCTGGCCGGGATGCTCGTCCGTCAGGCCCGCGACCTGGGATTCGCCGAGGTCAGGGCGACCCTGCTGTCGGACAACGCGCGGATGCGCAGGCTGCTGGTCTCGCTCGGCGCGACCCTGAACCACACCGAGGACCCCGGCGTGGTGGAGGCCAGGCTGGCCGTGGGCGTGATGGCGACGGCGGCCCCGAGCTGACCCGTCACGCGTCCTCCCCGTTCCGGGATCGCTCAGGGGTCCCGGAACGGGGAGGCCGCACTCCCGCGCCTCCCGTCGGGGGTGGGCGCGGGACCTTCCCTATCCCTGCGCCTCCTCCGTTTTTCCGGCCTCTCCGGCCATCGCCGCCAGCCTGCGCTCGATCCGGTCCAGGCTCTCCTGGACGCGCTCCAGCCGGGCCTCCACGGAGGTCCCGAGGGTCGAAGACCCCTCCTCCGCGTCCAGCGCGCGGCGCACGTCGCGCCGGCCGAGCAGCATGATCACCTGGGTGCGTACCGCCTCAAGGTGCGCGCCCCTGCCGGTCAGCACGCGCGCGGCCACCCCCTCGCCCTCACGGATCAGGCCGAGCAGGATGTGCTCGGTGCCGATGTAGCTGTGGCGCAGTTCGAGCGCCTCCCGAAGGGACAGCTCAAGCACCTTCTTGGCGCGGGAGGTGAACGGGATGGCGCCGGTCCCGGCCCGCTCGCCCCGGCCGATGATCTCCTCGACGTCGTTCCTGACCTGTTCGCCGGCGATGCCGAGACTTCGCAGGGCGCGGCCGGCGACGCCGTCCTCCTCGCGGACCAGTCCGAGCAGGATGTGCTCGGTGCCGATGTGCTCGTGGCCCAGCCGGCGGGCCTCCTCCTGGGCCAGGACCACGACCCTGCGGGCGCGATCGGTGAAGCGCTCGAACACGGGAAGCCTCCAAGAGGGGTGTCGAGGTGCCTGACACCCACTATGCGCCAGCCGCCGGGTGGGTGGGAGGAGATCCACCGTGGATCTCACATCACACGACATCCCTGTACGGCCTCACCCGGCCTCTGGACGGCAAATCATACAATTTACTGTCAATTTCGCTGAAAACGCCTTCCGCTGCCGGGCGGAGGATGCGTAGGGTCCCTGCACATGACGCTGAACGCCTTCATCGACGCGCTCCCCAAGGTCGAGCTGCACGTCCACCTGGTCGGTTCCGCCTCGGTCCCCACCGTTCTCGAACTCGCCCGCCGCCACCCGGACGGCGGCGTCCCCACCGACGAGGAGGCGCTGCGCGCCTTCTACCGGTTCCGCGACTTCCCGCACTTCGCCGAGATCTACCAGGCGGTCAACGCCCTGGTCCGCGAGCCCGAGGACATCGCCACCCTCGTGCTCGGCCTGACCCGCGACCTGTCCGGCCAGAACGCCCGCCACGTCGAGCTGACCGTCACCCCGTACGCCCACCACGTGACGGGTATGCCGATGCGCGAGGTCACCGAGGCCCTCGACGATGCCGCCCGCCGCTCCCGCGAGGAGCACGGGGTGCGGGTGGCCTACGTCTTCGACATCCCCGGCGAGTACGGCGCCGAGGCGGCCCGGGTCACCCTGGACCACGCGCTCCAGGAACCTCCCCGCGAGCTGGTAGGTTTCGGCCTGGCCGGGATCGAGCAGGAACGCCCGAAATATCGGGACGTCTTCAGGGACGCCTTCCGCGCCGCCACGGCCGCGGGGCTGCGCAGCCTGCCGCACGCGGGCGAGATGAGCGGCCCCGAGACCATCTGGGAGGCCCTGGACCACCTCGGCGCCGAGCGCATCGGCCACGGTACCTCCTGCATGCAGGACCCTCGCCTGATCGCCCACCTGCGCGAGACGCAGATCCCGCTGGAGGTCTGCCCCACCTCCAACGTCTGCACCGGCCAGGTCGCCCGCATCGAGGACCACCCCCTGCCCCGCATGATCGAGGAGGGCCTGTTCGTCACCCTCAACAGCGACGACCCGCCCATGTTCTCCACCAGCCTGAGCCGCGAGTACCGCGTCGCCGCCGAGGACCTGGGCCTGGACCGCGACACCCTCGTCACCCTGGCCCGCAACGCCGTACACGCCTCCAGCATGAACGCCCAGGACAAGCAGGACATCCTCACCGAGATCGACACCGTCGTCTCCGCCGACACCCCTTCGAACTGATCCCTTAAAGCATCGGACGATCGGAGGTCACTTCTGGCCGAGGGGCGGGTTGAGCTGGGCCAGCCCGCTCTGGAACTCGGTGACCCACTCGTTGGTCTCCCTGGTGATCGTCGCCGACAGGTCGGTGATGAAGGCCCGGAGCAGTTCGAGGTACTCCTCCACCGGAACCGGCCGCTGCTCGGCCGCGTCGCGCGCGTTGAGCACCGCCCAGTCGAGCTGGAAGTCGTGCAGCCGCGACTGGATCTCCTGCGCGCAGACCATGTTCCGCATCCACCGGGACGAAAGCCCGAGAAAGTGGTCGAACGCGATACAGACACCGCCCGAAGCCAGCAGCACGTAACCCCACCCCAGGCCGCCCCCCGCACCGGCCGCGCTGGCCAGCGGCTGGAGCCCGCCCGCGGCGGCCAGCACGATCGCGGCCCCTCGCAGCACCTTGGAGGAGACCCGCTTCCTGACGCGGTCCCGCATGTACCGGGTGTACGCCTCGATGGCCCGCTCCTCGGCCTCGAGATACATCCGCCGCAGGACCTCCTCGGGCCTGCGCCACTCCTCGGCCGACACCAGCGGGAAGGACCTGACCCCCAGATCGGGCTGCCTGGACGCGCGACGTCCGCCGGTCGCGGCAGCGCCGCTCCCCTCCGGCACCCGGCCGCCGGGGGGGCGATGCTGGACATGGGGGTCACCTGTCTTCGGGGAGAGGGAGGAGGGCGCCCAGAGGGGAGTCGTACGGCACGTGGCACGGACCGGGGACGTAGGGGGCGAGTTCTTCCGAGGCGAAGGTGCACAGGTTGACGGCCCACCAGAACATACCGGAGTGGCCGCCGCTGAACTTGTAGCGCAGCGCGCCGGGCCCGAAGGCGGCCGACCCGCCGGATAGAGCGAACAGCGTGGCAAGGTGGGCGCCGATGCTGGAGTTCCAGTGGGGGTGACCTTGACAAGCTGGTACTGGTTGGGCACGTCGCCGGGGCGGGCCTCCCCGCGCACCCCGGTGCTGCCCGCGCAGAGCACGGCGAGGGCGTCGGCGCCGTAGCTGTCGATGCGGCCCTCGTGGGTGTGCCCGTGCAGCGGCAGGTTCAGGTGCGGGGCGACGAGCTCGCCGAACTGGTGCCGATCATGCAGGAAGGCGTCGTCGCCCGGGTCGGCGATCACCGGGTTGTGGTGCATCACGCCGATCCTGAGCCAGCCTCGCCTGGCGTACGCGCGAAGCCGGTCGGCGAACCAGCGCAGCTGGTCCTCGCCGCAGAAGCCATGGTGGTCGGCGTCCAGATGGCTCTCGGCCATGGTGGAGTTGAGCCCGGCGACGACCGTGTTCAGCTCGGGCATCTCGAACAGGGACCACGGCTGGTCCTTGGGGAACTCAATGCCCGATGTGCCAGCATAAAACTGGCTGAACATTCTGAAATATGGCATTCATTTGGGCCAGTATGGGGACGTAGGGGTTATTTCGTCCCCGGCACAGTCGTCGAAGCTACGCCTGGCACTTCTTCCAGCTGATGTCGCGGTTGCCCGGCACCATCGCGACCCTGTCGTGCCCGAGCCCGAGGCCCGCCGCTACCTCGGTGAGAAACTCGCTCACCTTTGTGAACTCGGTGGGAAGCGCCCACTCGGCCAGGTCGCCGGAGGCCACCACCAGGTCGGGCCGCAGGTTGTGCTCACTGCGGAGCCAGGCGACGTCGTCCAGTAGCCGTGCGGCCAGCGAAGAGTGCTTGCGATCTCCCTCGGTGATGCCCTCCGCCCCGAACCGATGCTCCCTTCCGAACTGCATGTCCGAAACGTGAAGAATAGTGATAGAGCGTCGACCGGTCATGACCCCTCCACGGATACCGCCGTGGTCGCAATCATAAGACGGTCATTGATATGAAAAATCTTAGCAAATGAGTTTCGATACGCGATACCTATCAAGGCGGCAGTTCAGGGAGACGGACGTGAAGCAGTATGTTTCTTCAATACGGTCAAATAGAACGTATTCGCCGCACGCGACGGTTCTGCGGGGGTTATGGAGAAGTATGCGATGACACGGTCGGTGTCCGCGGGAGACCGTACGTAGGTACGTGTCGTGTCCGACTTCTGGGCACGAAGCGCCGTCCTGGTAAGCCATTCGTTCATGACCGGGACCGAGCAGTCGAAGTCGCCGGGGTCATGCTCCTCGCGGAGGGGCCGTGAGCGCCAGGTCACGTCGATTCGTGATAGCCGGGCCGTCGCCGCGCGACCCTGCGGAGCACGGGTGCGTCATCCGGTTCGTCGAGCGACGAGAGCAATTCGTCGAACTGCTCGGCGGGCATCAGTGTGACGTCGGGCCGGGCGAGCACTCGGCCGGCCTCCGCGCGGGCCGCGCGTAGCACGAACGACGAGGTGGACTCTCCCGTGGCCTCCGCGGCCTGCACGATGAGTGCCTCGGTGGCCGCGTCCGTGCGCATCTCGATGCGATGTGTCTTGGCGGTCATCACCATCGCCTCCACCTCCTTTCCATCGTACGGTGCTCATACAGCGGGACCTCTGTCGCGGTAATCGTATCTGTAACATTCCGGCTGCACAGCGTAATCAAGGTTGACCGCTCATCGCCAGACACGCCCGGTCACAAGAACAGCGAATGCAATGTCTTGGTGTGTGGGGGAAGGCGAGGCGCGAGCTCTTCAGCCCACGTGACCGTGACGCTCCATCACGCCTTCGGTGTTGACTCCCGCAGGGGAGGGCGGGAGGTCACGGTGAGATCGACACCGTCATCGGGTAGCGCTCGTGACCGCCTGGGAAGCTCGGCGAACTCCGGCTAACCCTTCCTGCCGTTCCCGTTCCCGTTGTTGCCGCCGTTGTTGCCGTTCCCGTTGTTGGTGTTCCCGTTTCCGCCGCCGTTCTCGTTGCCGGGCTTCGGGGCGGGGTCGCCGGTCGTGGGTGCGGCGGCGGGCTCCGTCGCGCCGGATCCCGCGCCGGTCGGGCGGGGCGCCGACGTGGCACGCTCCCTGGGCACCGACGTGGAACGTTCACTGGGGACGGACGTGGAACGTGTGCGCGGCGTGGGGGTGGATCGTACGCGCGGCGCGGAGGTGGGAACGGACGTGGGGCGGGGCCCGGACGTGGATCGGGTGCGACGGCCGGAGATAGAACGTTCGCCGGTCGCCGTCCGCGCCTCGGTGGTGTGGTCGAGCCGGAACTTCACGGTGGAGTCGGTGCTGGAGGGGGTGACCTGCCCCGGACGGCCGGGTTCGTCGTTCCACCACGCGGAGGTGAGGACACCGGCCGTGACGAGGACGCCCGCGAGCAGGGCCGCGGCGCCGGCCGACAGCCACCGGTACCCGAGGACCCGCCGGCGCGCCGGAGGGGGCCACGGACGTTCGTCGGCCCCGGCGAGCCGGTGGCCTGTGGACGAGAGGGAGGGGGCGGGACCGGTGGGGGAGCCGGGGGTGGGAGCGGGAGGAGAAGCGGAGACGGGGCCGGGGTGGGGGGCAGGGCCGGGAGGAGGGGCGGTGGCGGGGCCCGGGGCGGGATGACCGGTGGTGTCGCGGGGGGTGATCGGCACCGCGACGGCCCCGGTGTGGAAGGGGATCTCGGCGGCACCGGTCTCCTGGTCCCACGACGCGGCGGGGCTCTGCACCCGATCCCGCGGGGTCGCGGAGCCCTGTTGCCGGTTCTGGGGGGTCGCGGGGTCGTGGTCCCGGTCCCGCGGGGTCGTGGAGTCCTGGTCCCGGTCCTGCGGGGGCGCGGGGTCCCGGTCGCGGTCCTGCGGGGGCGCGGAGTCCTGGTCGCGTGACGACGGGGCGGGGGCCTGGCTCCGGCTCCACGGCGGGGCCGCGCCGTGTTCCCTGTCCCACAGTGCGGCGACCTGCTGCAGCTGCTCGCGGGCGCGGGCGGCGTCGGTGCGGACGGCGGGGTCCTTGTCGAGCAGGCCGGCGATGACGGGCGCCAGGGGACCGGCGTGCCGGTACGGCCCCGGGGTGGTCGTCATCACGGCGGTGAACGTGGCCAGCACGGTGCTGCGGCCGAAGGGGGCGTCCCCCTCGACGGCCGCGTACAGGGTGGCGCCCAGGGACCACAGGTCGCTCTCGGCGTTCGAGGCGCCGCCCCCGGCACGCTCGGGGGCGATGTAGGCGGGCGTGCCCACGACCATTCCCGTCCGGGTGAGACTGGGCTCCCCGTCCACGGCGGTGGCGAGACCGAAGTCGGTCAGGACCGCCCGGCCGTCGTCGGTGAGCAGGATGTTGGCCGGTTTGACGTCGCGGTGGACGACACCGGCGGCGTGGGCGGCCTCCAGCGCCGACAGCACCTCCAGCCCGATGCGCGCGACGACGGGAGCGGGCAGCGGCCCGTCGGAGGCGATCACCTCGCCGAGGTCGCGGGACTTGACGAACTGCAGCATGATCCACGGGTTGCCGTCGGTGCGGACCACGTCGTACACGGCGGCGATGTTGGGGTGGCTCAGCCGCGCGGCCAGGCGCGCCTCCCGCATGGTGCGTTCCAGGAGGATCTCGCGCTCCGGGCCTGGCAGGTGGAGGGGGATCGCGACCTCCTTGGCGGCGACCTCGCGGTCCAGGAGCTCGTCGCGGGCGCGCCACACCGTCGCCATGCCGCCCCTGCCCAGTTCGGCGATGAGACGGTACCGCCCGGCCAGCAGCAGGCCGTCGTAGCGCAGAAAGGACACGGGGTCTCCTACCCGGTCGATCGGTTCGGTATGCCGTTCACGTCCCCTGCCGGGGACGCGCCCGTCAGGGAGCGGGAATCCCCTCCGAGGAGGGGATCTTGGAGGCGGCGGCCCGGTCCAGCAGGAAGAGGGTCCGCTGACCGCCCCGGGCACCCGCCGCGGGGACCCGCGCCGGCTCCGACTCCGACAGGGCCTCCCGTACCGCCTCGGCCTTCTCCTCGCCCGCGGCGATCACCCACACCTCGGCGGAGTTCCGGATGACCGGCATGGTCAGCGAGATCCGGGTGGGAGGCGGCTTGGGGGAGCCGTGCACGGCCACCACCGGGCGGGTGTCGTGCAGCGCGGGCATGCCGGGGAAGAGCGAGGCCACGTGCCCGTCCGGGCCCATGCCGAGCATCGTCACGTCGAAGGCCGGTGCCGGGACGTGGTCCCCGGGGCGGGCGGCGCGCCGGAGCTCCTCGGCGTAGGCGTCGGCCGCCTCCTCGGCGGTCATCCCCGAGTCGGGGCCGCGCATCACGTGGACCCGCTCCGGATCGAGGTCGAGATGGTCCAGCAGGGCCTTCCGGGCGCCGGTCTCGTTGCGCTCGGCGTCGCCGGACGGCAGGAAGCGCTCATCCCCCCACCACAGGTCCACCGCGCGCCAGTCGACGGCGTCCCTGGCAGGGGAGGCCGCGATCGCGGCGAGCGTGGCGATGCCGACGGTGCCACCGGTCAGCACCAGGTGGGCCGAGCCCCCGGCCGACTGCGCGTCGAGGGTACGGACGACGACCCGGGCCGCGACGGCCTTGGCGAGCACGTCGGCGTCGCGGTGGATGATCACGGTGGGAACGCTCACGGGACTACTTCTTCTCTTCTCGGCCCGGAGTTGCGGGCGCGGGGCTCGTGGGGTGAGGCTTCACCGGCGAGGCCGGTGACACGGGACGTCCGGTACGGGACGTCGGTGGCGAGACTATCCGGCCCGGGACGCCGGGCACGGGAAATCCAACCATCGAACGGGCGAAACCGGAGTTCTTCTGCAGAACGCATAAACGGGACGCGGGGGCCGCGCCCGGGTGCGGGCCGGGGCCCGCCGCCGGCCGGCGCCGCGCGGGGGTCCCCCGGGGGGCCCCCCCGC
>NZ_JBNCLF010000006.1:59896-219812 GCF_049844535.1 Streptosporangium sp. DT93
CGTCCCGTGGTCCGGGACGTGCCGCGCGGCGGACGGGCGCCTCGCGGTTCACCGCGGGGCGCCCGCCGCTCAGGACCGGCTGGCCTTGGCGAGCCGCTGGATCGCGGCCGCGTAGACCTCGTCGGGGTCCAGCCGCCGCAGCTCCTCGGCCAGCAGCTCCGACGTCGGACGCCGGGTCAGGGCGACCCTGCGGTCCGGCTGGCCCGGACGCGAGAGCGTGGCCAGGTGGCCGTCGGTCCGCGTGACCACGATGTCGCCGTCGGCCGCCGACAGCTTCACCGAGGTGAGGCCGGGCCCCTCGGATTCGGAGACCTTCACGGACACGCCGAGCCGCTCGCCCAGCCAGGCCGCCAGCAGCAGGGCGCTGGCGTGGCCCGCCACCGCCTCCACGCCGCCCCGCTTGACCTTGCCCACCGGCTGGTCGAACGCGGCGGCCAGCAGGCTCCGCCACGTCGTCAGCCGGGTCCAGGCCAGGTCGGTGTCACCGGGCACGTAACCGCGGGCCCGGCCGACGATCGCCTTGACCGCGTCGCTCGCGGACCGCGCGTCGACGATGCGGCGCTGGGCCAGCATGCCGATCGGGTCCTTGGCCGGCACGTCCGGGCACTCGCCGGGCCACCAGGCCACCACCGGGGTGTCGGTGAGAAGCAGCGGGCTGACCACCGAGTCGGCGTGCCGGGTCAGCTCCCCGTACAGGCGCAGCAGGATCACCTCGCCCGGCGTGGACTCGCCGAACCGGATCTCGGCGTCGAGCCGGTTGGGCTCGCCCGCGTCGCGGGAGATGACGACGAGGATGCGGGAGGGGTGCTCCCTGGCCGCCTCGGTCGCCGCCCGGACCGCGTCGTACTGCTCGCTCTCGCCGCACACCACCACCAGGGTCAGCACCATGCCGACCGCGGGGGTGCCCATCTGGTGGCGCAGATGGGTGAGCTGCGAGGAGATCTTCGAGGCGGTCGTGCCGCTCAGCATGAAACTGGTCATCTACAGCCGCCTCCAGACGCGCCCGTCGCGGGCCATCATCTCGTCGGCCGAGGCCGGACCCCACGTGCCCGCCGGGTACTCCTCCGGCGGACCCTGGGAGCTCCAGAAGTCCTCGATCGGGTCGAGGATCTTCCACGACAGCTCCACCTCCCGCTGGTGCGGGAAGAGCGGCGGGTCGCCGATCAGCACGTCCAGCAGCAGCCGCTCGTAGGCCTCGGGGGAGGACTCCATGAACGACTCGCCGTAGGCGAAGTCCATCGAGACGTCCCTGACCTCCATCGCGGTGCCGGGCACCTTGGAGCCGAACCGCACCGTGATGCCCTCGTCCGGCTGCACCCTGATGACCAGGGCGTTCTGCCCCAGGATCTCGGTGTCGTCCTTGCTGAACGGCAGGTGCGGCGCGCGCTGGAACACCACGGCCACCTCGGTCACCCGCCGGCCGAGCCGCTTGCCGGTGCGCAGGTAGAACGGCACCCCGGCCCAGCGCCGGTTGGCGATCTCCACCTTGATGGCCGCGTAGGTCTCGGTGATGGAGTCCGGCGGGATGCCCTCCTCCTCGGTGTAGCCGATGACCGGCTCGCCGCCCTGCCAGCCGGGCCCGTACCGGCCGCGCGCGGTGGCCAGCGACAGGTCCGCCGGCAGCCGCAGCGCCTTGAGGACCTTCTCCTTCTCCCTGCGCAGCGAGTCGGCCCCGAACGAGGTGGGGTCCTCCATGCCGACCAGGGCCAGGAGCTGGATCAGGTGGTTCTGGATGACGTCGCGGGCCGCGCCGATGCCGTCGTAGTACCCGGCCCGGCCGCCGATGCCGATGTCCTCGGCCATCGTGATCTGCACGTGGTCGACGTACCCGCGGTTCCAGATCGGCTCGAACAGGTTGTTGGCGAAGCGCAGCGCCAGGATGTTCTGGACCGTCTCCTTGCCCAGGTAGTGGTCGATGCGGAACACCGAGCTCTCCGGGAACACCGCGCTGGTGATCGCGTTGAGCTCCTGGGCGCTCTCCAGGTCGTGACCGAAGGGTTTTTCGATCACGACGCGGCGCCAGGCGTCGTCCGGGCCGTCGGCCAGGTCGGTCCGCTTGAGCTGCTCGACCACGACCGGGAAGAACTTCGGCGGCACCGACAGGTAGAAACCGTAGTTGCCGCCGGTGCCCCGGGTCTGGTCGATCTCCTTGAGCATCATCGCCAGCGCGTCGAACGCGCCGTCGTCGGTGAACTCGCCCCGGCAGAAGAAGATGCCCTCCGACAGCTGCTTCCAGACCTCCTCGCGGAACGGCGTCCGCGCGTGCTCCTTGACCGCGTCATGGGTGAGCTGCGCGAAGTCCTGGTCCTTCCAGTCGCGGCGGGCGAAGCCGACCAGCGAGAAGCCCGGCGGCAGCAGCCCCCGGTTGGCCAGGTCGTAGATCGCCGGCAGCAGCTTCTTGCGGGCCAGGTCGCCGGTCACGCCGAACAGCACCAGCACGCAGGGCCCGGCCACGCGCGGCAGGCGCTTGTCGCGCGGGTCGCGCAGCGGGTTGGCCTCGATCACGGCGTCGGTGATGCCGACGCTGGAGGCGGCGGTGGCCGCCGTGGTCGTGTCCGTCCCCTTGCCGGGACTCTTGTGCCCCTTGTGCCCGCCCTGACCGTCGGAGGCGCTCGCGGCGTCCTTCTTGCCCTCCCCGGCGGCCGTGGGGGAACTGTCCTTGCTCATGCGAACCTCCCGCGTCCCATCAGACCTCCCTGGCGGCGGCCAGCAGGCGCGCGACGCCCGCGACGCGGTCGGTCAGGTGCAGTCGTACGGCCGGACGCCCGCGCCCGGTCAGCGCTCCCAGGTCGCCGAGCGCCTGGGCGAGCTGGAGGCGGCCCAGCGTGTACGGCTTGCCGGGCACCTCGACGTCGTCCTCCACGGCACCGGTGATCTGCAGGAACGCGCCGTTCTGCGGGCCGCCCTTGTGGTACTGGCCGGTGGAGTGCAGGAAGCGGGGGCCCCAGCCGAAGGTGACCGGGCGGTCGGTGCGGATGGCGAGCATCCCGCGCAGCGTGGCCGCGTCGGCCCCGCTCCACACGTCCGTCATCTCCTCGAACGAGGCGCCCTCGGCGTAGGGGGCGTCGAAGGCGGCCTCGCGGTCGAGGTAGGCCATCACCGCGAGGTAGCCGTCGGAGGGGATCGCCTCCAGCAGCCGGGTGAACACGTCGGAGAGGTCCTTGGCCTCGCCCTCCCCGGGCAGCTCGCCGTAGACCTCCACCGGGCCGTCGACCAGGATCGGCGTGCCGACCGGCAGCTCGGCCCGGTCGAGCAGCGTGGCGGTGTTCTCCTTGGACTCCGACACGTTCGGCTGGTTGAACGGGTCGATGCCCAGCACCCGCCCGGCCACGGCCGTGGCGTACTCCCAGACGAGGAACTGCGCGCCCAGCGGCCCGGCCACGGTCACCACGCCGTCGGTGTCGATCCCGGCGAGCAGTTCGTCCTCGGCGTCGCCCGGGTCGGCGCCCACCACCGGCAGGATGCCCCTGCCGGACTTGCCGGTGGACTCGGCGACGAGCTGCTCGATCCAGTCGGGCAGGCCGTTGATCTCCGACAGGCCGTCCTCGATGACCAGCTTGTCGCGTCCGGCGGCCGCGGCGGCCCCCAGGGCGGCGCCGAGGTCGAGGCCGGGGTTGCCCTCGGTGCGCGACAGCAGCGGCAGCACCTCGGCGGCGTCGTCGAGCAGCCGCTCGACGTCGGCCCCGGCCAGCGCGCTGGGCACCAGGCCGAACGCGGTCAGCGCGCTGTAGCGCCCGCCGACGTTCGGGTCGGCCAGGAACACCTGGTAGCCGGCCTCGCGGGCGCTGGTCTCCAGCGGCGAGCCCGGGTCGGTGACGACGACGATCCTGCTCGCCGGGTCGATCCCGGCGTCGCGGAAGGCCTTCTCGTAGATCCGCCGGTGGCTGTCGGTCTCGACGGTGCCGCCGCTCTTGCTGGCCACGACCAGGATCGTGCTCTCCAGCCGGTCCGACAGGGCCCGGCGCACCTGGCCGGGGTCGGTGGTGTCGAGCACGGTCAGCGGCACGTCGTCGGAGGTCGTGATGACCTCCGGGGCCAGGGAGGAGCCGCCCATGCCGGCCAGGACCACGTGGTCCAGGCCCTCGGCGCGGGCCCGGCGCACCAGCGCGTCGATCTCGGGCAGCAGCTCCCGGCTGGTGTGCGGCAGGTTCAGCCAGCCGAGGCGGACGGCCGCCTCGGCCTGGGCCTCGGCACCCCACAGGGTGGCGTCGCCGGAGGCCAGCGCCTGGGGAACTCCCTCGGCGGCGAGCCGCCCCGCGGTCTCGGAGGCAAGCTCGGTGAGGTCGTCCTCACCGAACGTCACGGACACTGACATGTGCTCCCTCACGCCTTCTTCAGCTCGGCGGAGACGGTCGCCAGCAGCTCGGTCCAGGAGGCCTCGAACTTGTCCAGGCCGTCCGTCTCCAGGAAGCCGACGACGTCGTCGTAGTCGATGCCGACCTCCTTGAGGGCGGCCATGGTGTTCCACGCCTCCTCGTAGGAGGAGCGGATCGTGTCGCCGTCGATCTTGCCATGGTCGGCGGTGGCCTCGAGGGTCTTCTCCGGCATCGTGTTGACCGTGCCGGAGGTGACGAGCTGGTCGACGTAGAGCGTGTCGGGGTAGTCGGGGTTCTTGGTCCCGGTGGAGGCCCACAGCGGGCGCTGCGGCCGGGCCCCGGCCTCGGCCAGCGCCTTCCAGCGGTCCGAGGCGACGACCTCCTCGAAGGCGGCGAAGGCCAGGCGGGCGTTGGCGAGCGCGGCCTTGCCCTTGAGCGCCGACGCCTCGGGGGTGCCGATCTTGTCGAGCCGCTTGTCGATCTCGCCGTCGACCCGGCTGACGAAGAACGAGGCCACCGACTCGATGCCGCCCAGCTCCAGGCCCTTGGCCCTGGCCTGCTCCAGGCCGGTCATCCAGGCGTCCATGACCGCGCGGTAGCGCTCCAGGGAGAAGATCAGCGTGACGTTGACGCTGATGCCCTCGGCGATCACCTGGGTGATCGCCGACAGGCCCTCGACGGTGGCGGGGATCTTGATGAACAGGTTGGGCCGGTCGACCAGCCACCACAGCGCGCGCGCCTCGGCGACGGTCTTGCCGGTGTCCTTCGACAGGCGCGGGTCGACCTCGATGGAGACCCGGCCGTCGGTCCGGCCGCCGCTCTCGTAGACCGGCTTGAGCACGTCGGCGGCCCAGCGGATGTCGTAGGTGGTGATGGCGCGCACCGCCTCCTCGACGTCCACGCCGCGGATCTTCAGGTCGTGGATCTGCTGGTCGTAGGCGTCGCCCTTGCTCAGCGCCGAGGCGAAGATCGTCGGGTTGGACGTGACGCCGACCACGTGCCTGTCGCGGATCAGGTCCTGGAGGTTGCCGGTACGCAGGCGCTCGCGGCTGATGTCGTCCAGCCAGATGGAGACGCCCTGCTCGGACAGTTTCCTGAGAATCTCACTCATGATCAGTTTCCCGTCGTCTCGCCCTTGTCGGCTCCGGTCTTGGCGAGGGTCGCCTTGGCGGCGGCGGCCACGCGCTCGGCGGTCAGCCCGAACTGCTCGTACAGGGTGCGGTAGGGGGCCGAGGCACCGAAGTGGTCCAGGCCCAGGATCACGCCCTCGTCTCCCACGAACTCGCGCCAGCCCAGCGGGATTCCCGCCTCGACGGCGACGCGCGCCTTCACCGAGGGGGGCAGCACCGACTGGCGGTAGGCCGCGTCCTCGGCCTGGAACCACTCCACGCACGGCATCGACACGACCCGGGTGGTGATGCCCTCGGCCTCCAGGAGCGTGCGGGCCTCGACGGCCAGCTCGACCTCGGAGCCGGTGGCGATCAGCAGCACCGACGGCTGGCCGTCGGAGGCGTCCTGCAGGACGTAGCCGCCGCGGGCGACCTTGGTGGCGTCGCGGGTGCCCTCGTAGACCGGCAGGTTCTGCCGGGTCAGCGCCAGCGCGGCCGGGCGGTCGTGGTGCTCCAGCACGACCTGCCAGGCGGCGGCCGTCTCGTTGGCGTCGGCCGGGCGGACCACGTCCAGGCCGGGGATGGCGCGCAGCGCCCACAGGTGCTCGATGGGCTGGTGGGTCGGGCCGTCCTCGCCCAGGCCGATGGAGTCGTGCGTCCACACGTAGGTGACCGGCAGCTTCATCAGCGCCGCCAGCCGCACCGCCGGGCGCATGTAGTCGCTGAAGACCAGGAACGTGCCACCGTAGGGACGGGTGCCGCCGTGCAGCGCGATGCCGTTCAGGATCGCCCCCATGCCGTGCTCGCGGATGCCGAAGTGCAGCGTGCGGCCGTAGGGGTGGCCGGGGAAGTCCTTGGTCTGGAACTCCTCGGGGATGAAGGACGGCTCGCCCTTCATCGTGGTGTTGTTGGACTCGGCCAGGTCGGCCGAGCCGCCCCACAGCTCCGGCAGCACCGGCGCGAGGCTGCTGAGCACCTCGCCGGAGGCCTTGCGGGTGGCGACCGAGGAGCCGATCTCGAACGTCGGCAGCGCCTCGCTCCAGCCCGCCGGCAGCCGCCGGGAGGAGATGCGGTCGAACTCGGCGGCGCGCTCGGGCTCGGCCTCGCGCCAGGCGTCGTAGCGGGTGTTCCACTCGGCGCGGGCGGCGCGGCCGCGCTCGACGACCTCGCGGGCGTGCCCCAGCACGTCGGAGGGAACCTGGAAGTCCTTCTCGACCTCCAGGCCCAGGATCTTCTTGGTGGCGGCGACCTCCTCGGCGCCCAGCGCCGAGCCGTGGATCTTGCCGGTGTTCTTCTTGTTCGGCGCGGGCCAGCCGATGATCGTGCGCAGCCGGATGAACGACGGCCTGCCGGTCTCGGCGCGGGCGGCCTCCAGGGCCTCATGCAGCGCCTCGACGTCCTCGACGTAGTCGCCGCTCTGCGTCCAGTCGACGGTCTGGGTGTGCCAGCCGTAGGCCTCGTAGCGCGCGACGACGTCCTCGCTCAGCGCGATCTGGGTGTCGTCCTCGATCGAGATGTGGTTGCTGTCGAAGACGACGGTCAGGTTGCCCAGCCTCTGGTGCGCGGCGAGCGCGCTGACCTCGTGGCTGATGCCCTCCTCGATGTCACCCTCGGAGGCGATGCACCAGATGTCGTGGTCGAACACGCTGGTGCCCGGCGCGGCGTCCGGGTCGAACAGGCCGCGCTCGCGGCGGGCGGCCATCGCCATGCCCACCGCGTTGCCCAGGCCCTGGCCCAGCGGGCCGGTGGTGGTCTCCACGCCCGCGGTGTGACCGTGCTCGGGGTGGCCGGGGGTCAGGCTCTGCCACTGGCGCAACCCCTTGAGGTCGTCCAGGCTCAGGCCGTAGCCCGACAGGTAGAGCTGGATGTAGAGGGTCAGGCTGCTGTGCCCGGCCGACAGGACGAACCGGTCACGGCCCGTCCACGAGGGATCCGACGGGTCGTGCCGCATGACCCGCTGGAACAGCAGGTAGGCGGCGGGCGCCAGACTCATCGCGGTGCCCGGGTGTCCCGAGCCCGCCTTCTCAACCGCGTCCATGGCCAGAGCCCGTACGACGTCGACCGCGCGGCGGTCCAGGTCGCTCCATTCAAGGGTTGGCACGAGTTCACTGCTCAAGTGCTCGATCTCCGGATCTTTAATCGTGTGATGATGGCACCGGTCTGGCTATTTCCCGCCCACACCGGACCCTAACGGTTTCGGGCGCGCCGTCGTGGCGCGGACGCTCCGGGGGCGGGCTCGCGGGATCCGTGACCGGCGCGGACGCCTTCCCCGGGGGGTGGCGCGCCGTGCCGCTTCCGTACCCCGTGCCAGGACCGGCCCCCCCTGCAACTACAGTGAGTCCTCAAGGCTGGCTGGTGCCCGCATTCACGGATCCGCTCTAATCAGAGGTTACGCGTTGACCCCGCACGTGCTGGAAGCGCCTTAGATGGTGCTCACCGACAAGCAATCGACGGCCCCGCGCGAGCCGGGCGCGACCCCGCACGCGGCGGGCGCGGCCCGCTCCCTCGGCGACGTCGTGAAGGCGTACGTGGCCCTGACCAAGCCGCGGATCATCGAGCTGCTGCTGATCACCACGCTGCCGGTGATGTTCCTGGCGGCCAAGGGCCTGCCGCCGCTCTGGATCGCCGTCAACACGCTGCTCTTCGGCACCCTGTCGGCCGGCAGCGCCAACGCCCTGAACTGCTACATCGACCGCGACATCGACGCGGCCATGCGCCGCACCCGGCGCCGCCCGCTGGCCCGCGACCTGGTGCCGCCCACCAACGCGCTGATCTTCGGGATCGTGCTGGGGGTCCTGTCGACCCTGGGGCTCGGCCTGACGGTGAACTGGCTCGCCGCGGGCCTGTCGCTGGCCGCGAACCTGTTCTACGTGCTGGTCTACTCGATGATCCTCAAGCGGCGGACCTCGCAGAACGTGGTGTGGGGCGGGCTGGCCGGGTGCATGCCGGTGCTGATCGGCTGGGCGGGCGTCACCGGGAGGCTCGACTGGGCGCCCGTGGTGCTCTTCGGCGTGGTGTTCTTCTGGACGCCCCCGCACACCTGGACCCTGGCGATGCGCTACAAGGAGGACTACGCCGCCGCCAAGGTCCCCATGCTGCCGGTGGTCGCCACCGAGCGCCGCGTGGTGATGGAGAGCATCGCCTACACCTGGGCCACGGTGCTCTGCTCGCTGCTGCTGTGGCCGGTGGCCGGGACCACCCTGATCTACCCGGTGGTGGCCGCCGTCCTCGGCGCCGCCTGCCTGTGGGAGGTGCACCGCCTCATGGGCCGGGTCAACGCCGGCAAGACCGGGGTGGACCTGCGCCCGATGCGTTTCTTCCACTGGTCCAACGCCTACCTGGCGCTGCTCTTCCTGGCCGTGGCGATCGACTCGATGTTCGTCTGAGCCTTCCGGGGCGTGCCGGAGTCCGGGCGGGACTGGGTGTTTCGTGGTAGTTCTCCGGATTTGAGGAGACGTTCCGGCTTTACGCGAGTCTTCGCAGGGCAGGGAACCGCGAGGGGCCGAGGGGCGGTGCCAGGGGAGGGCGCTCATGGTCACCGACGGCCGGCGGGGGCGGGATCGCGAGATCACTCGCGAGAACGGCTCCTCACCCGGTATTGTCACGGAATTCCGGACGGCCGTACGGGGCCGCCGGACCGTCGGCAGGGCGTGGGGGCCCCGCCGCCGGACGATCCGCCGTCCGGTGACCCACCCGGTGATCCGTGTCCGGCCGATCTCCGACGCCGGAGGTGGATTCCCCCTGTCTGAACCGTGGTGTGCGCCCCAGCGGTTACGGTTGCCACATGTCCAGCCGTGACCCCCGATGGGTGCTCAGGGACCGCCCGTCGCGCGCTCTGATCGCCGGGCTCGTGGCGACCGGGCTCTGCGGCCTGGTGTCGCTCTCCTTCGACGTGCTGAACGGCGACCCGGTCTACTTCTTCATCGCGCTCCTGCTGGCGCTGGCGCCCGTCCCGGTACTGCTGGCCGCGGTGCTGGCGCTGGACCGGATCGAGCCCGAACCGCGCGGCAACCTGATCTTCGCGTTCGCCTGGGGCGCGGGGGTGGCCGTCCTGTTCGCCGGAGTGATCAACTCCTTCAACCTCATCTACCTGGAGAGCACCGTCCAGCTGGGCTACGACTACGCGCGCAGCCTCACCGCCACGTTCGGCGCCCCCCTGGTGGAGGAGACGATGAAGGGCCTGGTGCTGCTGGGCCTGCTCAGGTTCAGGCGCGCCGAGCTGGACGGCCCCACCGACGGCATCATCTACGCCTGCATGGTCGGCCTCGGCTTCGCCATGAGCGAGAACGTCAGCTACTACGTGGCCGCGCTCGACGAGATGGGAGCGCAGGGCCTGGCGGTGACCGTCGTGCTGCGCGGGGTCCTGTCGCCGTTCGCGCACCCGCTGTTCACCTCGATGATCGGCGTCGCGGTGGCCTACGCGGCGCAGCGGAGCGGGCCGGGCCGGATCCTCGTCATCGCCGCCGGATGGATCGGCGCCATGCTGCTGCACGGCATCTGGAACGGTTTCGCCTCCTACGTCGGCATCATCGGCCTGGCCATCGCCTACGTGCTGCTGATGATCGTGCTGTTCGTCCTGATCTGGATCGTCTTCCGCGACCGCAAGCGCATCATCGGGCTCATCCAGGCCTACCTGCCCGCCTACTGGGCGACGGGACTGGTCTCCTCCGCCGACGTCGCGATGCTCTCCTCCCTGCCGGGCCGCCGTCAGGCCAGGCAGTGGGCCAGGGCGAACGGCGGGCGGGCCGGGTCGCGGGCGATGAGCGACTACCAGCTCGCCGCGACCGAGCTGGGCCTGCTCCACGAGCGGGCCAGGGGGCACGTGATCGACGAGCCCACCTTCAACAGCGAGCAGCGGGCGCTGCTGGAGTGCATGGCCGCCTCCCGCGCGCGGTTCCCGTCCGTGCCGCCCCCTCCGCCGCCTTCCGGCCCCGGCGGGCCGGCACCGGTGTACGGGCAGGGTCCGTAGCCTGACGGCGCTCGCCGGGCGGGGGCGTCGCAGCGGCCGGACGGGGGTGGCGGCCGAGCCGCGGCCGGTCCTTCGGAGGGGTCGCCTTCGGGCCGCCGTTTCCCGGGTGCGCTCACCCCGGGCGGAGCGCCGCCTCCAGGGTGGTCTCGCGCGGCCCGGGGAAGACGGGGGAGGAGTCCAGGACCACCGAGTCCAGGAGTCCCTTGGCCGCGGCGGCGAACTCGCGGGCCGCGTAGGCGTAGGTGGAGGCCCACCGTCGTGACGAGTCGTCGCCCACGCCGAAGGTCTCCAGGCCCGCGGTGCGGCAGAGCGCGACGGCCCTGGGCAGGTGGAAGACCTGGGTGACCACGGTCAGCCGGGTGGCGCCGAACACGGTACGGGCCCGCACGCAGGAGTCCCACGTGTCGAAGCCCGCGTAGTCCAGGACGAGCGCGTGGCCGGGGATCCCGCGGGCGATCAGGTAGTCGCGCATCACGGTCGGCTCGTCGTACCCCACCCGGCCGTTGTCTCCCGACAGCAGGATCGCCCTGACCCTGCCCGCCCGGTACAGCTCTGCGGAGATGTCCAGGCGCCTGGCCAGCATGGGGGAGGGGGAGCCGTTGAAGGCCGCCGCCCCCAGCACCAGTGCCACCGGTGCCCGGGGCACGTCGGCCGTCCAGCCGGGCGAGGATTCGGCGACCAGGCGGTGTCCGGAACTGGCCAGCCAGACCCAGGTCAGCGGGGCGATCGCCAGGACGCTCAGCAGCACGGCACCCTGGTAACAGAGGCGGAGAGTCCGCCGTGACGGTGACATCCGGCCATTCTCCCGGCCGTACGGGAGCGAGGTCGAACCCGCGAGGTCAGAGCGGGGTGGAGCGGGGCCGGCGTGGGGCGGGTGCGGGGTGGCGGTCGGTGCGAGGGCGGGCGGGGAGGGGCCGGGGTCAGGCGGGGACGCGGTCGAGACGGCCGGGCCGGTCGGTGCCGCCGGTCCCCGCAGGCTCGGCGGGGACGTGCGGGCCGGTCGCGAACAGCACCCGCAGGGCGCAGACCCAGACCAGGGAGGCGCCGAGCACGTGCAGGTTCACCAGGGCCGCGGGCACGCCCGTGAAGTACTGGACGTAGCCGACGAGGCCCTGGGCCGCCTCGACGGCCAGCAGCGTCCACGCGGTCCGGCGGGCGCGCCCGGAGGCGCCGGTGATGTGCAGGGCGAACGCCAGCGCGAAGGTCAGGCCGACCGTCACGTAGGCGATGTCGGCGTGGATCCGCGCCACGGTCTCGATGTCGAAGCCGAACCGGGAGGCCATCTCGTCGCCGGAGTGCGGACCGGTGCCGGTCACCACCACGCCCGCGACGACCAGGACGAACACCGACGCCACCAGGGCCCGGGCGAGCGCGCGGACCTCGCGGCGGACCGGCCGCCCGGGACCCTCGTGCCCGGTGGCGGGCACCTGCGCCCGGGAGCGCGCGTACAGCGCGTACGCCGCCGCGGTCATGCCGATGGAGACCACGAAGTGCACGCTCACGGTGACCGGGTTGAGCGCGCTGCGCACCACCAGGCCGCCCCAGATTCCCTGGAAGGCCACGCCGATCGGCTGCAGCCAGGCCAGCAGGACCAGGTCACGGCGCCGGGGCGCCAGTCGCAGGGCGGCCAGCAGGCAGGCCACGGCGACGACCAGCACCACGAAGGTGAGCAGCCGGTTGCCGAACTCGATCGCCATGTTGATCGGCGAGATCTCGTCGTGGGCCATCGGGACGAAGCTCTCGGGCGTGCACCGGGGCCAGGTGGGGCATCCCAGTCCCGAGCCGGTGACCCGCACCGCCGCGCCCGTGACGGTGATCAGGACGTTGACGACCACCGCCGCCAGCGCCCAGCGGTGCACGGTGGGGAGGGTGGGCGGGCCCACGATCCGCGCCGCGCTCAGGACACGCGGGCCGGCCAGGGCGAGGAGGTGCTTCACGGCTCATATGGTAGGCGGCCGGGCAGGCGGTCCCGTGACGGCCCCCGGCGGCCCCCGGCGGCCCTGCCCCTTCCCGCCGTCGGCCCCGCTCTCTCCCCCACGGCCTTCCGGCCGGCCCTTCGGCCCGTCCGTGACATTCGCGGGGCCGTGGCGGGCTCGTCGGGACGGCGGGGGAACCGGCCGGGCGGGGGAACGGCGGGGGGCGGATGCGGCCCCGTAATGTCTGATTTGGTGCATTGATCCGTTTAAAGGTATGTGACATAGTACTGACGGATCCGGGCTTCGGGAGCGAGGTGGAACATGCCGGACGTGGTGGTCATCGGGGCCGGGGTCGTCGGCGCGGCCTGCGCCTACTACGCCGCCCGCGCCGGACTCGACGTGGTGGTCGTCGACCGCGGGCCCGTGGCGGGCGGCACGACCGGGGCCGGTGAGGGCAACATCCTGGTCTCCGACAAGGAACCGGGGCCCGAGCTGGACCTGGCACTGCTCTCCAACCGTCTCTGGCGCGACCTGGCCGGGACGGGGAGCGGGACGGCGACCGAGGCCGGGGCGGGAACAGCGTCAGAGACGGTGACGGCGGCGGCGATCGAGGCCGGGGCGGGAACCGGATCAGGAAAGGCGACCGGGACCGGGGGCGTGGCGGGACGGGAGGCTCCCTCCGGTGGCGGGTTCGAGTTCGAGGCCAAGGGCGGCCTGGTGGTCGCCGAGACCGACGAGGTCCTGGAGGCGCTCACCGGCCTGGCGGCCGCGCAGGGCGTCGAGCACGTCCTCGCCGGCCCCGGGGAGCTGCACGACTACGAGCCCCACCTGGCCCGGGGGTTCGCCGGAGGCGTGTTCTACCCGCAGGACGCCCAGGTCCACCCCATGCTGGCGGCGGCCGGGCTCATCCGGCTCGGCGCCGAGCGGTTCGGCCGCGGCGCCCTGATGCTGCGCACCGGCGTCACGGTGACCGGCTTCGTCCACAGGGGCGGCCGGATCGCCGGTGTCACCACCGACCAGGGCGAGATCCTGGCCGGGGCCGTGGTCAACGCCGCGGGCACCTGGGGCGGCGAGATCGCCGCGCTGGCCGGGGTACACGTCCCGATCCTGCCCCGCAGAGGGTTCATCCTGGTCACCGAGCCGCTCGCCGGGCCGCTCGTGCGGCACAAGGTCTACACCGCCGCCTACGTCACCGCGGTGGCCAGCGACTCCGCCGGGCTGGAGACGTCCGCCGTGGTGGAGAGCACCCCGTCGGGGCCCGTGCTCATCGGCGCGAGCCGGGAGCGGGTCGGCTTCGACCGCACGGTCTCCGTCCCGGTGCTCGAACGCCTCGCCCGCCAGGCGGTGGAGCTGTTCCCGGCGCTGGCGGACTACCGGGCGATCCGCGCCTACTGCGGGTTCCGCCCCTACTGTCCCGACCACCTGCCGGTGATCGGCGAGGATCCCCGGGCGCGGGGCCTCTACCACGCCTGCGGCCACGAGGGCGCGGGCATCGGCCTGGCCCCGGCCACCGGTCACCTGATCGCCCGCCTCCTGGCGGGGCTGCGTCCCGAGCTGGACCTCACCCCCTTCCGCCCCGACCGCTTCACCGAGGAGGCGTCGTGAATCCCGTCGGCAGTGCCCGCGAGGGAGACGGCCCGCCGTGCGGGGGCCTCGCGAAGGACGCTCTCGTACGGGCCGTTCCCGTCCGGGGCGCTCGCGTTCTTCCTTTCGTACGGGTCACGCCCGTCCGGGGTGCTCGCGTCCTCCCCTTCGTACGGGCCGTTCCCGTCAGGGGCGCCCACGTCCTTCCCGTGCGGGAGACGGGCGCGACCGCGGGGGACGTGCGATGAGGGGGCCGTACGACCTGGTGCGGGCGCGGCCCGAGCCGGAGTTCGAGATCGGCGTGGACGGCACCGCCGTCCCGGTGGTCCCCGGCCAGACGATCGGCGCCGCCATGCACGGCGCGGGCATCCGCTCCTGGCGGACCACCAGGTTCGGCGGACGCCCGCGCGGGCTGTTCTGCGGCATCGGGGTCTGCTTCGACTGCCTGGTCACCGTGAACGGCGTCCCCTCGCTGCGCGCCTGCCTGACCGAGGCCCGTCCCGGGGACCGGGTGACCACAGGCGGTGCCGGCGGTGCCGGCGGCTCCGCCGGCGACGAGGGGGAGAACGGACGGGAAGGGGCGGTGAGCGGCCCGTGACGCGGATCCACGACCTGGCCGTCGTCGGTGCCGGCCCCGCCGGGGTCGCCGGCGCTCTCACCGCCGCCCTGTCCGGGCTCGACGTGGTCCTGCTCGACGGCGCCTCCAGGCCCGGGGGCCAGTACTTCCGGCGTCCCGCCGAGGGGTTCCACGCCGGCCGGCCCGGTGCGCTGCACCACGGCCTCGACGGGTTCACCCGCCGCTGGGAACTGCTCGGGGAGCGGGCCGAGGTGCTGCTGCGCCACCGGGTGTGGGCGGCCGGGCGCACCGCAGGGACGATCACCCTCCACTGCCTGGAGGGCGACCGCGAGGAGCGTCCCCGCACGGTGACCGCGCGCGCCCTGCTGATCGCCACCGGCGCGTACGACAGGCCGCTGCCCTTCCCCGGCTGGGACCTGCCGGGCGTGCTCACCGCCGGGGCGGCGCAGGCGTTGCTCAAGGGGGATCTGGTCCTCGCCGGGCACAGGATCGTGGTCGCCGGTACCGGGCCGTTCCTGCTCCCGGTCGCCGCCGGCCTGGCGGACGCGGGGGCCCAGGTGCTCGGCGTGTACGAGGCCAACAGCGGGTTCGGGCTGGCCGCGCACCCGCTGCTCGCGGCCGGCCGGATGGGGGAGGCGCTGGGGTACGCGGCGCGCCTGGCCCGCCACCGGATCCCGTACCGGGGACGCCGGGCGGTGGTCGCCGCCCACGGACGGGACGTGCTGACCCACGTCACCGTCGCCACCCTGGACGCGGAGTGGCGGCCGGTCGCGACGAGGACCGTCGAGTGCGACACCCTGGCCGTCGGTTACGGCTTCGTCCCCCAGCTCGACCTGCCGGTCCAGCTCGGCTGCGCCACCCGCCGCGACCACGACGGCGGCGCGGTCGTCGCGGTGGACGCGGGCATGCGCACCAGCGTGCCCGGGGTCTACGCGGCAGGGGAGAGCACCGGTGTCGGCGGCGCCGTCCTGGCCGAGGTGGAGGGCCGCCTGGCGGGCCACGCCGCGATCGCGGACCTGGGCCGACCCGTCCCGGCCGTTTCCGTTCCCGCGGTCCCGGCCGGTTCCGTGTCGCCCGATCCCGCGCTGACCCGCCGCAGGGACCGGCTCGCCGCCTTCGCGCGCGCCCTGCAGGAGGCGTACCCGGTAAGGACCGGCTGGCAGGACTGGCTCCGCGACGACACGCTCGTCTGCCGCTGCGAGGAGGTGTCCCTGTCGGCCGTACGCGAGGCCCAGGCCATGGGCGCCGCCGACGCCCGCTCCGTCAAGCTGCTGGCGCGGCCGGGAATGGGCTGGTGCCAGGGCCGGATCTGCGGCTACGCGATCGCCTGCCTGGCCGGTGAGGACCTCGCGCCGGCCCGGCGCCCGATCGCCCACCCGATCCGTCTCGGCGCCCTCGCGACGCCGACCGGCCCTCATCCTCCCGATTCCACCGGCGAGCCCGACTCCGCCGGAGAGTCCGGTTCGACCGGTGAGATCGACCCATCGGAAGACCCGGCCTCACCGCGAAACCCGGCTCCGCCGCCAAGCCCGACCTCACCGTGAAGCCCGACCCCGCCGGAGAACCCGACCCCCTCGGGGAGCCCGGCCCCCACCGGAAGGACGAACAATGACGACCCGCGTGAAACCCTGGCACGGAGTGACGGTGGCCACCGCGCTGCCCCTGAACGAGGACCTCTCCGTCGACCTGGACGGCTACGCCGGGCACTGCCGGTGGCTGGTCGACTCCGGCTGCGACGGCGTCGTGCCGAACGGGTCGCTGGGGGAGTACCAGACCCTGACCCCCGAGGAGCGGGCCTCGGTCGTGGAGACCGCGGTGGCGGCCGTCGGCGGTGACCGGGTGATGCCGGGGGTCGCGGCGTACGGCTCCCTGGAGGCCCGCCGCTGGGCCGAGCAGGCCGGTGAGGCCGGATGCCGGGCGGTGATGCTGCTCCCGCCGAACGCCTACCGCGCCGACGACCGTACCGTGGTGGAGCACTACCGGGAGGTGGCCGCGGCGGGCCTGCCGGTGGTGGCGTACAACAACCCCTTCGACACCCGCGTCGACCTCACCCCCCGCCTGCTGGCCACGCTGTACGGCGAGGGGCTGATCGTCGGGGTCAAGGAGTTCAGCGGCGACGTCCGCAGGATCTACGAGATCGCCGAGCTCGCCCCCGGCCTGGACGTGCTCGTCGGTGCCGACGACGTGATGCTGGAGCTGGTCACCGCCGGTGCGGTCGGCTGGGTCGCCGGGTACCCCAACGCGCTGCCCGTCTCGACCGTGGCGCTGTACCGGGCGGCCGCCGAGGGGGACATGGCCACCGCGCTGCCGCTCTACCGCGCGCTGCACCCGCTGCTGCGCTGGGACTCCCGGCCGGTGTTCGTCCAGGCGATCAAGCTCTCCATGGACCTGGCCGGACGTCCCGGCGGCCCGTGCCGCCCGCCCAGGCTCGCGCTCGTCGGCGAGCAGGAGGCCGCCGTGCGCGCGGACACCGAGAAGGCGCTGGCCGAGGGCCTGCGATGACCCCGCCCTTCCACGTCCCCTCCGTCCAGCCCGTCCCCGTCCCGCCCCTGAGGGGACCCCTCTCCCGCGAGGAGCGCCCATGAGGACGAAGCGGGTCTTCCACGCGGTGGACTCCCACACCGAGGGCATGCCCACCCGGGTGATCACCGGAGGGGTGGGGGTCATCCCGGGCTCCACCATGGCCGAGCGGCGCGAGCACTTCCTGGCGAAGATGGACCACGTCCGTACCCTGCTCATGTACGAGCCGCGCGGCCACTCGGCGATGAGCGGCGCCATCCTGCAGCCCCCCACCCGGCCCGACGCCGACTACGGGGTGCTCTACATCGAGGTGTCGGGCTGCCTGCCGATGTGCGGTCACGGCACCATCGGGGTCGCCACCGTCCTCGTCGAGACCGGGATGGTCGAGGTCGTCGAGCCGGTCACCGTCATCCGGCTGGACACCCCCGCCGGGCTGGTGGTCGCCGAGGTGCGGGTGGAGGACGGCGCCGCCGTCGAGGTGACCATCACCAACGTGCCCTCCTTCAGCCTGGGCCTGGACCGCGTGGTCCGGGTGCCCGGCATCGGGGAGGTCGTCTACGACCTCGCCTACGGCGGCAACCACTACGCGATCCTGCCGATCGAGGCGGTGGGCCTGCCGTTCGAGCGCTCGCACAAGCAGGAGATCCTGGACGCGGGCCTGGCCGTGATGGGGGCGATCAACGAGCAGGACGAACCCGTCCACCCGCTGGACCCCGGCATCCGGGGCTGCCACCACGTGCAGTTCACCGCGCCCGGCTCCGACGCCCGGCACTCGCGGCACGCGATGGCGATCCACCCCGGCTGGTTCGACCGCTCGCCGTGCGGCACCGGCACCAGCGCCAGGATGGCCCAGCTGCACGCCAGGGGAGAGCTTCCGCTGGACGCCGACTTCGTGAACGAGTCGTTCATCGGCACCCGGTTCGTCGGGCGGCTGGTGGAGGAGACCCGGGTGGCGGACCTGCCCGCGGTGGTCCCGACCGTCACCGGGCGGGCGTGGATCACCGGTACCGCGCAGTACTTCCTCGACCCCTCCGACCCGTTCCCCGCCGGTTTCCTGCTCTGAACGCCCGCTCGTCGCCGCCCGCCCCGGCTCGACGGCCTGAATTCCGGCTGTCCGGAAACCGCTGTGCCGGGAGCCGGGGCAGGCTTCTCCCGGGGCGCTGGAGAGGCGATTCGTGCCCGGCGGGATGGTTGTGCGGGGAAACGGCCACTTAACGCTAACGGTCTTGTTTCGGCCCTTGACGTTGTCCTTCACTTACCCATGCAATGTCACACATCACCAGATGTGAGGAGCGGCAATGCGCGCCATCCCCCTGAAATCCTTCACGTCCCTGGCCGTTCTCGGTCTCCTGGTCACCGGATGTGGCCAGGGACTGCTCGGTGGCGGCGACGACGGCGACGCCGGCCAGGCGGCCGGCAAGAAGGACGAGCCGATCGTGCTCGGCATGCTGATCCCGCAGTCGGGCAGCGAGGCCGCCATCGGTCCCTACATGAGCAACGCGGCGCAGCTCGCGATCGACGAGATCAACGCCAAGGGCGGCGTGCTCGGCCGCCAGCTGCAGCTGAAGACCGCCGACGACGCCTGTGACGCCCAGTCGGCGGCGGCCGGTGCCAACAAGCTGGTCACCGAGGGGGTCGACGTCTCCGTGGGCGGTTACTGCTCCGGGGCGACGCTACCCACCCTGCCGATCTTCGGCAAGGCCGGCATCCCGATGATCATCCCGGCCGCCAACTCCCAGGAGCTGGTGGACCAGAAGCTCAAGCACGTCTTCCTGATCAACGGCACCGGCTCCCAGCAGGCCACCGCCGCCGAGAAGTGGATCGCCAAGCAGGGCTCCAAGAGCGTCGCGCTGATGCACGACAACACCAGCTACTCCAAGGACATCGCGCTGCGCACCCAGACCCTGCTGGAGGCCCCCGACGGTCCCGAGCCGGTCGTCACCGAGGCGGTGACCCCCAAGGAGAGCGACTACAGCGCCAACATCACCAACGTGCTGGCCAAGAAGCCCGACTTCGTCTACTGGACCGGCTACTTCCAGGAGGGCGGCCTCATCGCCCGCCAGCTCCGCCAGGCCGGCTACAAGGGCTCCATCATGGTCGGCGACGGCTCGGTCTCGCCCAAGCTGATCGAGATCGCCGGCGACGAGGCCGCCGAGGGCCTCTACGCCACCATGACCCAGACCCCCGACACGCTGGAAGGCGCCGAGGGCTGGATCGACGCGTACAAGAAGAAGTTCGGCAGCGACCCCGGGCCGTACTCCAACCAGGCCTACGACGCGGTGCGGCTGGCCGCCGAGGCGGTCACCAAGGCGGGCGGCACCGACGGCCCGAAGGTGATCGCGGCCCTGGAGGCCGTCGACGGCTTCTCGATGTTCTCCGGGCCCCTGAAGTTCACCCCCGAGCACACCCTGGCCAACGGCGGATTCCAGATCCTCGTGGTGAAGGGCGACGCCTTCGCCCTGCAGGACTCCCTCAAGTGACCGGGAACACCTCGCCCGGGGCCTGCGGCGGCGACGCCGGGGGCCTCGGGAGCGTGCCGGGCGGCGAGAGCGACGCCCGCCCGGAGCCGCCGGAGGAGCGGTCGCCCGGCTACCGGGGCAGGCACCGGAGTCCGGGCGCGAGCGGGGGCAACGGCGGCAGCGGCGGGCACGGCGGCCCGGACCGCCCGCCGGGGAAGCGGGCGGCGCGATGACGCAGCTCGTCTGGAACGGCCTGTTCGTCGGCTCGTTCTACGCCCTGGTGGCCCTGGGCTACAGCATGGTGTACGGCATCATCAAGCTGCTCAACTTCGCCCACGGCGACCTGTACATGCTGGGCGCGTTCGCCGGCTTCGCCATCCTCGGCGCGGTCGGCGGCGTGACCTCCTCGATGGCCCTGCCGCTGCTGCTGGCCGTGCTGCTGGCCACCATGGCGCTCACCGGCCTGGCCGGGGTCGCGCTGGAGCGGATCGCCTACCGCCCGCTCCGCCGCGCCCCGCGCCTGTCCCTGCTGATCACCGCCGTCGGCGCCTCCTTCGCCCTGGAGTACGGCATGCGCGCCGTGGCCGGGGCCGACCCGCGGGTCTACCCGGTACGCCTGGGCGGCACCTCGATCGAGATCCTCGGCGCCCGGATCACCCTGCAGCAGCTCGCCCTGATCGCCGTGGCGGTGGTCCTGATGGCCGGGCTCAACCTGCTGGTCACCCGCACCCGCCAGGGGCGGGCCATGCGGGCCATCGCGCTGGACCCGCGCACCAGCGCGCTGATGGGCATCGACGTCAACGCCGTGATCTCCCGTACCTTCTTCATCGGCTCGGCCCTGGCCGGGGCCGCGGGCGTGATGGCCGGGGCCTACTACGGGAAGATCGACTTCCTGATGGGCTTCCTCATCGGCCTCAAGGCCTTCACCGCGGCGGTCATCGGCGGCATCGGCAACATCCCGGGCACCATGCTCGGCGGGCTGCTGCTCGGTCTGCTGGAGTCGTTCGGCACGTTCTGGCTGGGCGGCGAGTGGCGCGACGTGTTCGCCTTCGGGGTGCTGATCCTCTTCCTGACCGTCAGACCCACCGGCCTGCTCGGCGAACGCGTCACGGAGCGGGTGTGACGGCCGCGACCAAGGTCCGCCGCCGCGGCACGGACCGTCCCCCCAGCCGGGCGTCGAAGCTCATGCAGAACAGGTGGGCCGGGCTCGCCGGCCTGCTGATCGCGCTGCTGGCGCCCTTCGTCGACGCCAGCCCGTACGCGCTGTCGGTCATGACCAGCGCGGCCATCGCCGTGATGCTCGCGGCCGGGCTGAACATCGTGGTCGGCTACTGCGGCCTGCTCGACCTGGGCTACGTCGCCTTCTTCGCGGTCGGCGCCTACACCAGCGGCGTGCTCGCCACCCGGTTCGACCTGCCGCTGATCGCCACGGTGCCCGCGGTGATCGTGGTCACCGTCATCGCCGGGATCGTCATCGGCGCGCCCACGCTGCGGCTGCGCAGCGACTACCTGGCGATCGTGACGCTCGGCTTCGGCGAGATCATCCGGATCACCGCCAACAACCTGGACGTCACCGGCGGCCCGTCGGGCATCTACGGCATCCCGACCCTGGTCGAGAACCCCGCGGTGTTCTACTACGTCACCGTGGCCGTCGTCTCGCTGGCGGTCCTCGGCTCGGCGCGGCTGGGCCGCTCCCGGCTGGGACGGGCCTGGCGGTTCGTCCGCGAGGACGAGGACGCCGCCGAGGCGATGGGCGTGCACACCTACCGGGTCAAGCTCGCCGCCTACATCGCCGGCGCGGTCTGGGGCGGCCTGGCCGGGGTGCTGTTCGCCGCGCAGCTGTCGGCCATCTCGCCGGGCAGCTTCACCTTCCTGGCGTCGGCGCTGGTGCTGATGGCCGTGGTGCTCGGCGGCATGGGCTCGGTCTCCGGCGTCGTGGTCGGCGCCGTCGTGATCAGCATCCTGCCGGAGATCCTGCGCGACCTGGCCGACTACCGCTACTTCCTGTTCGGGGTCCTGCTCATCGCCTTCATGCTGCTGCGCCCGCAGGGTCTGTGGCCGGCCCGTTCCAAGGAGGTCCCGTGAGCCTGCTGAGCGTGACCGACCTGCGCCTGACCTTCGGCGGGGTGACGGCCATCGACGGCCTGTCGTTCTCGGTGGACGAGGCGGAGATCGTCTCGGTCATCGGCCCCAACGGGGCGGGCAAGACGTCGGCCTTCAACTGCGTCACCGGCTTCTACCGGCCCACCTCGGGACGGATCACCCTGCGCGGCAGGGACCTGCCGGGGTTGCGGCCCTCGGCCGTGGCCGCCCTCGGCGTCGCGCGCACCTTCCAGAACCTGCGGCTGTTCGGCGAGCTGTCGGTCCTGGACAACGTACGGGCCGGATCGCACCTGTGGCTGCGCCAGAGCGTCTTCGACGCCCTGCTGCACACCCCCCGCTACCGGCGGTCCGAACGCGAGTGCACCGAGCAGGCCCACCACTGGCTCGACTTCGTGGGCCTGCGCGGCGACCGGTACGGGCAGGCCCGCAACCTGCCCTACGGCGAGCAGCGCCGCACCGAGATCGCCCGCGCCCTGGCCCGCAAGCCCGACCTGCTGCTGCTGGACGAGCCGGCCGCCGGTCTCAACCACGGCGAGAAGACCGAGATGCTCGACCTGATCCGGCGCATCCAGGCCCTGGGGGTGGCCATCGTGCTCATCGAGCACGACATGGGACTGGTCATGGAGGTCTCCGAGAGGGTGGTCGTGCTCAACTTCGGCAGGGAGATCGCCGACGGCCGTCCCGAGGACGTCCGGCGCAACCCGGCCGTCATCGAGGCCTACCTCGGCGGCGACATCACCGCGGGGGAGAGGGACACCGAGACCGCCGGGAGTGACGCCGATGCTTGAGATCGAGAACCTGGACGTCCACTACGGCGGCGTGCACGCCCTGCGCGGGCTCTCCCTCTCCCTCGCCGAGGGGGAGATCGTGGCCCTGCTCGGCAACAACGGCGCGGGCAAGACCACCACGCTGTCCGCGGTCTCGGGGCTGGTACGCCCCAGCGGCGGCACGGTGACCTTCGACGGACGGAAGATCACCGGTGGGAAACCGCACCGGATCACCGCGTCAGGACTGGTGCACGTCCCCGAGGGCCGCAGGATCTTCAGCACGCTCGCCGTCCACGAGAACCTCCAGCTCGGCGGCTACCTGGTCCGCGACCAGGCGGAGGTCCGCCGCCGGATCGAGCGGGTCTACGAGCTGCTGCCCCGCCTGGCGGAACGGCGCACCCAGCAGGGCGGCACGCTCTCGGGCGGCGAGCAGCAGATGCTCGCCATCGGCAGGGCCCTGGTCACCGGGCCGCGGCTGCTGCTGCTCGACGAGCCGTCCATGGGCCTGGCCCCGCTGGTGGTCGCCTCGGTCATGGAGCTCATCGCGGGCATCAACGCCGAGGGGACCTCGGTGCTGCTCGTCGAGCAGAACGCCACGGCCGCCCTCGGGATCGCGCACCGCGGTTACGTGATCGAGAACGGCGCGTGCCTGCTCGCCGGGTCCGCCGCCGAGCTCCGCCGCGACCCCCGGGTGGTCGAGGCCTACCTCGGCGGACTCTGACGGGGAACCGCGCCGCGGGGCCCCCTGCGGGGACGGCGGGCCGGGACCCCGCGGCGCCGCCCCCGCAGGGGGCCCCGGATGTTCGGTGGCCGACGGACGGCCTGGGAGGATGTGACGGTGGCGGGTTCCGCCCACCGGGACGTGGACGCGGTCGATAGGAGAGGCTCCGGTATGGCTTCGAGGGCGGACGGCCGACTCGACCTGCCCGCGGTGGGTGAGCGGCAGAGCCTGCGGGAGCAGGTGGCCCACGCGCTGCGGGCGGCCCTGATCACCGGTGAGATGCGGCCCGGCATGGTCTACTCCGCCCCGCTGCTCGCCGCCCAGTTCGGGGTCTCCGCCACCCCGGTGCGCGAGGCCATGCTCGACCTGGCCAAGGAGGGCCTGGTGGAGGCGGTGCGCAACAAGGGCTTCCGGGTCAACGAGCTGTCCGAGCGCGACCTGGACGAGCTGGCCGAGATCCGCGAGCTCATCGAGGTGCCCACGGTGACGCGGCTGGCCGGCGCCGATCGCGCGCCGGTCCTGGAGACGCTCCGCCCGATGGCGCAGGAGATCGTCGACGCGGCCGAGCGGGGCGACCTGCTCGCCTACGTCGACGCCGACATCCGCTTCCACCTGGAACTGCTCGCCCTGGGAGGCAACTCCCACCTCGTGGAGGTGGTGCGCGACCTGCGCAACCGGGCCCGCCTGTACGGCCTGTCGGGCCTTCATCGGCGCGGCAGGCTCGCCGACTCCGCCCGCGAGCACCTCGCCCTGCTGGACCTGCTCGCGACCGGGGACGCGAGCGGCGCCGAACGGCTGATGCTGCACCACATCCAGCACGTCCGGGGCATCTGGGCCGGCTCCTCCGAGCCCTGACCCCCGCGCCGCGAGCCCGGGTCAGCCGGCTCCCGGGACCACGCGGGCCGCACGTCCGGCGCCGGAGCGCCCCGCGGATCACCGGGGGAGCCCCTCGGGCCGGTCGCAGGAGCGCCGGGTCAGCCCGAGGAGCGGGTGGCGCCCAGGGTCGCGACGACCACGCAGCCGACCGCGGCCCACTCGCGCGCCTGGAGCACCTCGCCCAGCACCACCAGGCCGACCAGCGCGGCCACCGCCGGTTCCATGCTCATGAGGATGCCGAAGACCCGCTTGGGCATCCTGCGCAACGCCTCCAGCTCGATCGAGTACGGGATCACCGACGAGAGCAGGGCCACCCCCAGGCCGATCAGCAGCACCTCGGGCCGGAGCAGGTCGGTGCCGCCCGAGGGGATCCCGACGGGGGCGATCACCACGCAGGAGACGATCATCGCCAGGGAGAGCCCGGTCGCCCCCGGGAAGCGACGGCCGACCGAGGCCGACAGCAGGATGTAGGCGGCCCAGCAGGCCCCCGCGACCAGGGCGAAGGCGATCCCGGTCCAGCTGATCCTGGACGTGGCCGCCCCCCAGGGGGCCAGCAGCACCACGCCCGACCCGGCGAGCACCACCCACAGCAGGTCGAGACGGCGGCGCGAGGCCGCCACCGCGACGCCGAGCGGGCCGAGGAACTCGATGGCCACCGCGATCCCCATGGGAAGGCGGGCCAGCGCCTCGTAGAACGACAGGTTCATCACGCCCAGCGTCATGCCGAACGCCACGCCCGCCGCCACGTCCCCCCGGGTCAGCCCCCTCAGCCGGGGCCTGGCGACCGCTCCCAGGATCAGCGCGCTGATGGCGATCCGCAGGAACACCACCGCGCTCGGCGAGAGCTGGGAGAACAGGTCCTTGGCGAACCCCGCGCCCACCTGGACCGACAGGATGGCCAGCAGGACCAGCCCGGACGGCGGGACGGCGTCGGAGGCGGCCCTCAGCAGCGCCCTGGACCTGGGCAGGCCGGGCTCGTAGGGTTCTGCGGGCCCGTGCAGGGCTTCGGCGGTCACGGCACTCCTCAGGCGCAAAAAGGTCGGTGACACCTTACCGGGTGGGGCGCCTCCTCCCGGGAACGTCCGTCATCCGAGACGCGCCCCGCTCCTCGTGCCGCTCTGTACCGCTCCGTGCCGCGCCCCGCCCCTGGTGCCGCTCCGTGCCGCCGGGTCCTCAGCGGGTGTAGAGCGCCACCGTCATGCCCGGCACCCGGCCCGTCCGCCAGGCCTTGGCGCGGACGAACCCCTCCTCCCGCAGGACGGCGACCCGGGCGACGCGCGCGGCCGCCTCGGACCCGCCCCGCCAGATCACCCACACCCGGTCGCGACCGGTGAGGGCCGCGGCCAGGTCGGCGTGCTCGGGGTAGCCGAACGAGTCCGGCAGCGGGTCCGGACCGGCGAGCATCACGTCGTCGGGCAGGCCCTCGCCGCCGTAGTACAGCAGGCCCTGCCGCAGCGAGGAGCGCCCGTAGACGAGCGCGTCCCCCGGCCGGGCCTCGGCGGCCAGGATCCGCGCCGCCCGGGGGTAGTTCTCGTGGTGGCCGTCCTCCCCGCGCACGTCGAGCTGGCCGGGGAACCCGGCCGCCAGCACGCCCGCCAGCGCGAGCCCGGCGGGCGGGCGGGGCAGCGCGGCGAGCGCGAGCCCGGCCAGCAGCGCGTACGCGGGCACCGTCGCGAACAGGTAGCGGTCGACGTAGACCGGGGTGATCAGGTGGGACGTCGCGAACAGCAGCAGGGGCGGCAGGAGGGCCCAGCAGGCCAGCAGCGCGACCCAGAGCCGGTCGGCGCCGTGGCGCCGCAGGAAGGGGGCCGCCGCCGCGAGCAGGAGCAGCGCTCCCCCCGCCAGGGCGGTGCCGCCGATCATCCTGGGCAGCGCCAGGAACACGCCGGGCCCGGGCAGGGTGATCCAGCTGATCGCGTGCCGTTCGGCGAAGCCGGCCGCCGCCAGGACGGCCCCGGGGACGAACCCGGCCGCCAGGCAGGTCAGCGCCCTGGGCAGCACCCCCCGCCCGTACAGCGCGACCGCCGCCAGGTGCGACACCGCGACGAGCAGGGCGAACACCTGGGTGCAGCCGAGCAGCGCCACCGCGGCCGCGTACCCCCACCACCCCCGGCGCCGGCCGGGCTCCTCGACGGCGCGGTGCAGCGCCCAGGTGGCCAGGACCGCGGCCGCGGCGGCGAACGCGTAGGAACGGGCGTTCTGCCCGTGGTAGGACACCGACGGCAGCGCCACGTAGACGGCCGCCGCGGCCAGCCCGGCGGGCCACGAGCCCAGCCGGCGCCCCAGGTCGGCGATGAGCGCGGTGGCCACCCCGACGCCGAGCGCCGAGGGCAGGCGCATCCACCACTCGGCCTGCCCGAACTCCAGCCACAGGTGCATGAACGCGTAGTACGGCAGGAAGTGCCCGTCGATGTGCAGGGCCAGCTCCCACAGTCCCCCGGCGCTCCGGCGGGCCGCGCCGAGGGTGGCGAGCTCGTCGGAGGAGTGGGAGACCGTGGAGGAGCCCGCGACGCAGACGAGCGTGGCGACGATCCCCGCGACGAGACTCGGCCACCTCCGCGCCGGTCGCGCCGGGACCGGAGGGGAGGGACGGCGCGTCCCGGTAATGATCACCCGGAGGATGCTAGGGGGTAAAGATCATCTCCGTGCCCCTTTCGGGGAGGAAAGTGTGATCACTCCCAGCGGAAGGTGCGGGCCGTCAGCAGCAGCGACACCGCCGCCCACGCCGCCAGGACCGCCACGGCCGCGAGCGGCGGCCCCGCGCCATCGCCCAGCACCGCGCGGAGCCCGCCGGTGAGCGCGGAGATCGGCAGCAGCTCCAGCACCGGCCGCACCGTCTCGGGGAACCGCTCCAGCGGGAAGGCCACCCCGCCGCAGGCCAGCAGGACCAGGTAGACCAGGTTCGCCGCGGCGAGCGTGGCCTCGGCGCGGAGCGTCCCGGCCATCAGCAGGCCCAGGCCGCTGAACGCGGCGGTGCCCAGCACGACCAGCAGCAGCGCCGCGAGCGGTGAGCCGGCCGGGCGCCATCCCAGGCCGAGCGCCACCGCGCAGATGACCGCGACCTGGATGACCTCCACGGCGATCACCGCGAGCGTCTTGGCCAGCATCAGCCCGGTCCGCGTCAGCGGGGTCGCGCCCAGCCGCTTCAGCACCCCGTAGCGGCGCTCGAAGCCCGTGGCGATGGCCTGCCCGGTGAAGGCGGTGGACATCACCGCCAGCGCCAGCACCCCGGGGGTCATGAAGTCGATCCGGGAGCCGCCGCCCACGTCCAGGATGGGGGCGGCGGAGAGCCCGACGAGCAGCAGCACCGGGATGATCATCGTGAGCAGGAGCTGCTCGCCGTTGCGGAGCATCGCCCGGATCTCCGCGCCGGTCTGGGCCACCACCATCCGCCCCAGCGGCGCGGCCCCCGGGGCCGGGGTGAGGTCCAGGGTCGTCATGCGCGTCTCCTCAGAGGCAGGGCCGGGCGCGGCGGGGCGCTTCAACGGAGCTCACGCCCGGTCAGTTCCAGGAAGACGTCCTCCAGGGTGCGCCGCTCGATGCTGAGGTCGTCCGCGGTGACCCCCTCGGCCGCGCACCAGGTCGTCACGGTCGCCAGCAGCTCGGGCGCGACCTGCCCCTCGATGATGTAGTGCCCGGCCGGCGACTCCTTGGCCGCGCTGCCGACGGGCAGCGCGGCCAGCAGCTCGTCCAGGCAGAGCCCCGGCCGGGCGCGGAAGCGCAGCTGCCGCTCGGCGCCGGTGAGCGAGGAGGGGGTGCCCTCGGCGACCACCCTGCCCCGGTCGATGATCACGATGTGGTCGGACAGTCGCTCGGCCTCGTCCATGTGGTGGGTGGTGAGCACCACCGCGACCCCGCTCGCGCGCAGCTCGCGGACCAGCTCCCAGCAGGCGTGCCTGGCCTGCGGGTCGAGGCCCGCGGTCGGCTCGTCGAGGAAGACCAGCTCGGGACGGCCGATGACCGCCCCGGCCAGCGACAGGCGCTGCTGCTGGCCGCCGGAGAGCCTGCGGTAGGGGGTGCGGGCGTGCTCGGTCAGCCCGAGCCGCTCCAGCAGCGCGGCCGGGTCGAGCGGGCGGGCGTGGAAGCGGGCCATCAGCCGCAGCCACTGCCCGCAGCGGGCCGCGGGCGGTACGCCGCCGGCCTGGAGCATCACCCCCACCCGGGCCCGCAGCCCGGGCGCGGACGGGTCGAGCCCCAACACCTTCACGCTGCCGCCGTCGGCCCGGCGGAACCCCTCGCAGATCTCCACGGTGGAGGTCTTGCCGGCCCCGTTGGGGCCCAGCACCGCGGTGACCGCGCCACGGGCGGCGGTCAGGGTCAGTCCGTCGATCGCGGTCGTCCCGCCGTATCTCTTGACCAGGTCGACGATCGCGACGGCTGGGGAGTCCATGGCCACGAGTTTAGAGACCGCGCCCGGCGCCTCCGCTGCCGGACCACGCGTCCGGCGCGGCAGGCCGTCCCACCGGCACGCGCGAGCATGCCCCACCGGCGTGTCGTGATCCCTCCACCGGCACGCGCGACCGGTCCCGGCCGGCGTGTCACGGCCGTCCCGTCGGCACGCGCGACCGGCCCCGCCGGCCGGGTGCCGCCCCTCCCGCCGGCGGGAGGGGCCGCCTCGCCGGCGTGTCGCGGCCGGGCCACCCGGACGCCCCCGGAGGTTCTTTTGTGTGAAATTTCCGAAACCAAGGAATTCGGCCGTCCCGTCGGTGGTTGGGACGCTTCGGCTCACGTGGCCCGTCAGGGCCCGTGGGTCGTCGTGTGCCGACACGTCGGCCGACCAGTCCCATACCGGTGACCGCGGAAGGTCGCACGCCGGTGACCAGCGAGGGAGTACGAGTATGACCGCGGCCGTCGTCGAGCCGGGGGTGGCGCCGGACACGCGGCGCAGGACACTCCTGCTGCTGATCCTGGGCGCGCTGTCGGCGATCGGCCCCCTGTCGATCGACATGTACCTGCCCGCCTTCCCCGCCATCGCCGGGGGCCTGGGCACCGGGCAGGCGCAGGTGCAGCTCACCCTCACCGCCTGCCTCATCGGCGTCTCCGCCGGGCAGGTCGTCGCCGGGCCGCTCAGCGACGTCCGGGGCCGGCGGGGCCCGCTGCTGATCGGCATCGCCGCCTACGCCGCCGCCTCCCTGCTGTGCGCCTTCTCGCCCTCGGTGTACGGGCTGATCGCCTTCCGCCTGCTCCAGGGCTTCGCGGGCGGCGCCGCGCTGGTCATCGTCCGCGCGATCGTCCGCGACCTGTACGAGGGCGCGGCCATCGCCCGCATCTTCGCCACCCTGATGCTGGTGACCGGCCTGGCCCCGATCCTGGCCCCGATCGCCGGTGCCCAGCTGCTCGCCCACACCTCCTGGCGGGGCGTCTTCGTGGCCCTCAGCGTCACCGGGCTGCTGCTGCTGGTCGCGGCGCTGGCCGGGGTGCGCGAGACCCTCCCGGCCGACAGCCGCGAGAGCGGCGGGCTCCGGCACACCCTGGTGACCTTCTGGCACCTGCTGCGCGACCGTTCCTTCATGGCCGCCGCGCTGGCCGGCGGGATGGGGTTCGCCGCGATGTTCGCCTACATCTCCGGCTCGCCGTTCGTGCTCCAGGAGGTCTACGGCACCTCGCCGCAGGTGTTCTCCCTGGTGTTCGGGCTGAACGCGCTGGGCCTGACCGTCACCGCGCAGATCGGCGGGCGCCTGGCCGGGCGCCGGGTGGACCCGGCCCGGCTGATCCTGCTGGGGCTGCTGCTGAGCGTGGCCGGGGCCGCGACGATCCTGGTCACGGTCGTGGCCGGGCTGGGGCTGCCGGCGCTGGTCGCCGGGCTGTTCACGATGATGTGCGGGGCCGGGTTCGTGCTGCCGGGCAGCGGCGCGCTGGCCCTGGCCGGCCAGCCCCCGCAGGTCGCCGGGAGCGCGGCCGCGCTGACCGGCGTGCTGCAGTTCGGGCTCGGCGCCCTCGCCGCGCCGCTGGTGGGCCTGGGAGGTGAGGGCAGCGCACTGCCGATGGCCGTCGTGCTGACCGGGTTCACCGTCGCCTCGCTCGCCGTCTTCGCCGTGCTGAACCGGAGGCCGGGAGGCGTTTCCGCAGGTTAGGTAAGCCTTTCCTACGTGATGCATCACATTCTCGACACGCCAGCACTGGTTTGTCAGCGGGGAAGTAATTACGGCACACTGATGTTGTGAAATACGTGACCGGGATGCGTGACACCGAGATGGCCGCCGCCGTGCGGCTCTCCGGCGTGTCCGCCGAGCGGAGCACGCGTGCGCGCGTCGCCCGGCTCATCCTGGAGCACGGACCGATCACCGCCGCCGCTCTCGGCGAGCGGCTCGGCCTGACCCCGGCGGCGGTGCGCAGGCACCTGGACGCGCTGCTGGCCGAGGGGATGGCCGAGGCCCGCACCGCCAGACCGCGCGGCCAGCGCGGGCGCGGGCGGCCGGCCAAGCTGTTCGCGATGACCGACGCGGGCCGCAGCGCCTTCGAGCACGCCTACGACGACCTGGCCGGCAGCGCGCTGCGCTTCCTGGCCGAGCGCGTGGGCGAGGAGGCCGTGGCGGAGTTCGCCCGGTCGCAGGTGGCCGGTCTCGTCGACCGCCTGCGGCCCCAGATGAACGAGGTCCCCGCCGACCAGCGGGTCCGCGTCCTGGCCGAGGCGCTCTCCGACGACGGTTACGCCGCCTCGGCGAGCAAGGCCGGGGTCGGCGGCGAGCAACTCTGCCAACACCACTGCCCGGTGGCGCACGTCGCCGCTGAGTTCCCGCAGCTGTGCGAGGCCGAGACCGAGGCGTTCGCGCGCATTCTCGGCACGCCCGTGCAGCGGCTCGCGACCATCGCCCACGGCGACGGTGTGTGCACCACCCACGTGAGCCCCCACCGGGCTCCGGGAGCGGGCGCGCGGGAGGGCGCGATCTCGTCCCTGCCCTCCCCGCGTTCCGAACCGGCACCACCGCCGGCCGTCCACGAAACGATCGACATATCGAGCAAGGAGACCGGAAGGTGACTGTCACCGACCGCCCGGAGCTGGAAGGCCTCGGGAATTACAAGTTCGGCTGGGCCGACTCGGACGCCGCGGGAGCGACGGCCAAGCGTGGCCTGTCCGAAGAGGTCGTCCGCAACATCTCCGCGCTGAAGAACGAGCCGGAGTGGATGCTGGACCTGCGCCTGAAGGGGCTCCGCCTCTTCGGCAAGAAGCCCATGCCGAACTGGGGCTCCGACCTCAGCGGGATCGACTTCGACAACATCAAGTACTTCGTGCGCTCCACCGAGAAGCAGGCCGCCTCCTGGGAGGACCTGCCCGACGACATCAAGAACACCTACGACAGGCTGGGCATCCCCGAGGCCGAGAAGCAGCGCCTCGTCGCCGGGGTCGCCGCCCAGTACGAGTCCGAGGTGGTCTACCACAAGATCCGTGAGGACCTTGAGGAGAAGGGTGTCATCTTCGTCGACACCGACACCGCCCTCAAGGAGCACGAGGAGATCTTCAAGGAGTACTTCGGGACCGTGATCCCGGTCGGCGACAACAAGTTCGCCGCGCTGAACACGGCCACCTGGAGCGGCGGCAGCTTCATCTACGTGCCGCCGAACGTCAACGTGGAGATCCCGCTCCAGGCCTACTTCCGGATCAACACCGAGAACATGGGCCAGTTCGAGCGGACCCTGATCGTCGTGGACGAGAACTCCTACGTCCACTACGTCGAGGGCTGCACCGCGCCGATCTACACCTCCGACTCGCTGCACAGCGCGGTCGTGGAGATCATCGTGAAGAAGGGCGCCCGCTGCCGTTACACGACCATCCAGAACTGGTCGAACAACGTCTACAACCTGGTCACCAAGCGCGCCGTGGCGTACGAGGGCGCGACCATGGAGTGGGTGGACGGCAACATCGGCTCCAAGGTCACCATGAAGTACCCGGCCGTCTACCTCATGGGCGAGCACGCCAAGGGCGAGACCCTGAGCGTCGCCTTCGCCGGTGAGGGCCAGCACCAGGACGCCGGGGCCAAGATGGTCCACCTCGCGCCGAACACCAGCTCCTCGGTGATCTCCAAGTCCGTCGCCCGCGGCGGCGGCCGTACCTCCTACCGCGGTCTGGTCCAGATCGAGGAGGGCGCGCACGGCAGCGCCAGCACGGTCAAGTGCGACGCGCTGCTGGTCGACCAGATCAGCCGCTCCGACACCTACCCCTACGTGGACGTGCGCGAGGACGACGTGTCCATGGGGCACGAGGCCACCGTCTCCAAGGTCTCCGACGACCAGCTCTTCTACCTGATGAGCCGGGGTATGGGCGAGGACGAGGCGATGGCGATGATCGTCCGGGGCTTCGTCGAGCCGATCGCCCGCGAGCTCCCGATGGAGTACGCCCTGGAGCTGAACCGGCTGATCGAGCTGCAGATGGAAGGAGCCGTCGGCTGATGGGCCTCGACACCGCTGTGAAGCCCCTCTCGACGCTGCACGAGAGGGCCTCCTACGACGTGGCCGACTTCGCCGTCCCCACCGGCCGGGAGGAGGAGTGGCGCTTCACGCCGCTCTCCCGGCTGCGGGGCCTGCACGAGGGCGTCGCGGCCTCCGCGAACGTCACCGTGCACGTCGACGCCGCGCCCGAGGCGACCGTGGAGACCGTCGGCCGTGACGACGCCCGGCTCGGGCGGGCCTACGTGCCCGCCGACCGGGTCAGCGCCCAGGCGTACGCCTCCTTCGAGAAGGCCACCGTGATCACGGTGCCCCGCGAGGCCGTCGCCTCCGCGCCGACCGTGGTCACCTTCACCGGGTCGGGCACCGGCACCGCCTACGGCCACACGGTCGTGCGGCTGGAGCCGATGGCCGAGGCCGTGGTCGTCCTCGACCACCGCGGCAGCGCCGTCTACGCCGACAACGTCGAGTTCGTGGTGGGCGAGGGAGCGACGCTCAAGGTCGTCAGCCTGCAGGACTGGGCCGACGACGCCGTGCACGTCTCCCACCACCACGCCCAGCTCGCCAAGGACGCCGTCTTCCGCGGCTTCGTGGTCACCCTCGGCGGCGACCTGGTCCGGCTCTCGCCGTCGGTCTCCTACTCCGGCCCCGGCGGCGACGCCGAGCTGAACGGGCTGTACTTCGTCGACGCCGGTCAGCACCTGGAGCACCGCCTCCTCGTCGACCACTCCACGCCCGACTGCCGCAGCAACGTCGACTACCGCGGCGCGCTCCAGGGGGCCGACGCCCACGCGGTCTGGATCGGCGACGTCATCATCCGCGTCGAGGCCGAGGGCACCGACACCTACGAGCTCAACCGCAACCTGCTGCTCACCGACGGCGCCCGCGCCGACTCGGTGCCCAACCTGGAGATCCTCACCGGGGAGGTCGCCGGGGCCGGCCACGCCAGCACCTCCGGCCGCCTCGACGACGAGCACATCTTCTACCTCCAGGCCCGCGGCATCCCCTTCGACGACGCCCGGCGCCTGGTCATCAGGGGATTCTTCGCCCAGCTCCTGGAGAAGATCGAGATCCCCGAGCTCCGCGAGCGCGTCCTCGCCCGGGTCGAGGCGGAGCTCGAGAAGTGACGTTCGAGAAGGTCTGCGCGCTCGCCGACATCCCCGACGAGGGAGTGATCGGCCTGGAGGTCGGGGACGTCCCCGTCGCCCTGGTCCGCCGGGGCGACGAGGTGCACGCGCTGCACGACGTGTGCTCCCACGCCGAGGTGAAACTCAGCGAGGGGGAGGTCTACGACGGCACCCTCGAGTGCTGGCTGCACGGCTCGTGCTTCGACCTGCGTTCGGGCAAGCCCACCGGCCCGCCCGCCATCAAGCCCGTCCCCGTCTACCGAGTAAAGATCGACGGCGATGACGTCCTCGTCTCGCTCTCGAAGGAGTCATAACGTGTCTGACACCACCCCGGTCACCTCGGGTTCCACCCTGGAGATCCGCGACCTGCACGTCACCGTCGCCGACAAGGAGATCCTGCGCGGCGTCGACCTGACCGTGCGCGCCGGTGAGACCCACGCCATCATGGGCCCCAACGGCTCGGGCAAGTCCACCCTCGCCTACGCGATCGCGGGCCACCCCAAGTACGCCGTCACCGGCGGCCAGGTCCTGCTCGACGGCACCGACCTGCTCGACCTGTCGGTCGACGAGCGCGCCCGCGCCGGCCTGTTCCTCGCCATGCAGTACCCGGTCGAGGTCCCCGGCGTCAGCGTCGCCAACTTCCTGCGCACCGCGGTGACCTCGACCAGCGGCGAGGCGCCCAAGCTCCGCCAGTTCGCCAAGGACCTCAAGGCCGGCATGGACGCCCTGTCCATCGACTCGGCCTTCGCCCAGCGCAACGTCAACGAGGGCTTCTCCGGCGGCGAGAAGAAGCGCCACGAGATCCTCCAGCTGGAGCTGCTCAAGCCGAAGATCGCCGTCCTCGACGAGACCGACTCCGGCCTCGACGTCGACGCGCTGCGCGTGGTCTCCGAGGGCATCAACCGCTTCCGCGCGGGCGGCGAGACCGGCGTGCTGCTCATCACCCACTACACCCGCATCCTGCGCTACGTGAAGCCGGACTTCGTCCACGTCTTCTCCGCCGGGCGGATCGTGGAGCAGGGCGGCCCCGAGCTCGCCGACAAGCTCGAGGCAGAGGGCTACGAGGCCTACACGAAGGCGACGGCCTGATGAACGACGGCCTTGACGTGGAGAGGATCAGGAAGGACTTCCCGGTCCTGTCCCGCGAGCTTCCCGGCGGCAGGCCGCTCGTCTACCTCGACTCCGGAAACTCCGCGCAGAAGCCCACCCAGGTGATCGAGGTGATGCGCGAGCACATGGCGATGCACTACAGCAACGTGGGCCGCGCCATGCACGTGCTGGGCGCGGAGTCCACCGAGGCGTACGAGGACGCGCGCGACAAGATCGCCGCGTTCGTCGGCGCGCCCGACCGCGACGAGGTGGTCTTCACCAAGAACGCCTCCGAGGCCATCAACCTGGTCGCGTACGCCTTCGGCAACCCGATCGGCGAGGACGTGCGCTTCCGGCTCGGCCCCGGCGACGAGATCGTCGTCTCGGAGATGGAGCACCACTCCAACATCGTGCCGTGGCAGATGCTCGCCCAGCGCACCGGCGCGACCCTGCGCTGGTTCTCCGTCACCGACGAGGGCCGACTGGACCTGTCGAACCTCGACGAGCTCGTCACCGAGCGCACGAAGATCGTCTCGATCGTGCACCAGTCGAACGTGCTCGGCACGGTCAACCCGGTCGCCCCGGTGCTGGCCAGGGTCCGCGAGGTCGGCGCGCTGATGATGCTGGACGCCTCCCAGTCCGTCCCCCACAAGGGGGTGGACGTGGCCGCCCTGGGCGTCGACTTCCTGGCCTTCACCGGCCACAAGGTCGTCGGCCCGTCCGGCATCGGCGTCCTGTGGGGCCGCGCCGAGCTGCTGGAGGCCATGCCCCCGTTCATGGGCGGCGGCGAGATGATCGAGGCGGTCTGGATGGACCGCTCGACCTACGCGCCCGCGCCGCACAAGTTCGAGGCGGGCACCCCGCCGATCGTCGAGGCCATCGGCCTCGGCGCCGCGGTGGACTACCTCACCGAGATCGGCATGGACGCCGTCGCCGGCCACGAGCGCGAGCTCACCGCCCACGCGCTCGGCGCGCTGGGGGAGGTCCCGGGCCTGCGGATCATCGGCCCGGCCGACCTGGAGAACCGGGGCGGCACCGTCTCGTTCACACTGGAGGGGATCCACCCGCACGACGTCGGGCAGATCCTCGACGACGAGTTCGGCGTGGCCGTGCGCGTGGGTCACCACTGCGCCCGCCCGCTCCACCTCAGGTTCGGGATCCCCGCCACCACGCGGGCGTCCTTCTACCTGTACAACACACCGGCCGAGATCGACGCGTTGGTCCGCGGCCTCCACCACGTGCGGAAGGTGTTCGCCTAGCCATGCCCGAGCAGTCGAGCCGGCGTACGGGCGGACGGCGGGGGCCCGGTGCCCTCCGCACGGCGTCCGGCGACGCGCGAGCGCACGGCGCAGCGAACGAGAAGGTGAGCACGACCCTATGATCGCCGAGTCCATGTACCAGGAGCTGATCCTGGAGCACTACAAGCACCCGCAGGGGAGGGGTCTGCGCGACCCCTACGACGCCGAGGTCCACCACGTGAACCCGACCTGCGGCGACGAGATCACCATGCGGGTGAGGCTGGGCGACGGCGGCAAGGTCGAGGACGTCTCCTACGACGGCCAGGGCTGCTCCATCAGCCAGGCCGCGGCCTCGGTGCTGCACGAGCTGGCCACCGGCTCGACCGTCGACGACACCCTCGGCGTGGTGGACGAGTTCACCCGGCTCATGCAGGGCAGGGGGAAGATCGAGGCGGACGAGGACGTTCTGGGTGACGCGGTCGCCTTCGCGGGCGTCGCCAAGTTCCCCGCCCGGGTGAAATGCGCGCTACTGGCCTGGATGGCCTACAAGGACGCGGTCGTGAGGAGCACGAAATGAGCAAGGCTGTTGAGACGCCGACCACGGCGCAGGACGAGAGCGTCGCCCATGACGAGGTCATGGAGGCGCTCAAGGACGTGGTGGACCCCGAACTCGGCATCAACGTCGTGGACCTGGGCCTGATCTACGGGTTGCACCTCGACCCCGCCGGTGAGGGCGCCGAGAACGGCGAGGGTGGCACGGGTGACGCCGTGCTGCCGGTCGTCACCATCGACATGACGCTGACCAGCGCGGCCTGCCCGCTGACCGACGTCATCGAGGACCAGGCGCACTCCGCCCTGGAGGGCATGGCCTCCGACGTGAAGATCAACTGGGTCTGGCTGCCGCCGTGGGGCCCGGACAAGATCACCGACGAGGGGCGCGAGCAGCTCCGCATGCTCGGGTTCAACGTCTGAGACGCCTTCCCGGCCTGGTGGGAGGCCGCGTCGAGGCCCGCGGGACCCCGGGGTCGCGGGACGCCCGGGGCAGGTGGGACGCGGGGGGAAGCGTGCCGGAGACGGCTCACGCGACCCCCCGGATTCGAGCTGTGCCGAATTGTGTGAGAGTATCTTCGAGGCCGGGAAGAAAAGCCCGGCCGGGAGTGTTGACTCCAACCGACGGACAAGCGGCCGGCTGATGCCGGACGCCCCGACCGAACTCGGCACTGCGAACGCCGGGTATGCTTGATCGTGGTTTGACTGCGTGCGGGTAAGCTAGACCCGCCCCGTGCGGTGCGCCTCGACTTGCACCGCACCACCGCCCCGATGTGGGTGTTCATCCAGTGCGGCCTCAGGCCGCGCGTTCCAGGCTCGTCCTTTCGCAGAAGTGACGTGCCCCGTTCTTCTATCGAAAGGCACGAGTCTTCGTGACCATGCTTGACTCCGTTCTGCCCGAGTTCACCGAGATCACCGACATCGTCCAGGCCCCCGCGGGCCCGTCCGAGTTCACCCTTCTCGGCCTGCCGAAGCCCCTGGTGACCGGCCTCTCCCGCGCGGGTATCGACAGCCCCTTCCCCATCCAGCGGGCCACGATCCCCGACATCCTCGCCGGGCACGACGTCCTCGGCCGCGGCCAGACCGGCTCGGGCAAGACGCTCGCCTTCGGCCTGCCCATGATGACCCGCATCGCCGGCGCCAAGGCCCGTCCGGGCCGCCCGCTGGCCATCGTCCTGGTGCCGACGCGCGAGCTCGCCATGCAGGTGACCGACGCCCTCGAGCCGCTCGGCCGTGGCCTGTCGCTGCGCATGAAGACCGTCGTCGGCGGCATGTCCATGGGCCGTCAGATCGAGGCGCTGCGCCGCGGCGTCGAGGTCGTCGTGGCCACCCCGGGCCGGCTGACCGACCTCATGCAGCAGGGTGAGTGCACGCTGGACGAGGTCCAGGTGACGATCCTGGACGAGGCCGACCACATGTGCGACCTGGGCTTCTTCCCGGTGGTCAGCGCGATCCTGCAGCAGACCCCGGCCGACAGCCAGCGCCTGCTGTTCTCCGCCACCCTGGACGGCGACGTCGACAAGCTCGTGCGCCGCTTCCTCACCGACCCGGTGACCCACTCCATGGCCCCGGCCATCTCCTCGGTCGACACCATGGAGCACCACGTCCTCGAGGTCCACCGCGACGACAAGTTCCCGGTGACCGCCGAGATCGCCGGCCGCGACGGCCGGACGATCATGTTCGTGCGCACCCAGCACGGCGTGGACCGGCTCTGCAAGCAGCTCGCCCAGGTCGGCATCCGTGCCGGTGGCCTGCACGGCGGCAAGCGCCAGAACCAGCGCACCCGCATCCTGTCCGAGTTCAAGGAAGGCGCGATCAACGTCCTGGTCTGCACGGACGTCGCGGCCCGCGGCATCCACGTCGACAACATCAGCCTCGTGCTGCACGTCGACCCGCCCCAGGACCACAAGAGCTACCTGCACCGCGGTGGCCGTACCGCCCGCGCCGGGGAGAAGGGCACCGTCATGACGCTGGTGCTCCCCAACGAGCGTCGCTCCACCGAGTCGATGACCCGTCGCGCCGGCATCAAGCCGTTCCGCATCAAGGCCACCCCGGGCCACCCGCGCCTGGAGGAGGTCGCCGGTGCGCGCACGCCCAGCGGCGAGGCGATCCCGGTCTGGGAGCCCTCGGCCCCGGCCGCCAAGCAGCGTCAGGGCCGTGGCGGCTACGGCAACGGTGGCGGCACCGGCGGTGCCCGTGGCCCGCGCCGCTTCCGCTCCGACCGTCCCGCCCACGGCGCCGAGGGCGGCCAGCCCCGCGAGCGTTCCTTCGGTGACGACCGTCCCGCCGCCGGTGGTGGGGGCGGCTACCGCTCCGAGCGTCCCGCCGGTGGCGGCGGTTACCGTACCGAGCGTCCGGCCGGTGGCGGTGGCTACCGCGGTGGCGAGCGGCGTGAGCCGTTCCGCGCCGACCGTCCGGCCCCGGCCGCCGGTGGCGGCTACCGTTCCGAGCGTCCCTCGGGCGAGCGCGAGCCCTTCCGCGGCGAGCGTCAGGGCGGCGGCTTCCGCGGCGGCGAGTTCCGCGCCGACGGCCGCGGCTCGGCCCCGCGCAGCGGTGGCAGCCGCTACGGCCGCTGACCGCTGATCCACCCCCGGAGTCCCTGAGGGCTCCGGTACGACCCTCGAAGGGCCGGTACGGCATCCGCCGTGCCGGCCCTTCGGCGTTCCGTCCCCGATGGGGGTGCCGGCCCTTCGTTCCCGGTCCCTTCGTTCCCGGTCCCTCGTTCCCGGTCCCTCGTTCCCGGTCCCTCGTTCCCGGTCCGGCGGGTGCGCGGGCTCAGGGGCCGGCCGGGGCCGGATCGTGCCGCGCCCGCCGTCCGGCGGTCACCCCGGCGCACCACGGTTTCTCCTCGCCGGAGGGCCGGATCACCACTCGTCGTCGTCGTTGTCGGCGTACCAGATGTTGGTGCACTGCCGGCCTCCGTCGTGCAGGAGGCAGATCCGAACGGCTCGGTGTGCCCCGTCGACCGACGGTGTCGAATAGGTTCCGTTCGAGCCGGCGGTGATCTCGCAGTAGTCCCAGGTACCCCGGGCCTCGACCTCGTGGGTGCGCAGCCAGTTGTGGTCGCTCCTGGGGCCGGTGACGGTGAAGTTCGAGCGGTCGATGCCCAGTACGTCGCCCTTGGTCATGTACACCTTGGCATAGGCGGCGGCGTTGGTCCTTCCGCTGTAGAGGCGGGCCGTCCTGCCGTGGAGCGTCGCAGGGTACTTGAGGTCACCGGTCGCACCGGGATTGTCGTACTTGACCTCCCCGTACCCTCCGGCGGGTGTGCCTCCGTGATGGCACTTCTTCTCGGCGTGCGCGGCCGTGGGAATGCCCACCGAGAGTCCGACGGCGAAGCCGGCACCGAGTACGACGGCCATGGTGGTGTTGGCGATCCGTCTGCGGTTCGTCCGACGATGCATGAATCATCCCCCTTTGTCGCCTCCGTGTGCCCGCTCTCGTATGAACGGGAACCGGAGGTGCTGAGCCAATGATGGGGGGAGAAAATTCGCATAACAAGAAAAAAATGATCTTAGGAGTGAATGGGATGGCCCGGGATGCCCTGGGAGATTTCATGCCGCCTGACCTGCCCGAACGCGCACCTCTGAGAAGCCGGCGGGACAGGATCCGTCGCCCCGGAACACGCCGTTCCGGGGACGGATGCTCATCCGGGCGGGTGGTGGCACCGCATCGAGGGGTGTCCTTCTCAGGGCGAGGCGACCTGTGGCCGGGCGCCCGGGCCGGGGAGCACGTCGACGTCGGTCGCGTGCATCGGCCGGTGACAGACCGAGCAGTGCGGCTCGACGTGACTGATCTCGCCGCAGGCGTGGTGCCGGTAGAGCGTCGGCGGGCCGGCCTCGCCCGCCGTCCAGCGGTCGCCCCAGCGCACCATCGTCAGCAGCAGGTCGCACAGCTCCATGCCCTTGGCGGTGAGCGTGTACTCGTGGCGCGGGGGGCGGCTGGAGTACTCGGTGCGCTCCAGGACGCCCTTCTCGACCAGCCACCTGAGCCGTTCGGCGAGCACCTTGCGCGAGATGCCCAGGCTCTGCTGGAGCCGCTCGAAGCGGGTGATGCCGACGTAGACGTTCCGCAGGATCAGCGGTGACCACGGCTCGCCGACGACGTCCAGCGTGCGGGCGATCGAGCAGGCCATGTCACCGAACGGGGTCCGCTGCATGAGGGCAGTCTAGGGGAGTGGGTTCCCTGAGGAGACCATTCGCTGCTACGGTCGGCCGAGTACATTCCCTGAAGAGACTGACAGGAGCAGCACATCATGAACCTCCCGGAGATCGTGTCGCAGGAGCGCTGGAAGGCCGAGCGGGACGCGTTGCTGGCGAAGGAGAAGGAGCACACCCGCGCGCTGGACGCGCTGGCCGCCGAGCGGCGCGGGATGCCGATGGTCCGGGTGGAGAAGGACTACGTGTTCCAGGGCCCGGACGGGCCGGCGAGCCTGCTCGACCTGTTCGACGGGCGGCGCCAGCTCGTCGTGTACAGCTTCATGTGGCACGGCGGCGAGGACTTCTGCCCGGGATGCTCGATGTTCACCGACAACATCGGCCACCTGGCCCACTTCCACGCGCGCGACACCTCGCTGGTGCTGGCCTCCCGGGGCCCGCTGGAGGAGATCACCCCCTTCAGGGAGCGGATGGGCTGGACCGTCCCGTGGTTCTCCTCGCTGGGCACCGGCTTCAACGACGACATGGACGCCGGGGACGGGTTCGCCCTGAACGTCTTCGTCCGCGACGACGGCGGCGCCGTGTACCGCACCTACGTCACCAGCGGACGCGGTGTCGAGCGGCTGGGCAGCGTCTGGACCTTCCTGGACCTGACCCCGCTCGGCCGGCAGGAGCTCTGGGAGGACTCGCCCGAGGGCAGGCCGCAGACCGAGCCCTACGCCTGGTGGCGCCTGCACGACGAGTACGGCGAGCGGGCCGGGCACGCCGGGCACGCCGCACACGAAGCCTGACCGCCACCGGCCGTCCGCGTGGTTCCATGACCGGTGTGACCGGTGTGACCGGTGTGACCGGTGTGACCGGTGTGACCGGTGTGACCGGTGTGACCGGTGTGACCGGCCGGGCGGCCGGGCGGCCGTCTCGCGTCACCCGTGCGCGGAGCCGTTCCTCCCTCCGGGCGGGGGAGCGGTGCTGCCCCGGGGGGTGAGGCGCGAGGCCCCGGCCTCGTACGGGCCGACGGCCTCGCCCAGGATCAGCGAGAGCAGGTGGCGGGCGGCCTGCGCGCCGTAGGCGGGGATGTCGCGGCTCAGCGCGGTGAGCGGGGGATGGACGACCCGGGAGAGCGGGGAGTCGTTCCAGGCGACGATCGACAGGTCGCCGGGTACGTCCAGCCGCAGCTCCCGGGCGGCCGACAGGCCGGCGACGGCCATGATGTCGTTGTCGTAGACGACGGCGGTGGGCCGGTCGGGGGAGCTGAGCAGGCGCCGGGTGGCGCGGGCGCCCTCCTCGCCGGTGTAGTCGGTGTGCACGGTCACGTGCTCGGCGAGGCCGTCGCACGACTCGGCGAAGGCGCGGTCGCGCAGCACCGTGTGGACCAGGTGCGGCAGGCCGGCGACCCTGGCGATCCTGCGGTGGCCCAGGGCCAGCAGGTAGCGCACGGTCTCGCGGACGGCGCGGGCGTCGTCGGACCAGACCGGCAGCAGCGAGCCCGCCCCCGAGGGGTGGCCGACCACCACGACCGGCAGGCCCAGCGCCTCGAACGCCGGGACGCGCAGGTCGTCCACGTTCAGGTCGACGAGGATGGCGCCGTCGACGCGGCCCTCGCCCCACCAGCGGCGGTAGACCGCGATCTCCTGGTCGTGGTCGGTGACCACCTGCAGCATGAGCGCGTACGAGCGGCCGGCCAGCTCGCCCTCGATGCCGCTGATGAGCTCCATGAAGAACGGCTCCACGCCGAGCGTGCGGGCGGGGCGGCACACGGCCAGGCCGACCGTGTGGGCGTGCGCGCCGTTCAGGGCGCGGGCCGCGCTGCTGGGACGCCAGCCGATCTCCTCGGCGATCGCCAGGATCCTGGCCCGGGTGCTCTCCGACACCCCGGGCTGCCCGTTCAGGGCGTAGGACACCGCTCCCTTGGACACCCCGGCCTGCCGGGCGACGTCCGCGATCGTCGGTCTTCTCATGGTCCCCCCGTCGATGAGTGGGGCGATTCTAGCTGAACCGGTCCAGTGTTCTATTGACAGGGCCGACACATGGACTTTACGGTCTCGATACTTATCCGGTTCAGCAAGCGCATGCGGTCGCGTCTAGTCGGTTGGGAGCGCTCCCATGCTGGAGAGGAGAACTGTCCGATGCGGATTCGACGAAGGTTCGCGGTGCTCGGGACGACGGCCTGCCTGGCCGCCGCCGGATGCAGCGGAGGTTCCACCACGCCGTCCGCCCCCTCCGGGGCGCCCCCGGCCTCGGGCGCCGCCGGAGCCCCCTCGGCCCCGGCCGGCGGGGGCGGGGCGGACGCCGCGTTCCCCCGCAACGAGACCCTCTACACCAGCGGCACCCAGTGGGGACCCCCCGCCAACTGGAACCCGCTGCGCACCTGGGACTCGGCCACCGGCACCAAGGGACTCGTCTACGAGACCCTGTTCCTGTACGACCCCCAGACCGACGTCTTCACCCCCTGGCTGGCCGAGAGCGGCACCTGGACCGGCGACAAGACCTACGAGCTCACGCTCAGGCAGGGCGTGACCTGGGCCGACGGCAAGCCGTTCACCGCCGACGACGTGGTCTTCACCGTCGAGCTCGGCAAGATGAAGACCGTCCCCTACGCCAACCTGTGGGGCTGGCTGGAGAAGGCCGAGGCGGTCGACCCGAACACCGTCAGGTTCACCTTCTCCAAGGCCAACCACCAGCAGTGGGCCAACTGGGTCTACAACAACGCGATCGTCCCCAAGCACATCTGGGAGAGCCGCTCCGAGGAAGACGTCATGAACGGCGTCAATGAGAAGCCGGTCGGCACCGGTCCGTACAGCTACCACAGCCACGACCAGGACCGCATGGCCTGGGTCAAGCGGGAAGGCTGGTGGGCCACCAAGGCATTGGGCAAGGACGTCAAGCCGAAGTACGTCGTCGACGTCGTCAACTCCAGCAACGAGGTGGCGATGGGCCTGCTGCTGCAGAAGGGCCTCGACCTCAGCAACAACTTCCTGCCCGGCGTGGCCAACCTCGTCAAGGGCAACTTCGGCATCCAGACGTACTATCCCGAACCGCCGTACATGCTCTCGGCCAACACCGCGTTCCTCGTCCCCAACACCACGAAGAAGCCGCTGGACGACCCGGCCTTCCGCAAGGCCATCGCCAACGCCATCGACACCAAGAAGATCGTCGAGGGCGTCTACGGCAACCTCGTCAAGGCCTCCAGCCCCACCGGGCTGCTGCCGCAGTGGGACAAGTACGTCGACAAGGCCGTGGTGAGCGAGAAGGGCTTCTCCTTCGACACCGCCAAGGCCAAGAAGCTGCTGGCCGACGCCGGGTACAAGGACGGCGACGGCGACGGGCTGGTGGAGAACAAGGACGGCTCCAAGGCGTCCCTGAAGCTCATCGTCCCGGCCGGGTGGACCGACTGGATGGAGGCGAGCCGCGTCATCGCCGAGGGCGCCAAGGCGGCCGGGATCGACCTCGTCGCCGAGTTCCCCGACTACAACGCGCTCGTCGACCAGCGCACCTCGGGCAAGTTCGACCTGCTGCTCAACAACGAGCGGCAGCTGTCCAACACCCCCTGGATGTACTACGACTACATCTTCCAGCTGCCGGTGAACAAGCAGCAGAACACCGTCAACTTCGGGCGGTACGAGAACAAGAAGGTCTGGGACCTCGTCCAGGAGCTCGACGGCAAGAAGGTCGACGACGTCGAGGGCATGAAGGAGGTCGCCTCCCGGATCCAGAGCATCCAGCTCGACGAGCTGCCGGTGATCCCCCTCTGGTACAACGGCCTGTGGGCCCAGACCAGCACCTCGGTCTGGACGAACTGGCCCTCCTCGGCCGCCGGAACCCCCAAGAGCCCGCCGACCCTGTGGCGCAACTGGCTGGAGCTGGGCGGCGTGCTCACGCTGACCGAGCTCAAGCCCGCCGGAGGCTGACGCCGCGATCCTCGCCCCTCCCCGCGCCCGGCGCGGGGAGGGGCCCATCTCGCCGATTCGGGAGGATCGCGTGCGACGTTACTTCGGCCGGAAACTGCTCGTCTACGGCCTGACCTTCCTGGTGGCCGTCACCGTCAACTGGATGATCCCGCGCTTCATGCCGGGCGACCCGGTGCAGAGCATGCTGTCGCGGGCCAACGTGTCCCAGCCGGCCGCGGTGGAGGCGATGCGCGCCCACTACACCGCGCTGTTCGGGCTCGACCTGCCCCTGTGGCAGCAGTACCTCAACTTCTGGGCCGCGCTGTTCCGGGGCGACCTGGGGATCAGCATCTGGGTGTTCCCCACCCCGGTGACCGACCTCATCGTGCGGGCGGTGCCGTACACGCTGGCGCTGCTCATCCCCTCGATCCTGCTGAGCTGGTGGGCGGGCAACCGGTTCGGCGCCTTCGCGGCCCGGCGCAAGTGGCTCGACAACACCGCCCTGCCGATCGGGTACGTGCTGACCGCCACCCCGTACATGTGGCTGGCCATCCTGCTGGCCTGGGGGCTGGGCGTGGTGGCCGGGATCTTCCCCGTCTCGGGCGGCTACAGCTTCGCGATGCGTCCCAACTGGTCGTGGGAGTTCGTCGGCAACCTGGCGCTGCACTGGTTCCTGCCGTTCGCCTCGCTGTTCCTGGTCGCGTTCGGCGGCTGGGCCATCGGCATGCGCAACATGATCATCTACGAGCTGGAGGCGGACTACTCCACCTACCTGGCCTCGCTCGGCGCGCCGCGCAGGCTCATCCGCCGCTACGCGTTCAGGAACGCGGTGCTGCCGCAGATCACCGGCCTGGCCCTGCAACTGGGCGTGCTGGTGGCCGGGGCGCTGGTCACCGAGATCGTCTTCTCCTACCCGGGCCTCGGCCTCCTGATCCTCAAGGCGATCCAGAACCAGGACTTCTTCCTGCTCCAGGGCGCCTTCCTGTTCATCGTCATGGGCGTGCTGATCGCCAACTTCGTCATCGACATCGTCTACGTCCTGGTCGACCCGCGCACCAGGACCGGCATGGGAGGGGAGGCGACGTGACGGCCGTTCCCGCACGACGGCGCGAGGGCCTGTACTTCGCGATCCGCAACGGCAAGCTGCTGGCCGGCCTGGCCGTGCTGGTCCCGCTGCTGCTCCTGGCCGCCGCGGCCCCGCTGATCGGCGGCCAGGACCCGAACGCCTACGTCGCCGCCCCGGCCTCGGGGCCCACGGCGCAGAACTGGTTCGGCACCACCATGTTCGGCCAGGACGTCTTCTCCCAGTTCGTCTACGGACTGCGCTCCACCTTCGTCGTGGGGGCGCTCGGCGGCGGGCTGGCCGCGATCATCGGCATGGCCGTCGGCTTCACCGCCGGGTACCGGGGCGGCCTCGTCGACGAGGTGCTGAACATGATCACCAACATCGTCCTGGTGCTGCCCGCCCTGGCGGTGCTGCTGATCGTCAACGCCTACCTCGGCGTGCGCAGCGTCGGCGTGCAGGCGCTGTTCATCGGCCTGACCTCCTGGCCGTGGGCGGCCAGGGCCATCAGGGCCCAGACCTTCTCGCTGCGCTCGCGCGACTTCGTGGACCTGGCAAAGCTCAGCGGGGTGCGCACCTGGAAGATCATCGCTCGCGAGATCGCGCCGAACATGAACTCGTACCTCTTCATGACCTTCATCCTGCTGTTCGGCGGGTCGATCCTGATCGCGGCCTCGCTCGACTTCATCGGGCTCGGGCCCAGCCAGGGCATCTCGCTCGGCCTGATGCTCAACAACGCGGCCCGCTGGAGCGCCCTGCACCTGGGGATGTGGTGGTGGTTCATCCCGCCCGGCGCCGGGATCACCGCGATCGTCGGCGCCCTGTACGTGATGAACGTCGGCCTGGACGAGGTCTTCAACCCCCGCCTGCGGGAGCTGTAGTGAAGGAGAAGAGGGCATGACCCTGAGCGTTCGCGACCTGAGGGTCCACTACAGGACCCTGCGCGGTGAGGTGAGGGCCCTCGACGGCGTCGGTTTCGACGTCGCCGACGGCGAGATCCTCGGCCTGGCGGGCGAGTCCGGCTGCGGCAAGACCACCCTGGGCAAGAGCCTGATCAGGATGGACGGCCGGATGCGGCTGGCCGGGGGCACCGCCGAGCTGGACGGCGAGGAGCTGCCGCTCGGCGACGACCGCCGGATGAACCGCTTCCGCTTCGGCAGGGTGTCGCTCATCCCGCAGTACTCGATGAGCGCGATGAACCCCACCCGGAAGATCGGGAAGATGGTCGGCGAGCTGCTCGCCTCCCGGGGCGAGAGGCTGGACCTGGCCGAGCTGGAACGCCGCCTGGACCTGGTCGAGCTCCCGCGCGACGTGCTCGGTCGCTACCCGATCGAGCTGTCGGGCGGGATGAAGCAGCGGATGGTGATGGTCATCTCCACCCTGCTCGACCCGTCCCTGCTGATCGCCGACGAGATCACCTCCGCGCTCGACGTGTCGACGCAGAAGGCCGTGGCCAGGACGCTGGTGGAGTTCCGCGACCGCGGCTTCGTCCGCAGCATGATCTTCATCACCCACGACATCTCGCTGACCTACCAGATCGCCGACACGATCATGGTCATGTACGCCGGGAAGCTGGCCGAGAAGGCCCCGGCGGGCGTGATCGTCACCGAGCCGCGCCACCCGTACACCCGGATGCTCATCTCCTCGCTGCCCGAGGTCGGCGTCCGGCACGCCGAGCGCAGGCTGTCGGGCATCCCCGGCAGGCCGCCCTCGCTGCTGGACCCGCCCGCGGGCTGCCGGTTCCGGGACCGCTGCCCGCTGGCCTTCGAGCGCTGCGCCGAGGAGCCCCCGCCGATCGAGGTCGCCCCCGGCCACCACGTCGCCTGCTGGAAGGCCTGACATGCCCGCGCCACGCAGAGGGACCGCACGGTGCGCCACAACGAGCACGCCGAGCACGCCGAGCCCGTACGCGCCCGCAGGAGTGAGACGATGCTGAGCCTCGAAGGGGTCACCAAGACCTACCGGGTCGGTGCCTTCGGCACCTCCACCCTCACCGCCGTCGACGACGTGAGCCTCGACCTGGCGCCGGGGGAGGTGGTCTCCCTCATCGGCGAGAGCGGCAGCGGCAAGACGACCCTGGGCAAGATGGTCCTCGGGCTGCTCCCCCCGACCCGGGGGAGGATCACCCTCGACGGCGAGCGGGCCAGGCCGGGGAAGGCGTACTACCGGCACGTGCAGGGCGTCTTCCAGGACCCGTTCAGCTGCTACAACCCGGTCTTCAAGGCCGACCGGGTGCTCACGATGATCAGGGGCGAGTACTTCCCCGGCGTCGCCGACTCCGAGTGGCAGGGCAGGATCGAGACCTCGCTCAAGGACGTCGGCCTCGACCCCGGCCAGATCCTGGGCCGCTACCCGCACCAGCTCAGCGGCGGCCAGCTGCAGCGCCTGCTGATCGCCAGGGCGCTGCTGCTCGACCTGCGGTACCTGGTCGCCGACGAGATCACCAGCATGCTGGACGCCTCCACCAGGATCGACGTCCTCAACCTGCTCGCCGACCTCAAGGCGCGCGGGCTCGGCGTGCTGTTCGTCACCCACGACCTGTCGCTGGGCAACTACATCAGCGAGCGGGCCGTGGTGCTGTACCGGGGGCAGGTGGTCGAGTCCGGCTCGACCTCGGCCGTCTTCGGCAACCCCCTGCACCCGTACACGACCAGGCTGCTGTCGTCGGTGCCCAGGCTGACCGCCCGGTGGGGCGGCGGCGAGGACGACGGGCCCGGGGAGGTCCCCGGGCCGGACGGCCACGAAGGGTCCTCCACGCTCGTGGAGGCCGAGCCCGGTCATCTCGTCCGGCGCGCCGTCACCGGCACCACATCGCTGAGGAGCGCGAGTTGAGCACCGAACCGAGCACCGGGCCGAGGGCGCTGCACGACGGGTGGACCCTCCGGCAGGTGGACGGGGACATCTCCGGCGTCCCGGCCACGGTGCCCGGGTGCGTGCACACCGACCTGCTGGCCGCCGGGATCGTCGACGACCCCTACCTGGACGACAACGAGAACCGCCTGACCTGGATCGGCCGCTCCACCTGGGAGTACGCGACGGTCTTCGACTGGCACGACGACGGGCACGAGCGCGCCGACCTGGTCTGCGAGGGCCTGGACACCGTCGCCACGGTCGAGCTCAACGGCGTGCGGGTCGCCTCCACCGCCAACCAGCACCGCTCCTACCGCCTGCCCGTGCGCGAGCTGCTGCGCGAGGGCGAGAACACGCTGCGGGTGCGTTTCGCCTCCCCGGTGGCCTACGCCGAGGCGCGCCGGGCCGAGCTGGGCGAGCGGCCCGGCGCGTACGAGGCGCCGTACCAGTTCATCCGCAAGATGGCCTGCAACTTCGGCTGGGACTGGGGCCCGGCGGTGGTCACCTCCGGCATCTGGCGGCCGATCGGGCTGCACTCCTGGAGCGGGACCCGGCTGGCCGGGGTCCGCCCGCTGGTGCGCACCGACGGGCCCGACGGCCTCGTCGAGGTGCACGTCACCCTGGAGCACTCCGGCGGGCCCTCGGGGTCCGCGGCGTCCGGGGGGCCCGGGGGGGTCGGGGGGTCTGCGGCGTCCGGGGAGACGCCGGTGACCGTGACGGCCTCGGTCGCGGGCGTCCGGTGCGCGGTACGGACGGCCCCCGGCGAGCGCGAGGCCGTCCTGACGCTGCGGGTGCCCGGCGCGGAACGCTGGTGGCCACGCGGGTACGGCGCCCAGCACCGCCACGAGCTGACGGTGAGCCTCGCCGACGAGCCGTCCGAGCCGTCCGAGCCGTCGGTGCCGTCGGTGCCGTCGGTGCCGTCGGTGCCGTCGATGCTGTCGGGGGCGTCCGAACCGTCCGGGGCGTCCGGGAGGGGCGAGCCGTCAGGGGAGCGGTGGACGGGCCTGATCGGGTTCCGCGACGTCCGGCTCGACCGGGCCGACGACGCCTTCACCATCGTGGTCAACGACGTGCCCGTGTTCGTACGCGGCGTCAACTGGATCCCCGACGACTGCTTCCCGGCCAGGATCACCCGCGAGCGGCTGGCCGAACGCTTCGGCCAGGCCGTCGGGGCGAACGTCAACCTGCTGCGGGTCTGGGGCGGCGGCCTCTACGAGAGCGAGGACTTCTACGACCTGGCCGACGAGCTCGGCCTGCTCGTCTGGCAGGACTTCCCGTTCGCCTGCGCCGCCTACCCGGAGGAGGAGCCCTTCGCCTCCGAGGTCGAGGCCGAGGCGCGCGAGAACGTCGCCCGCCTGGCCCGGCGTCCCTCGCTGGCGCTGTGGTGCGGCAACAACGAGGTCCTGGAGGGCCACGCCGACTGGGGCTGGCGCGACGGCCTCGGCGAGCGCACCTGGGGGGCGGGCTTCTTCCACGAGCTGCTTCCGGCGGTCGTCGCCGAGCTGGACCCCACCCGTCCCTACTGGCCGGGCAGTCCCTACTCCGGGAGTCCCGACCTGCCCCCCAACGACCCGGCGCGCGGGACCCTGCACATCTGGGACGTGTGGAACCGCGAGGACTACACCCGCTACGGCGAGTACCGGCCCCGCTTCGTCGCCGAGTTCGGCTTCCAGGGGCCGCCGGTCCACGCCACGCTGCGCGCCGCCGTCAGCGGCGAGCTGGCCGCCGACGCGCCCCTGGTGCTGCACCACCAGAAGGCGCACGAGGGCAACGCCAAGCTGCTGCGCGGCCTGGGCGACCACCTGCCCGCACCGCGTACCTACGACGACTGGCACTACCTGACCCAGCTCAACCAGGCCAGGGCGGTCGTCCACGGCATCGAGCGCTTCCGCGCGCAGGCCCCGCACTGCGCGGGCACGATCGTCTGGCAGCTCAACGACTGCTGGCCGGTCACCTCCTGGTCGGCCGTCGACGGCGCCGGACGGCGCAAACCCCTGTGGTACGCGCTGCGCCGCGTCTACGACGACCGCCTGCTGGTCGTCGCCGACGGCGCGGTGGCCGTGGTCAACGACGGCCCGCGGGCGTGGGCGGGCGAGCTGGAGCTGCTCCGGCTCACCCTGGACGGCGAGCCGCTGGCCAAGGAGACGGCCGCCGTCGAGGTGGCGCCCCGCTCGGTGACCGTCGTCGCGCTGCCCGGCTCGATCGCCGTCCCGGGGGATCCCGCGGCCGAACTGCTCGTGGCCAGGCTCGGCGACCGGCGCACCGTCTCCTTCTTCGCCGAGGACCCGCGGGTGGCGTTCCCGCGCGCCGCCCACCGCGCCGAGGTGACCGCGGTGGCCGGTGGCCTGGACGTCACCGTCACCGCCGAGACCGTCCTGCGCGAGCTGGCCCTGTTCCCCGACCGCCTCGACCCGGCGGCCTCGGTCGACGACATGCTGCTGACCCTTCTGCCCGGCGAGAGCGTCACCTTCCACGTCGCCACCGGCAGGGAGCTCGACCCGGCCGCGCTCGTCACCCGCCCGGTCCTGCGCTGCGTCAACGACTGAGCCGTCCGGGCACCTGATCACCGGCAGACTCGTCCGGGCGCCGCCCGGCGCGGCCCGGTCGCCGGGCGGATCGCGTCCCGGAGCATGGACCCGTACACGCGAAGGCCGGTCGGCCCGTTAGGCTTGACGCGCACATCCGACGACGCCGAGAGAGATCATGAAGACCTTCGAAGAGCTGTACGCCGAGCTGTCCGACAAGGCGCGCACCCGGCCCGAGGGCTCGGGCACCGTGGCCGCGCTGGACGCCGGGGTCCATGCCATCGGCAAGAAGGTCGTGGAGGAGGCCGCCGAGAGCTGGATGGCGGCCGAGTACGAGTCGAACGAGCGGACGGCCGAGGAGATCTCCCAGCTCCTCTACCACGTGCAGGTCCTCATGATCGCCAAGGGGATCGGGCTGGACGAGGTCTACACGCATCTGTGAGCCGGTGCGCCCGGCTCCCGGTCTCGCAGATCCCGTCCACACCTAAGGAAACCCGCCATGCTCCGTCTCGCCGTACCCAACAAGGGGGCCCTCACCGAGGGTGCCCAGACGATCCTCAAGGAAGCCGGATACCGGGCCCGCAAGGACAGCAAGGAGCTCGTGGTCGTCGACCCGGAGAACTCCTGCGAGCTGTTCTTCCTGCGTCCCAAGGACATCGCCGTCTACGTCGGCGAGGGCACCCTGGACGCCGGGATCACCGGCCGTGACATGCTGCACGACTCCGGGGCCCAGGTCGAGGAGCTCATCCCGCTCGGCTTCGGCCGCTCCACCTTCCGCTTCGCCGCCAACCCCGGCGACTTCGACACCGTCGCCGACCTCAAGGGCAGGCGCGTCGCCACCGCGTACGCGGGGCTGCTGGAGTCCTACCTCGCCGAGCGGGGCGTCGAGGCGCGGGTGATCAAGCTGGACGGCGCGGTCGAGACCGCCATCCGGCTGGGCGTGGCCGATGCCGTGGCCGACGTCGTGGAGACCGGCACCACGCTGCGCAACATCGGCCTGGAGGTCTTCGGCGAGCCGATCGCGCACTCCGAGGGAGTGCTGATCAAGCAGGTCGGCGGGGTCGAGGCGCCGGGTCTGCGCCAGCTCATCCGCCGCCTGCAGGGCGTGCTGATGGCGCGCGACTACGTGATGATGGACTACGACATCCGCGCCGAGCGGATCGAGGAGGCCATCGCCCTCACCCCCGGCATGGAGGGACCGACGGTCTCGCCGCTGCACCGGGAGGGCTGGGTCGCGGTCCGCGCGATGGTGCCGCGCAAGGGGCACCAGCAGGTCATGGACCAGCTCTGGGAGATCGGCGCCAAGGCCATCCTGGTGACCGCCATCTTCGCCTGCCGCATCTGACCCGCCGCTCTGACCCGCCGCTCCGACCCGCCGCTCTGACCCGCCGCTCCGACCCGCCGCTCTGACCCGCCGCTCCGACCCGTCGCCGGGCCCCGGCCTGCCCGCCGCGCCCGAGGTCCTCGCCGTCCCCGGTGTCCGCAGTGTCCACAGTGTTCCCGCCGTCCTGGCCGTCCTGGCCGTCCCCGACGCCCCCGTCGTCCCCGGCGCGTCTGACAAATGTCACCGCCGAACCCGGAGGAGTGGCACTGCGACCCGGCGCCCGGCGCTCCTAGCGTTGGGGCATGAACGCGATCACCTTCACCGACGTGAGCAAGAGCTACGGGAACGTGCTCGCCGTCGACACCCTCGACCTCACCGTCGAGGCGGGGCGGACCGTCGCCCTGCTCGGCCCCAACGGGGCGGGGAAGTCGACCACTGTCGGCATGCTGCTCGGCCTGACCCGTCCCACCCGCGGCCGGGTGGAGGTCCTGGGCGGCTCCCCCGACGAGGCCGTCGCCCGCGGCGACATCGGGGCCATGCCGCAGACCGGTGACCTCATCCCCGAGCTCACGGTCCGCGAGACGGTCGACTTCGTCCGGCGGCTCTACCCCGAGCCGCTCGGCCTCGACGAGGTCCTGGAGATGGCCGACCTCACCGGCCTGGCGCGCCGCCGCGCCGACGGACTGTCCGGCGGGCAGGCGCAGCGGGTCAGGTTCGCCCTGGCCGTCGCCGGTGCGCCCAGGCTGCTGGTGCTGGACGAGCCGACCGCGGCCATGGACGTGGAGTCGCGGCTGCGGTTCTGGGAGAGCATGCGCGCCTACGCCGCCGGGGGCCGCACGGTCCTGTTCGCCACGCACTACATGGAGGAGGCCGACGAGAACTCCGACCGGGTCGTCGTCATCGCCAGGGGCCGGATCGTGGCCGACGGCACCGCGGACCAGATCAAGGCGGGCAACGGCGGGCACGTCGTTCGGTTCGCCCTCGGCGGGCAGGCCGTCGCCGGCCTCGACGCCCTGCCCGGGGTCGTGGCGGTGGAGGTCGCCGACGGCGCCGCGCTGCTGCGCACCACCGACCCCGACGCCACCGTGGCGGCCCTGTACCGCGGCACCTTCCTGGAGATCCGCGACCTCAGGATCACCGGCGCCGACCTCGAAGAAGCCTTCCTCGCCCTCACCCGGGAGCCGTGATGCCGAACCACATCAGGATCGAAGTCTTGAGGATGCTGCGCAACAAGCGCTACGCCATCTTCGTGATCGGCTTCCCCGTGGTGTTCTACCTGGTCTTCTCCAGCGTCTGGGGTGACGGGATCAGCTCCGGCGGGGCGAAGGCCTCCGCGGTCCTCATGGTCTCCATGGGCGCGTACGGGGCGATCGCGGCCGCCATGATGAGCACCGCCGTGCCGTGGGCGCAGGAACGGCGGTCCGGCTGGCTCCGCCAGTTGCGCACCACCCCGCTGCCCGGCTGGTCGATCATCGTCACCAAGCTGGTCACCTCGATGCTGCTGGTGCTGCCGTCCCTGCTGCTGGTCTGCCTGGCCGCGGTGCTCGTCCAGGGCGTCCGGCTCTCGCCGGGGGAGTGGCTGTCGCTGATCCCGATCCTGTGGATCGGCGCCGTGCCGTTCGCCGCGCTCGGCCTGACCATCGGCTCGCTGCTGCCCGGGGACACCGCCCAGTCGGCCGCGATGGTCGGCGTCTTCGGGCTGGCGCTCCTGGGAGGTCTGTGGTTCCCTGTGGAGATCATGCCCGAGGCCATGAGGAACGTCGCCCAGGTGCTGCCCTCCTTCTCCTACGCCGACATCGGCTGGCACATCGTCGCGGGGAGCGCGCCGCCGGTGTCGGAGGTGGCGACGGTCGCGGTCTGGGCCGTGGCGCTCTGCGTCGTCGCGGTGCTCGCCTACCGCCGGGCCCTCGCCCGCGCATGACGATCCTGTCCGGGCTCACCTTCGGCGGTACGGACTCGCCTCCGTCCCGCCGCAGGCGGCTGGCGGGGATCTCCATCGGCCTCGTCTACCTGTGCTTCCCGGTGCTGGAGATCGTCACCGGCGAGGTGAGCGGCGTCAGGGCCGTGTGGGGCGGCCTGGGGCTGGCCGCCTTCGTCGCCTGCTACGTCGCGACCGTGCTCAGCCCGGCCGACTTCGGCGAGCCGACCCGCCTGACGTACGGGCTCCTGGGGGTGACCACGCTCCTGGGGGTCGGCCTGGCGGCGGCCTTCGGGGGCGGCTGGACGACCCTGCCGATCTACATGACCGTGGTCTACAGCATGGCGCTGAGTCCTGGGCCGTCGGCGGTGGGCGTCGCCGCGATGGCCGTCGCCGTCCTGCTGATCGGCCTGCTGAAGGAGCACGACCTCGGCACCACCCTGGTGCTCTTCTTCCAGGTCGTCACGCTCGGCGTGCTGTTCATGGGCATGCGCAACACCAGGATGCTGGTGATGCGGCTCCGCCGGGCGCAGGAGGAGGTGGCGCGGCTGGCGGCGAGCGAGGAGCGGCTGCGCATCGCCAGGGACCTGCACGACCTGCTCGGCCACAGCCTGTCGCTGATCGTCCTGAAGAGCGAGCTGGCCGGGCGGCTGGCCGAGGACGGCTCGGAACGGGCCGTGGCGGAGATCCGCGACATCGAGTCGGTCGCCAGGCAGGCGCTGGTCGAGGTGCGCGACGCCGTCACCGGCTACCGGCAGCGCGGCCTGGCGGGCGAGCTGGACGGCGCCCGCGCCGCCCTGGAGGGGGCGGGGACGAAGGTGACGATCCGGCTCGCCGGCACCCCGCTGCCCGGCGCGCTGGAGGAACTGCTCGGCTGGGCGGTGCGCGAGGGCGTCACCAACGTCATCCGGCACGCGCGGGCGACGCGGTGCGAGATCGAGGTGACCCTCGACGAGAGGGCCGCCACCCTGGAGATCGTCGACGACGGGCGGGGCGCCGACCCCTACGGGCCGGGCAACGGGCTGACCGGCCTCACCGAGCGGATACGGGTGGCGGGCGGCACGGTGTCCGCCGGTCCGCGCGCGCCCGGTTTCGCCCTGAGGGTGGTGGTCCCGCGTGGCTGACCCCGGGCAGGGACGAGCGGACGCGCCCGGCGCGGCGGGCGCGGTGATCCGGGTGCTGCTGGTGGAGGACCAGGCGATGGTACGGGGCGCGCTGGCCTCGCTGCTCGGCCTGGAGCCCGACATCGAGGTGGTGGGGGAGGCGGCCTCGGGGGAGGAGGCGCTCGCCGTGGCGCTGGAGATCCGGCCCGACATCGCGCTCCTCGACGTCGAGATGCCCGGCGGGGACGGCATCACCGCCGGGGCGCGGATCCGCGCCGCGCTGCCCGCGTGCCGGGTCATGATCCTGACCACCTTCGGGCGTCCCGGCTACCTGCGCAGGGCGATGGAGGCGGGCGCGATGGCCTTCCTGGTCAAGGACAGCCCGGCTCGCGAGCTGGCCGCCGCCGTACGGCGGGTCCGCGGCGGCGAGCGCGTCATCGACCCGGGCCTGGCGGCCGCCGCGCTCAGCGCCGGCCCCAACCCGCTGTCGTCCCGCGAGCGCGACGTCCTGGCCGCCGCCGAGGGCGGCTCCAGCATCGCCGACATCGCCGGCCGCCTGCACCTGTCGGAGGGCACGGTCCGCAACTACCTGTCCTCGGCCATCCAGAAGACGCACGCCCGCAACCGCACCGAGGCCGCCGAGCGCGCCCGTACCCAGGGCTGGCTCTGACCTGAACCCCGCGCGGCGCCGGAAGGACTTCGGGCAGGGGGAGACCCGGGGGCGCGCTCCGCCCGGAGCCCCGCGCGGCGTCAGGAGGACCGAGGGCCACGGCCTCCTCGGCCTCGGACACCCGGGACCGGCTCTTACCGGATCCCCGCGCGGCGTCAGGAGGAGAGGGCCGCGGCCTCCTCGGCCTCGATCTGCTCGTTCCACTCGCGCTTGGAGGAACGCCAGGCCTCGTCGTCGCGGCCCAGGCGCCAGTAGCCCGAGATGGACAGGCTCGACAGCGGGATGCCGCGCTCGGTGCGCAGGTGACGCCTGAGCTCGCGGACGACGCCCGCCTCGCCGTGGACGAAGGCGTGCACGGCGCCCTCGGGGAAGTCGAGCTCGCGGACCGCCTTGACCAGCACCTCGCCGTACGGGGCGTCTCCCCGGTGCAGCCAGACGATCCTCACGTCGCCGGGGGAGTCGAGCCGCTGCTCCTCCTCGGGTCCTTCGACCTCGACGAAGGCCCAGGCCGGCGCCCCGGCGGGCAGGTGCTCCAGGGCGACGGCGATGGCGGGCAGCGCGCTCTCGTCACCGGCGAGCAGGTGCCAGCCGGCCTCGGGGTCGGGGCTGTAGGCGCCGCCGGGGCCGAAGAAGTGCAGCTCGTCGCCGGGCCGGGCCCGGTCGGCCCACGGGCCGGCGAGGCCGCTGTCGCCGTGGTGGACGAAGTCGATCGTCAGCTCACCCGCCTCGGCGTCCCAGCGGCGCACGGTGTAGGTGCGGGTGGTGGGCCACTGCTCGCGGGGCAGGTCGCGGCGGACGGCCTCCATGTCGAACGGCCGCGGGTAGCTCACCCCGGCCGGGGGGAACAGCAGTTTCACGTAGTGGTCGGCGTACTCGTCGGCGCTGAAACCGGCGAGGCCCTCACCGCCGAGCACCACCCGGATCATGTGGGGGGTGAGCCGTTCGGTGCGCAGGACCCGGCCGGTCGTCACCTTCCGCGCGGGGCGCGCTTCCTTGCCGTCTGCCATGTGGTCACTCCCGGGGGTATGAGTTAGGTAAGCCTAAGTCTTACCTTACGTCACCTCAGGGAGGCCACGGCCTTGACCGCCTGGTCGACCTGCTCCGGGGTGGTGACGATTCCGGGACCGAAGCGCAGGTAGACCTCCTGGTACGGGGTGACGCTGGTGATGATCCGGTGGTCCGCGCGGAGCCTGCCCGCGGCGGCCGGGGCGTCCAGGCCGTCGATCGCGCAGCAGACCAGGCCCGCGGACAGCTCGGGGGAGCGGGGGGTGACCAGCCGCACGTTGGGCAGCGCGGCGAGCCCGGCCTTGAGCCGGGTGGCCTGCTCGGTGATCCTGGCGGCCACCCGCTCCCTGCCGATCGCCTCGTGGAAGGCGAACGCCTCGCTCAGCGCCCAGCGGTGCTCGAAGCTGTGGTAGCCGCCCGGGGTGCCGAGCAGCCCGCCCGGCCCGTACGGCCGGTACGGCTCGCCCGTCTTCTCGCCGGCGTCGAGGTCGATCCTGCCGGAGAAGGTGGGGATCACCGGGAGCAGCGCGTCCCAGGCCTTCTCCCGTCCCCACAGCACGCCGGTGCCCCGGGGGCCGAACAGCCACTTGTGGGTGCCGGAGGTCAGGAAGTCGCAGCCCAGCGTCTCGACCTGGTCGGCCACCGCGCCGAGACCGTGCACCCCGTCCACGCACAGCAGCGCCCGGTCGGCGGCGTCCCTGTCCCGGTTGGCCTCGGCGATCATGTCGGCGATCGCCCTGACCGGCATCCGCACCCCGGTCCCCGAGTGCACCCAGGTGATCGCCACCACCCGCGTCCTCGCCCCGAGCCCGGCCTTGAGCCGGGAGACGATCTCGTCGGCCGAGGCGGTGGCCGGGTCCTCGTAGAGGCGGACCCTGCGCACCCGGGCGCCGGTCCTGGCGGCGAGCAGCCGCAGGCCCTCGTGGGTGGCGTAGAAGTCGTGCTCGGTGCTCAGCACGTCCTGGCCCGGCAGCAGCCGCATGCCGGTGTAGAGCAGGCCCAGGCCCATCGTGGTGCTGTCGGTCAGCGCCACGTCGGGGGCGTCGGCGCCCAGGTAGGCCGCGGCGGCCTCGCGCACGATCTCCTCGCGGTCCTCGCCGTGCAGGTAGGCGTCGGTGTCGGTGTCCAGGCCGCGCCGGTGCTCCTCGATCGCCCGCCGCACCGGCGCCGGGTGGGCGGCGAGCACGTAGGCGGCGAACTGGGCGTAGGAGGGGTCCAGCGGGAACTGGGCGCGGACCGACTCCCAGTCGGCGGGATCGAGGTCCGGTGTCCGCGACCCGGCCGCGGCTCCTGAGCCGCCCGGGGTGCCTGAGCCGCCCGCGGTGCCGGAGGTGCAGCCGGACAGCGTGCCCCCGGCCACCAGTCCCGCGCCCAGCAGTCCCGCGCCGAGCAGCCTCCGCCGCCCGACGGCGGGTCCCTGATGGTCCATGCCGTGCCCCCCGCCGCCACCCCGTGCCCGTGTACGCCCCTTCATATCGGGATCATTCGCCCCTGCCAAGGGTGGGCGTCGTGAATCTACAACGTAAAGACGGCTGGCCGGCGCGCAGCACCTCAGTGACTCATCGTCGCGACCTGGCGGATCAGGTCGGCGACGCGGACGATGCCCATGCAGCGGCCGACCTCGTCGGTGACGACCAGGTCGTCGTAGACGCGCTCGGCGTCCTGGCCCGCGACCTGCATGGCCGCGATGGCCGGGGTGGTCCTGGGAACCGTGCGGGCCGGGTCGGCCAGCCGCCCGGCGGGCTTCTTCCCGTGCAGGGCGTGGCCGAAGCGGCCGGCGATCGACAGCAGGAAGCGGCTGCGGTCGAGACTGCCCCTCGGACGCTGGTAGTCGTCCACGAGGATCACGCTGGTGATCGACGGCTCACCGCCGAAGGCGTCGGTCACGGCCTCGGCGGTGGCCTCGCAGGGGAGGGTGACCGCGGGCAGCAGGAACTCCTGGACGCGCGGGCCGAGCACGAACCGCGACGGCTCCTGCTCGACGACGGGGAGCGGGACGCGCACGCGCCCGGACGGGCCGGGGACCAGCAGCGGCCCCTGCGCCAGCCGCACCCCCCAGCCGCGGACCGCCGCGAGCTGCGCCTCGTCGCGTACGCCGGGGGCCAGCACGTGCGCCCCCGTCGACCGGGCGAGCCTGGACAGGCCCTCGCCGACCGCGGCGCGGCGCGGGTCGCGGGCCGCCTGGGCGACCAGGCCCGGGGAGAGCACCGCCAGGTACGGCGCCGCGTCGGCGAGCAGGTCCAGCGGGATGTGCCCGGTCCCCAGATCGCCCACCGCGATGAGGTAGCCGATGGCGCGCAGGCCGTCCAGGCCGGTGAGCAGGGAGCGCCGCTCGAACTGGGCGAAGTCCCCCCGCAGGGTGAGGATCACCTCGCGGGGCCGCCGGCCGGACGCGCGCAGCGCCTCGTGGAGCGGTGCCAGCGCGGCCGACCCGCCGATCACCGCGGCCGCGGGGAGGGTCAGCACCAGCGGGAGCGGGACGTCGCCGCCGGCGAGGCCGCGCACCGTCTCGACGGTGGAGGAGATGTTGCCCTGGCCCTGGGAGGCGCCGTTCGCCTGGAGGGCGATGACGCCTCCGGTGTCGAGGTCGACGACGGGCGCCGCGTGAGCCGTCGCGGCGGGCGCCGCGTGGGCGGGCGGAAAGGCGTGCGCTCTGGTCGTCACGTTCGGAGCGTGGTGCCTCCCGCGGCGTTGCAGAAGTGACTCACGGTGATGTTCACCGACATTTCGCTGTCCGTTGACATCGATCGACGGGGTCGTGCGGTGGCCCCGGCGCCCGCGGCGCCCGGTAGTGTCTCGTGCCATGACGTCGCGACCGGCCAAGGGGGGAGGCCGCTGGGTCTCGGTGGCGCCCGAGCGGCTGAACCGCTGGATCGACGGCTTCGTCGAGCGGCACGGCCCGCCGGAGGTCACGGCCTCGCCCGATGTCGTACGACTTCGGGGGGCGGACGGTGCGGTGGCCGAGTGCCAGGTGCCCTTCCCGCCGCTGACCGGCCCGGGGGGCGGGCCGATGGCCCGGCTGGTCACCCACGTGCGCACCGAGCGCAGGATCGGCGTGCTGCTGGTACGGCTGGGCGGCCACGCGGCCGGGGTCTTCCAGGGCGAGGAGCTGATCTCCTCGAAGGTGGGATCGCGGCAGGTCCACGGCCGCAGCGCCGCGGGCGGCTGGTCCCAGCGGCGCTTCGCCCGGCGCAGGGAGAAGCAGGTGGACCAGGCGCACGAGGCCGCGGCCGAGGTGGCGCTGCGCGTCCTGGCCCCGCACGTGGAGGGGCTGGAGGCGGTCGTGCTGGGGGGCGACCGGCGGGCGGTCGACGCGCTGCGGCCCGACCGCAGGCTGGCGCCGATCTTCGCGCTGGAGGCCGAGCCCTTCCTGACCGTCCCCGATCCGCGGCTGGTGGTGCTCAGGGACACCCCCGCCCAGTTCCGCGCGATCCGCATCAGGGTGACCGACCCCGCGTAGCCGGATCCTGGACGGCCCGCTCCGGGTGATCGGGTCCGCGTCGAGGCCGCCGGTCCGCGTGGTCCGGGTCCGGATCCGTGCCGGGACGAGCGGCCCCGCGTGACGGGAGCCGGGTGATCGGGTTCGCGCCGGGCCGGCCGGCCGGCGTGGTCCGGTCCGTGCCGGGGTGGGCGGTCCCGCGTAATCGGGGGGAAGAAGGCCGGTGACGCGCCGTACACTGATCGGTATGCGCACTCCCGATTGACCGTCGTCCCGATGAAGGCGAGACGGCCGAGCCGAGAGCCGGGAGACACAGGGCGCGGCGGGTTCGGCCACAGTGAAGCGAGCCTGTGTATTTCCTGCTGGGAGTGTTCTCCAACCATGATCGTAGCTTCTGACATCGAGCTGAGGGCCGGCGCGCGGCTGCTCATCGAGGGTGCCTCGTTCCGGGTCAATCCGGGCGACAAGATAGGGCTCGTCGGCCGTAACGGGGCCGGCAAGACGACGCTGACCCGGGTGCTCGCGGGGGAGGGGTCGGCCGCGAGCGGCACGGTCTCCATCACCGGCGAGGTCGGCTACCTGCCCCAGGACCCGCGTACCGGGGACCTGCACGTGCTGGCCCGCGACCGGATCCTGTCGGCCCGGGGGCTCGACCAGGTGCTGAACGAGCTGCGCGAGGCCGAGGTCGGCATGTCCTCGGCCGACGACCGCACCCGCGACCGCGCGGTCCGCGCCTACGGGCGCCTGGAGGACCGGCTGCACGTGCTGGGCGGGTACGCCGCCGAGTCCGAGGCCGCCTCCATCGCCTCCAGCCTGGGGCTGCCCGACCGGGTGCTCGGCCAGCCGCTGGAGACCCTGTCCGGAGGGCAGCGCAGGCGGGTGGAACTGGCCCGGATCCTGTTCAGCGGGGCGGAGACTCTCCTGCTTGACGAGCCGACAAACCACCTAGATGCGGACTCAATCGGGTGGCTTCGTGATTTTTTACGATCTCACCAGGGCGGCTTGATCATTATCAGCCACGATGTGGGACTTCTTGAAGCGACGGTAAACCGCGTCCTGCACCTGGACGCCAACCGCTCCGTGATCGACACCTACAACGTCGGCTGGAAGTCCTATCTGGCCCAGCGGGAGACCGACGAGAAGCGCAGGCGTCGTGAGCGCGCCAACGCCGAGAAGCAGGCCTCGGCCCTGATGTCACAGGCCGACAAGATGCGCGCCAAGGCCACCAAGGCCAAGGCCGCGCAGGACATGCAGCGCCGCGCAGAGCGCCTGCTGTCGGGCCTGGAGGTGGAGCGGCGCAGCGACAAGGTCGCCAAGCTGCGCTTCCCCCAGCCCGCCCCGTGCGGGCGCACCCCGATCATGGCCGAGGGGCTGTCGAAGTCGTACGGCTCGCTGGAGGTCTTCACCGACGTCGACGCCGCGATCGACCGGGGCAGCCGGGTCGTCATCCTGGGCCTGAACGGCGCGGGCAAGACCACGCTGCTGCGCATCCTGGGCGGGATCGAGCATCCCGACACCGGCGCGGTCAAGCCCGGTCACGGCCTCAAGCTCGGCTACTACGCCCAGGAGCACGAGACCATCGACCCCGGGCGCACCGTGCTGGAGAACATGCGCTCGGCCGGGGGAGAGCTCGCCGACGTGGAGCTGCGCAAGGTGCTGGGCTCGTTCCTGTTCACCGGCGACGACGTGGAGAAGCCCGCCGGGGTGCTGTCCGGAGGGGAGAAGACGCGGCTGGCGCTGGCCACGCTGGTGCTGTCGGCGGCCAACGTGCTGCTCCTGGACGAGCCCACCAACAACCTCGACCCGGCCAGCAGGGAGCAGGTTCTATCGGCCCTGGCGTCCTATTCTGGGGCGATTGTGCTCGTCACGCATGATGAGGGTGCTGTAGAGGCTCTACGACCCGATAGGGTGATCTTGCTACCTGACGGAATCGAAGACGCGTGGAGCGAGGAATTTTCCGATCTTGTGGCACTTGCCTGATCTTAATTTGAGCGGGTACGGATCTTTTCCCATGGAGTAGGTAGCCGATCTCGCTGAAATGACTGATCATGGCGTGTGTAACGCTGCGGAAGTCTGGCACTACAGGAGGTACTCGTGGCCGACACACTGAAGAAGGGCACCCGGGTCACCGGGGCCGATCGTGAAAAACTGGCCTCCGATCTGAAGAAGCGATACAGCGCCGGTGAGAGCATCCGTGCTCTGGCCGCTTCGACCGGCAGGTCATACGGGTTCATCCACCGCATCCTGAGCGAGTCCGGTGTGACTCTGCGCGGGCGCGGCGGAGCCACCCGAGGCAAGTCAAAGCGCTGACCCCGCCTCGGAACGCGCGACCGCAGCCGCTCGATCCCCCACACGCCGACACCGTCCCGCCCGGACCTGTAGAACCTCATTCTGGAGGTCGATAGGCTCGGGCGAGGCGGAGACGGAAGGCGGGAGAAGAGGCGATGGCGGAAGTGTCGTTCGAGGGGACTGCGGAGGAGATCTCCCTCAAGGAGGTCGGTCTGCGCTACGAGGTGGACGGCGAGATCGCGACGATCACGCTGGACCGGCCGGACAAGCGGAACGCTCAGACGTTCGCGACCTGGTCGGCTCTGGCTCATATCGGTGACGGCCTGCCGCAGCAGGTGAGGGTCGTCGTGATCAGAGGTGAGGGGCCGTCCTTCTCGGCGGGGATCGATCTGAGGATGTTCACCCCGGAGGGGGTTCCGGGGCAGGGGTCGTTCGCGTCCTCCGTGGCGCTCGGGGAGGCGACGTTCGCCGACCGGGTGGCGCGGGCCCAACGAGGTTTTCTCTGGCTGAGGCGTCCCGACATCGTCTCGGTGGCAGCGGTTCAGGGCCACGCGATCGGTGCGGGGTTTCAGCTGGCGCTCGCCTGTGACCTGCGGGTCCTGGCGGACGACGCCAAGCTGTGCATGAAGGAGCCCGCCCTCGGGCTGGTCCCCGACCTGACCGGCACCAAGCCGCTGGTCGAGCTGGTGGGGCTGTCCAGGGCGATAGAGATCTGCCTGACCGCCCGTGTCGTGGGGGCACAGGAGGCAGCGCGGATCGGCCTGGCCGAGCTGGTCGTCGCGCCCGGGGAGCTGGACGAGGCCGTACGGGACCTGACGGCCGCGCTGCTGGCCACGAACCGGGACGCCGCGACGGCGACCAAGCGGCTGCTCCAGGGCGCTTCGGGGCGCACCCTGGAAGAGCAGGCCGCGGCCGAGGGCCGCGAGCAGGCGGCGAGGATCAAGGCACTCTTCGGGGAGGGGAGCGGGAAGGCCCCCGGCTAGGCGCGTACCGGCTGCGACCAGGACCGGACCGGTCTGTGTGTTCGCCCGGAGCTGACGGGGGAATGGGCGTGCCTCTCGCGGTGCTCGCATCGAGGAAGGAGGCCGGATGACGATGATGGGCGGGGGCTTCGGACCCCAGATGATGCGCTCGATGCGGCGCGACAGCTCGGTGACCAAGGAGCGCCTGGCGCCGGGCACGGTCCGGCGCATCGCCCGCTACGCCCGTCCCTTCTCCCGGCACATCGCGGCCTTCCTCGCGCTGGTCGTGGTCGGCTCGGTCATCGTGATCGCCAACCCGCTGCTGATGAAGGCGATCATCGACGACGGCATCGGCGCGAGGCGCACCGGGGTCGTGATCGCCCTGGCCCTGGTCATCGCGGGCCTGGCGGTCGCCGACGCGGCGCTCACCCTGGCCCAGCGCTGGTTCTCCTCGCGGATCGGCGAGGGCCTGATCTACAACCTGCGCACCGAGGTCTTCGACCACGTCCAGCGCATGCCCGTGGCCTTCTTCACCCGCACCCAGACCGGCGCCCTGGTCTCCCGGCTCAACACCGACGTCATCGGCGCCCAGCGGGCCCTGACCAGCACCCTGTCGTCGGTCGTGGCCAACGTGGTCATGCTGGTGCTGGTCCTCGGCGCCATGCTGGTGCTCTCCTGGCAGATCACCGTGGTCGCCCTGGTGCTGTTGCCGATCTTCATCCTGCCCGCCAAGTGGGTCGGCAGGAAGATGTCCGGGCTCACCCGCGAGCAGATGGAGCTCGACGCCGAGATGAGCTCCATGATGACCGAGCGGTTCAACGTCGCCGGGGCCATGGTCGCCAAGCTCTACGGCCGCCCGGCCGACGAGGCCTCCGCCTTCTCCGGGAAGGCCGGGCGGGTGCGCGACGTGGGCGTCACCGTCGGCATGTACGGCACCGTCTTCCGCGCCGCCCTCGGCCTGGTCGCCGCGCTGGCCACCGCCCTGGTGTACGGGGTGGGCGGCGTGCTGGCCGTCTCCGGGGCCTTCGAGCTGGGCACCCTGGTCGCGCTCGCCGCCCTCCTGATGCGCCTGTACGGCCCGCTGACGAGCCTGTCGAACGTGCACGTGGACGTGATGACCGCCCTGGTCAGCTTCGACCGGGTCTTCGAGGTGCTGGACCTGCGGCCCATGGTCGCCGAGCGGCCCGGCGCCGAGCCGGTCCCGCCCGGCCCGGTCGCGGTCGAGTTCGACGACGTCCGGTTCACCTACCCCTCGGCCTCGGAGGTGTCGCTGGCCTCGCTGGAGGCGGTGGCCCGCCCCGACACCGGGCCCGGCCACGAGGTGCTGAGCGGTGTCACCCTCACCGCCCGCCCCGGCGAGATGGTCGCCCTCGTCGGCCCCTCGGGCGCGGGCAAGACGACCATCACCGCCCTGGCCTCCCGGCTGTACGACGTCTCGGCCGGCGCGGTCCGGATCAACGGCCTGGACGTGCGCGACGCCACCCTGGACTCGCTGCGCGACACCGTCGGGGTCGTCATGCAGGACGCGCACCTGTTCCACGACACCATCGGGGCCAACCTCCGCTACGCCAGGCCCGGGGCGAGCGAGGAGGAGATCTGGGACGCGCTGCGGGCCGCCCAGATCGCCGACCTGGTCCTGGACCTGCCCGACGGGCTGGAGACCGTGGTGGGCGACCGGGGCCACCGGCTGTCGGGCGGGGAGAAGCAGCGGCTGGCGCTGGCCAGGCTGCTGCTCAAGGCCCCCCGCGTGGTCGTGCTGGACGAGGCCACCGCCCACCTGGACTCCGAGTCCGAGGCTGCCGTCCAGCAGGCCCTGAAGGTCGCGCTGGCCGGGCGTACCTCGCTGGTCATCGCCCACCGGCTCTCCACGATCCGCGAGGCCGACCAGATCCTGGTGGTCCAGGACGGCCGCGTGGTCGAGCGGGGCCGCCACGAGGAGCTGCTGGCCATGGGGACGGTCTACGCCGAGCTCTACCGCACCCAGTTCAGCGAGGCGTCCTGAGGGCTTCGTCGCATCCGGTCCGGCCAGGCGTCCTGACGGGCTCCACCGCGTCCGGTCCCGCGAGGCGCCCCGAGGGCCGGTGCCCGCCGGCGGGACATCCCGGAGGGCGGGCACGGCTCCGAGTGGATCTTCAAGCGCCGATGGTGTAGATCATGTGATCGTGGATGACCGCCTGAGACGTGATGAGCTGACCGACGACGAGTGGGAGTCCCTGGTATCGCTGCTGCCCGCTCACGCCCGGCAGGGAAACCGGTGGGCCGACCACCGCACGATCATCGACGGGGTGTTCTTCCGCACCAGGACCGGTTGTTCCTGGCGGGCGCTGCCGGAGACGTACGGGAAGTGGAAGACCGTCTACAACCGTCACCGCCGCTGGACGCTGGACGGCACCTGGGAGACGATCCTGAAGACCCTGTGCGCCGGGGACCCCCTCCCGGCCAGGCCGGGGGACATCCGCCCGTGGGCGACGTTCGAGGTGCCGGCGTACTGACGCGGTGACGTCGTGACCGGCGCGCCGGGCCGGTGGGCGGCCCGGTGTCAGGGCGGCCCGGTGTCAGGACTGCGGGGCGTATCCCAGGCGGGCGAGCTCCTCGCGGGCGACCTTGGAGACCAGCTCGGCGTCGGTCTCGCGCAGGCGGGTGCGCCAGATGCCGACCCTGGGCGCGGCCGGTCCCAGCAGGGCGATCTTCGGCACCCGGGTCTCCAGGAAGCGGGAGAGCCCGTCCACGGTCTCGGCGGGCGAGGAGACCAGGTCCTCGTACCGCACGGTGTGCAGCTGGTCGCGGGGCAGCTCCTGGTGCAGGGAGGCCGACAGCCTGACCGCGCTGCGCCAGCGCAGCGCGCACTTGCCCGCCGTGGGCATCGCCTTCCAGCGCTCGCTGTGCTCGCCGGAGTTGACGCCGAGGAAGGGGTTGGGGAACTCCGTCTCCTCGCTCAGCATGGAGGGCTTGAACCAGGTCATCGACGCGGGGTCGGCCAGCATGTCGGCGGCCACGTCGCGGCCGTCCCTGATCAGCTGGACGAAGCGGGCGTCGGGGAAGGCCTGCAGCAGCACCGGGGCGCTGTAGATCAGGTCCGGGCTGGCGTCGCCGAAGCGGGCCACGGCGTCCGAGGTCGTGCACGGCCCCGCCCCGGTCACGCCGCCGGCCTCCCGGCAGGGGGGCGGGCACTCCGCGCAGGCGCCGGGCAGGAGCTGCCAGGACTCGGCCAGGGCGTCGCGCAGCACGCGGGTCGCCCCCATGCCCCGGCCGGCGATCGAGGGCCGCCGGGCGAAGGCGTAGACGACGTGCGCCACCGCCGCCCGCCCCATGGTCACGTGGAAGCCGGGGGAGCGTTTCAGGGCGCGGGCCAGCAGGTCCGCGCCGGAGTGCGGGGCGGCGAGCACGAACACCGGCCTGCGGACCTTGATGCCGTTGACCACCAGGATGTGGGGCGGAGGTCGCATATGAAAGCCCAGTGTGGCACCGTTTGCGGGGTGAACGAACCGGCCGCCGGACTGACGCTCCCGTCCCCGCCGCGTCCGGGCGACACGGTGGCCGTGGTGGCGCCGTGCGGCCCTCCCGATCCCGAGCGGCTGGCGCGCGGCGTCCGCGTGCTGGAGGGCCTCGGCCTGAAGGTCGTCACCGGCCCGCACATCCTGGAGCGGGACCGCTACCTGGCGGGCTCGGACGCCGGCCGGGCGGCCGACCTGCACCAGGCCTGGTGCGACCCCGCGGTGACCGCGGTGTTCTGCGCCCGCGGCGGCTACGGCGCCACCCGGATCCTGGGCCTGCTGGACTGGGACGCCATGCGGGCCGCCGGGCCCAAGGCGTTCGTCGGCTCCAGCGACGTCACCGCGCTGCACGGCGCGCTCGCGGTGGAGCTGGGCATCGCCTCCTGGTTCGGCCCGATGCCCGCCTGCTCCACGATCAGCGACCCGGAGGGGCCCGAGCCGCGCACGTTCGGGAACTTCACGGCCGCCCTCGCCGGCACGCCGCCCCCGATCGCCGGAGACCGGGTGATCACCGGTGGGGCCGTCACCGCCCCGGTGACCGGCGGCAACCTCAGCCTGCTGGCCGCGCTCTGCGGCACCCCGTACGCGCTCTCGGCGCGGGGGAGGATCGTCCTGCTGGAGGACGTGGCCGAGGCGCCGTACCGGATCGACCGGATGATCACCCAGTTGTCCCAGGCGGGCGCGCTCGACGGGGCCGCCGGGTTCGTCCTGGGCTCCTGGGTCGGCTGCGGGGACCCCTACCCGGTGCTGGAGGAGCTCCTCGGGCCGCTCGGAGTGCCCGTGATCGCAGGTCTCCCGATAGGTCATGGAAAGCCACAATTTTCCGTATTACTAGGGACACTTGGTGCTATTGATGCAGAATCGTGCTCTCTGGCCTACTCAACCGGGGGCGCGAGCACGGCACTCTAGGTGCGAACCTAGGAGGAAACCGGCAGAGGGGACGCACGCGTGAGATTGTTCCGGCGGCACCGCGACCGGCGGCCCGAGACGCCCCGGCGTCCGGTCGAAGACGTCGATCTCGACTCCCTGCTGGCCCTGGTCGCGGACACCCTCGGCTACGCCTGCGCCTTCGAGCCCGGCGGTGCCACCCTGACGCTCACCGGCCCGCGCCGTCTGGCGGTACGCCTCACCGGGCTGCGCGCCGAGGCCCTGCGGCGCTCCCGCGAGGACTGGCCGGTCCTCGTCTCCGGCCATCTGGCCCACGCGCTGGCGACCGCGGACGAGCCCTTCGACGCCTGCGATCTGGACCAGGTCCGGCCGATGCTGCGGACCCGCATCCAGCTCGACGACGACCTCGACCCGGCCCACGTGGTCGGGCGCCACCTCACCGCCGACCTGGTCGAGGTCCTCACCGTCGGCCCCGCCTCCACCGGCTCCGGGGGCCTCACCGGCCGCCCGGTCCGCCCGGAGGAGGTCGGCTGCTGGCCGATCACCGCCGGGCAGGCGCTCGACCTGGCCCTGGAGAACGCCCGCCGCGACGAGCGGCTCTCGGTGACCGAGGGCGATCTCGGCGGCGTGGCGGTCCGCAGGCTCACCGGCTCCACCGAGGGCGCCGCGGCCCACCTGCGCAGGCTGGGCGACTACCTGCGCGTCCCCTCCGACGGGGTCCTCGTCGCGCTGCCCGACCCGGCGACGCTGATCGTGCACCCGGTCGAGGGCATCGGCGTGGTCCGCGCGATCGAGCGGCTGCGGCTGTTCGCCCAGCGGGAGTTCGACCGCCGGGCCGGGGCTCTCAGCCCGCAGGTCTACTGGTGGCACGCCGGCCGGCTCTCCCTGATCAGGGCCGACCTGATCGACCAGGACGGGCAGACCCGGCTGGTGGTCGCGCCCCCGCCGGACTTCGCCCGCGTCCTGGCCGCCCTGGCCGTACGGTCCGAGGGCGGCGCGGACGGCTGACCGCCGCGCGACGGAACCTCGACGAGCCTCGACGGCGCCTCGACGGCGTCGCGTGCGAGGACGCCGTGTGCGGGAAGCGCCGTGCGGGAGAACGCCGCGTGCGGGCATGTCGGGTATCGCCATGCCGCGTGCTGCGGCGTCGCGTGCGAGGACGCCGTGTGCCGGAATGCCGGGCACAGGCGTGCCGTGTGCCGGAACAAGGGCGGCCCGGTCCAGTTCTTCGTGCCGGGACGACGCCGTACCGGGTCCTGGACCGGTCCACACGTGCCCGCGCGCCCCGTGCGGGGGCGCCGGATGCGGGATGATGGGGATCTGGATCTACGAGGGGTGGGACATGGCGCAGTGGTGCCTCGGTGTCGATCTGGGAACGAGCTTCTCCGCCGGGGTGATGGCGGCCGAGGGGCGCTTCGACGTCCTGGAGGTCGAGGGGGAGCGGCGCATCCCCTCCGCCGTCATGCTCGACGAGCGGGGGACGCTCGTGGCGGGCCGGATCGCCCAGCGCGGGATCGCGATCAGCCCCGAGCGCGTCGAGCGGAACCCCAAGCGCTACGTGGGCCGCGGCCGCATGCTGCTGGGCGGCGTCCCGGTGGACGTGGCCGACGCCCTGGCGGCCCTGCTGGAGCTGTTCGTCAGCGAGGGGCGCCGCCGGTTCGACGGGGCCGATCCCGACTGCATCGCGCTGACCCACCCGGTGGCCTGGGGCTCCGACCGTAAGGCCGTGCTGCTGGCGGCGGCCAGGAAGGTCGTCAGCGGTGTGCGGATCGCGCTCGTCGACGAGCCCGTCGCCTCGGCGCGCTACTACGCCTCCGCGGGCCGGGCGGCCGGAGGGTCCCGGCTGGCCGTCTACGACCTCGGCGGCGGCACCTTCGACGCGGCGGTGCTGGCCGCGGACGGCGGTGACTTCGAGGTCGTCGGCGAGCCCGGGGGTAGCGACGAGATCGGCGGGGAGGGGTTCGACGAGCAGGTCTTCGCGTTCCTCGGCACCCAGATCGAACGCCTCGACGCCGACTGGTGGATGCAGGTCACCACCAACCCCGAGCGCCGCTACGTGAGCTACGCCGCCGACCTGCTCACGATGGCCAGGGAGGCCAAGGAGACGCTCTCGAAGTTCGACACCTCCTCGCACTACGTGGTGGGCATCAACGAGGACGTGCACATCACCAGGGCCGACCTGGAGGGGCTCATCGGGGAGGAGATCACCCGCACGGTCGACATCCTGGACCGGACGATCCGCGACGCCGGGGTGGAGCCGGACGAGCTGTCCGCGGTGTTCATGACCGGTGGTCCCAGCCGGATGCCCCTGGTGCAGCAGGCGGTGCGCGAGCGCTTCGGCGACCGGGTCAGGACCTACGACGACCCGAAGATCGTGGTCGCGTACGGTGCCGCGCAACTGGCCTGGAGGCTCAAGGTCGAGCACCGGGAGCCGGGCACGACGGCCCCGGGGATCCCGGTGTCCGGCACCCCCGTGGCCGGCCCCTCGGTGTCCGGCGCCGCCCCCTCCGGTGCCCAGGTTCCCGGTGTCCGGGTCCCCGGCGTCCCGACCGGCGGCCACCGGGCGTTCAGCGGGCCCGAGGGAGGCGCCACCGGGGGACACCGGATGCCCACGACCCCCGGTGCCGTTCCCGGTGTCGCAGGCGGTCACCGGGACCCCGCCGCCCGGACGGCCGGCGCCGGGGGAGGCGGGGGCGGCGGGGGCGGCGGAGGCGGCGGAGGCACGGCGGGCGGGCCCGTCGTCCAGGGGATCGAGAAGGTCCTGGACGGCGTGCTGGAGGCGCGCCTGGTGGCCGGCCGGGTCTTCGTCCACCAGGCCTTCGGGACCGGTCACCTCCTGCGCAGGCTCGACGGGGTCGGGGGCCGCCACGACCGTGAACTCGGCTTCGGCAGGCTCGTGGAGTGGGGCGCCTCCCCCGAGGGCGTCGTGACGGTCGAGCAGGTCGGGCCCGCGCAGGTGCTGGTCCGCACCCTCACCCCCGACCTGGCCGTCCGCGCCACCCACCCGCTGCAGATGTGGGACGACCCGACCGTGATCGCCCACGGCCGCACCGCCTGGGTCTTCTTCCACTCCCGGCAGAGTGTCCCGGCCGACGCCTCGACGGGCCTTCCCTGGGGCGAGACCGGGCAGCTCGCCATGATCGAGCTCGACCTGGGCGGGGGCTTCGCCTTCCAGGCCCTCCAGCCGCGCGAGCTGGGCCCCTACTCCCAGTGGTTCCTGAACGAGGACAACAGGCTGCGCCGGCTGCTCGACCAGGAGGCGCCCAGCGGCACCGAGCCGTCGTCCTCGGTGGGCGCGCCGGGCTGCACCGTGGTGCTCGGGCAGTTCAGCAGCAACAGGCCGATGTTCCAGAACCGGCACCAGGACTTCCGGCCGTGGCAGGTGCTCTGCCTGATCGACCCCGGCGGCGTGGTGCGCCCGACGGTACGGGAACCGGGACGCCCCTGGCTGCACCAGGTCGTCCTGCACCGGGGCCGGTGGTTCACCTCCAGCTCGGCGGGCCTGGAGGCCGACGCCGCCGACGGCAGGACCAGGCTGGTCATGCCTCGCCCCCGGGGCGGCGCCCTGCGCTGGTTCCCCGCGGGCAACGAGATCTACGCGGTCGGCACCGACCAGGTGAGCCCCGCCAGGGGCTGGTCCGTCGGGATCTTCGACCAGCGGTCCCAGAAGCTGGAGTTCCTGATGGGCAAGCAGTCGGCGACCCTGGCGGGCCACCTCACCTCACGGCACCGCTGGGAACGGCCCCGGCTGGTCGCCGACGGGGACTCCCTGTGGATGACCATGCTGGACGCGGGCCGCAGCAGGCTGGTGCACGTCACCCCGTCGGGGGCGCGTGAGGTGCACCGCACGACCGGCACGTTCGAGCCGGTCGCCCGGGTCTCCGGCGGGCTGCTCTGCCTGCACCGGTCCGCCGACCCGGCCGGTACCACCCGCGACCATCCGGCGACGCTGGTGCACCTGCCGCTCTGACCGCCCTCCGTCCCGGCCGTCCCGGGATCACCCCGGCCACCCCGGCCGCCGTCCTCGGTCCACCGGTTCCGAGGGAGCGGTGCGCGTTCACCGTCCCCGCACCGGTGTTTCGGTTCACCGGTCCTCGACCGGCGCGGGCGTGACCGGCGGGGACGTGACCGGCGGGGACGGGACGGCGGAGGGTGGCGCCGGGCGGGACGTCGTCGCGTGGTCGGCGGGCGGGCGGGCGGGCGGGCGGGCGGTCGGTTGAGGGAGATCTCCGCCCCCGTGACGCGTGTCGCCGGTGTCGGCCGTGGACGACCGTTTAAGGTGATGTCGTCCGTGTCGCGTGATCATCAGCGGACCGGTGTGATCTCCCCTCGTGTGCCGATGCCGAAGCCAGGGGAGAGCTCATGATGCGCAGACACGTCCTTGTCGCGGGATGCGTTCCGGTGGTCACCGCGCTCGCTCTCGCGGTCGTTCCGGCCCGCGCCGACCGTCAGGACGCCGCCGCCCCGCTCCCGGTGACGGTCGAGGCCTCGGCGGCCCCGGGCGCTCCGGTGACACCGGGCGCCTCGGCCGCAAAACCGCCGCCGGGCATGCTGGAGGCCATCCAGCAGGACCTCAACATGAGCAAGGCGGAGGCCGAGGCCCGCCTGCTCAACGAGGAACGCCTGCTCCCGGTCGCGGCCCGGCTGAAGGAGAAGCTCGGCGACCGCTTCGGCGGCGCGTGGTTGCGGACCAAGACCGCGCACACCCTGGTGGTGGCCACCACCAGCGCGGCCGACATCCCCCGGATCGTCGTCGAGGGTGCCCAGGCCGAGGTCGTCCCGCATTCGCTGGCGCAACTGATCACGATCAAGAACAGGATCGACGCCGTCCTGCCCCCGCTTCCGCTGGTCTCCAGCGTGCGCTACGTCGACGTCAAGCGCAACAAGGTGGTCGTCCTGGCTCCCGAGCCCCAGCAGGTCGCGGTACTCGTGGAGAAGGCGGACGTGGAGCCGGCGGCGGTGACGATCCAGCCCTCGGTCGAGGTCCCCCTGCCCCTCTCCGCCCCGTCGTACGACCTGGTGGGCGGTGCCGCCTACTACATCGGCCCGATCAACCGCTGCTCGGTCGGTTTCTCGGTGCTCAAGGGCACCCAGGAGGGTTTCGTCAGCGCGGGCCACTGCGGCAGGAAGGGGGACGCCACCTCCGGTTTCAACCGCGTTCCCCAGGGCGTCTTCCAGGAATCGACGTTCCCCGGCCGCGACCACGCGTGGATCGTCGTCAACAAGCTCTGGAAGACCGTCCCCGCGGTGGACAGCGGCGCGGAGTCCACCGTGCCCGTCTCCGGTGCACGGCAGGCCGTCGAGGGGGCCTCGGTCTGCCAGTCCGGGTCCACCACCGACTGGCAGTGCGGCCGCGTCCAGCAGCTCGACGCCAGCGTCACCTACTCCCAGGGCATCGTCGGCGAGCTGACCCGCACGAGCATCTGCGCCGAGCCCGGCGACTCGGGCGGCCCGATCATCTCCATCGACCAGGCCCAGGGCATCACCTCCGGCGGCTCGGGCGACTGCGCCTCGGGCGGCACCACCTACTTCCAGCCGATCGGGGAGATCCTCGCCGCCTACGGCCTGACCCTGAAGACCGCCGAGGAGGCGCCGTCGTCGGGCGTCGACGCCGACTGCGCCGACTACCCGAACCAGCTCACCGGCACCCTGACCAAGGGGCAGGACGACTACCGGTCGGCCACCCCCTACCTTTCGATCGTCTCCGGCCTGCACCTCGGGTGCGTGAACGGTCCCGAGGGCGCCGACCTCGACCTCTACCTGGAGAAGTGGACGGGCCTGAAATGGTTCGTCGTCGCCCCCGGTGACAGCCTGACGCCCGACGAGACGGTCAGCCACTACGGCACCCCCGGTGCCTACCGCTACCGGATCACCGCCACGGCCGGCTCGGGCGCCTACACCCTGGGATTCAAGACGCCCTGAACCTTTCCGCCCCCGGTGCCCCGCGGGACCCGGCCGTCAGGCTCCCTGGGGGTGACGCCGCCACAGCAGGCAGAACTCGTTGCCCTCGGGGTCGGCCAGCACGACGAAGGGCTCCTCACCCCTCTGCCCGACGTCGACGCGGGTGGCGCCCAGCCCGACCAGCCGTTCGACCTCGGCCTCCCAGTCGCCCCCGTCGGGGACGTGCAGGTCGGGGTGGTTGCGGTTCTTGTCGCGCTTGGGGGCGTCCGTCCGCTGGAGCCAGACGGTGAGCGAGCCGTGCGGCGCGTCCGCCGGCGGCCACAGGTGCGGGCTCTCCCCGTCGTGCTCGATCTCGTAGCCCAGCGCCGCCGACCAGAACGCCGCCATCCTCCTGCTGTCGTGCACGTCGAGCGTCCACTGCGCGAACCGGCTCGTCACGATGTCTCCTCCTTGCGATCCCGGCCTCGGCCTGCGCCGCCGGACGCGGTTCCGGCGGCGCCGTGGGGCCTACCCACGGGCGCCGGTGACAGACGGCCTCCTCACACCGGGGTGCCCGCGGCGCCCAGGGCGGCCACCGCGGAGGCGAGCTCGGTCCGCAGCTCCCGCCCCCGGGTGGTGAGGGTGCCGATCGTGGCGATGCGCTCCTGGCCCGACGTGCGGGCCTTGAGGCGCTCGGCCGCCGAACGCGCGGAGGCGGACCTCAGCTCGGCCTTCCTGGTCTCCAGCTCCCTGCGCCGCCGGGCCAGGCTCTCGTCGGCGGTCTGCTCGACGCCCACCCGCCAGGTCGCCACCATCCGCTCCAGGTCGAGGGTCATCTCCCGCGCGACCACCGAGAACTGGTCGCGCAGCGCCCCCCTGATCGCGGCCTGGCTGCGCTGCACCTTCTCCATCGAGCGGCGTCCCATGAAGATGGCCGCCCCGATGGCCGGTGCGACCAGGATGAAGCCGACCGGGCCGAGCAGGGCGGTGGCGAAACCGCCCAGCGAGAGCCCGATCGAGGCCGACGGCAGCACGTCCCGGATCAGGTCCACGCCGCCCGCGTCGTCGGCCGCCATGTCGCCCCTCACCTGCACCTGCGACAGGCCGGGCATCGCCCGCCCCCCTCCGGCCAGGTCGACCGGATCCATGCCGAGGTCGCGGGCGAAGGCGTCCAGGGTGGTCCTGGACAGCGCCTCCACGTCGTAGACGATCTGCGACCAGGCGGCCTCCAGGGAACGCTGGACGCTCTCGGGCAGCTCCGCCATGTACTGGTCGACCTGGGCCTGCTTCTTCAGCGTGGCGATCGTGTTCTCGTACGGCTGGCGGATCTCGGCCACCCGCGCCGCCACGATGCCCGCGACCTCGCGCCCGAGGAAGGTGTTGGCCACCACGCCCGCCCTGCGGCGACCGGCCAGCTCGGTCAGCTCGGCCAGCCCGGCGTCCACCGCGGCGAGGCGTTCGGCGACGTCGCCCTCGTCGTCGGAGCCCGCGGCCACGTCGTCCCTGGCGCCGGTCGCCAGCGAGCCCAGCACCGACAGGGCGGCGGCGACCACGGTGGCGCCGCGCGCGGAGTCCCTGCCCTCGGCGAACCCGCGCAGGTGGCGTTCGAGCACGTCCATGCCGCTGCGCGCCCGCAGCGAGTCCGCCCGCTCGGCGCGTCCCTCGCGCCGCTTGGCCTCCGCGGCCTCGGCGAGCTTCGCGCTCACCGGGATCCACGGCGCCTCCAGCAGCGGCGCCAGCGTCGCCGCCCTGCCGGGGGTCTCCGCGATCGCCTCGGTGACGAACGTCCTCAGCCGCGCCCTGTTCTCCTCCATCAGGCTCCGCCAGTTGGCCGAGTCCTCCACCTTGGTCAGCACGAACGCGATCGCCTGGACCCGCTCGGCGGCCTCGGCGAGGAACTCCAGCTCGTGCCGGAGCACCGGCTGGTCCTGGGCGCTGAGCGTGAACAGCAGGGCGTCGGCCCGCTGGAGCATGGCCACGGTCACCTGCCGGTGGCCCACCGTCAGGCTGTCCACGCCGGGGGTGTCGAGCAGCCGCAGGCCGTCCAGGAGCGGGGAGTCCAGGGTGATGTCGACGCTGACGACGTCGCGGCGCTTGCCCGCGTCGCCGCGCATGGAGGCGTAGTCGGGGATCGACTCGACGGTGATCGGCGTCCGGACCGGGCCCGCGTCGGTGGCGCGGTGCACGACCGCGGTCAGGCGCGGGCCGCGCCGCAGCGACAGGAAGCAGTTGGTGGCGACGTCGGCGTCGACCGGCAGCAGGTCGGGGTGGCCCACCAGGGTGTTGAGCAGGCGGCTCTTGCCGCGCTTCTGCGCCCCGGCGACCACGATGTCGGTGCACTCGTCCTTCCAGCGGCCCGCGCAGGCGGCCAGCACCTCCGCCAGGTCCGGCCTGCCGCACTGCCCGGCCAGCGCGTGGACCTCGTTGGCGTAGCGCAGCAGCCGGGCCACCGGGCCGTTCGGGTCGGGGGTCGTCATCGGATACCTCCAGCGTGGGGACGCGGGACGTCGGTCCCGTAACGCGCCCAGACGGTCTCGTACGCCTCGCAGAGCGTCTCGGCCGCGCGCCGCTGCCGCAGCGAGAGCGGCCGGTGGGTGAGGACCCGCAGCCGGGCGGCCAGGGCGGCGGCGCGGCCCGCCACCTCGGCGGGCGGGGCACCGGGCGGCGCCCCGAGCTGGGTGGCCAGCTCGGTCCCGGTGGTCAGCAGTTCCAGGGCCCGCCGGTCGTCGGCCGGGACCAGGGGGGAGGCCCGCAGCGCCTCGACGGCGGCGGGCGACACCCGCAGCACCGGGAGCGCCTCGCCGCCGCCGGTACCGCCGGTGCCGGCGGCGGCCTCCTCGGCGTCCAGTGCCGCCGAGACGAGGTCCTCCAGGACGGTCAGCACGTCCCTGGCCCGGTGCCCGCCGGTGCGGCCCTCGCTCATCATGGCGAGCGTGCGCCAGCGCGTCGACGCCGCCGTGGCCGCGGCGGCGACCTCCTCGTGGGACGCCTCAGGGGGCAGGCCGAGCCGGCCCGCGGGCTCGTCGTGGCGGGCCAGGCGGAGCAGCTCGCCGGTCATCTCCTCGTTCAGGACCAGCGTCCCGCGGCCGAGCGCCTCGGCGGCGGTGAAGATCCGCAGACCGCCCAGGGCGGTCGCGATCGGGCGGTTCTCGTCGAGCTGGGCCGCCAGCGCGTCCAGGGTGACGCGGTCGGACCCCAGCGCGGGCGTGCGGGCGATCGCGCGCAGCCGGGTCAGCGCGTCGAGCGCCTTGAGCTGGTCGGCGCGCCGCGCGAAGTGGGCCAGTCCCGCCGCGACGGAGCCGGTGGCGGCCCGTCCGGCCGAGGCGTAGCCCGAGCGCTCCAGCAGCAGGGTGGTGAGCGCCCCGGGGTCGGCGGTCCCGCTCTCGCGCACCGCCCGGACCGCGACGGTGAGGCCGTAGCGGTGCAGCCGCTCGACCAGCCGGTGGCGCACCTTCGCCGGTACGGGCAGCTCGGGCGCCGTGCGGAAGTCCTCCAGGTCCAGCAGGTAGTCCTCCAGGTCGTCCTCGTCCATCGCGGCCAGCGCCTCCAGCGCGGCCGTCTCCTCGGCGTCCAGCGGGCAGGCCCGCGCGGTCTCGGCCAGCAGGCCGATCACCGGGACCACGTCGAAGACCGAGGTGCGCAGGTCCCGGTACCCCTGGGCGGCCAGCCGCCTGGCGGTCGGCCAGGGGTCGTCCTCGTCGCCGCGCCGGTCGACCTGGCCGAGCACGGCGAGGGTGTTGACGCAGCTCATGCCGGAGGCGTCGGTCAGCGCGCGGAACTCCGACAGGGTGGTGTCGTCGAACTTCTGCACGTAGCGGAGCACGTAGATCATCGCCTGGGCGCGGTCGTCCTCGTCGCCGGAGCCGAACAGCATGCTCCTGGCCGCGCGCTCGTTGGACGCCGTCACCGTGTTCATGCCGGGGGTGTCGACGATGGTGATCGTGCGCAGCGACGGCAGGTCCAGCGCGACCCGCAGCCGCCGGACGCGGGACACCTCGACGCCGAGGTCGGCGGGGAGGCGATGGCCGGGCAGCAGCCGCGAGTGGGCCACCCCGCCGTCGGTGAGCTCGATCGTGATGCGGCCGTCGTCCTCGCCGTACTCGTACTGGGTGACCACGAACGTGCACTCGCCGGCGTCCACCGGCGCGACGGGCAGCCCGAGCAGCGCGTTCACCAGGGTGGACTTGCCGCTGCTCACCGCGCCCGCCACCGCCACCCGCAGCGGCGCGTCCAGCCCGGCGCGCACCTGCGCCACCCGCTCGCGCAGGTGCGCGCCGGCCAGCCGGGCGACGGTGGTGTCGCACAGCCGCCGCAGCAGCTCCGCGGGCCCGGCACTCATGGTTTCTCCATAATCGACCTGAATCCGAGATTGTTACGGTCCAACATCATGACTGGGTGGTTCGTGCCGGCCGGCGAACCGGCCCGGCGTCAGTGGCCCGGCGTCAGTGGCCCGGGGTCCCGTCGCGGTAGACGACGACCCTGGGGACGCGGACCACGCGCTGGCCGTCGGCGTACCCGCGCCTGACGGTCTCGGCGACGAGGTCGTGCAGGTCGGGCCGGGGGGCGGGCTCGGTGCCCGACGCCTCGTGCAGGCGCGGGTCGAACCGCTGCCCGTCCGCGACGATCTCCCGCACACCGGCCCGGTTCAGCCCGTCCAGCAGCGTCCCGGCCAGCCGGGGGTGCCGCTCGGCGAGCTGGTCGCGGTAGCCGATGCAGGCGGTCACCAGGGCCTCGCGGCCCGGGTTCCCGTCGGCGAGGAGCCGTTCCACCTGCTGCGCCAGCGCCGGGCTGACCCCGCTCCCGGCCATCTCGGCCAGCGCGGCCGTCAGCGGGTCGCATGCCGGATCGGTTCCCGGGACGGTGCCCGGATCGGCTTCCGGGCCGTCGGCGGGTTCGGTGATCCCGTCGTCCGCCGGTCCCGGCGCTGTCCCGGGGAACGGCGGCGTCGAGGGCGCCTCCGGGAACGAGGGCGTCTCCGGGAACGAGGGCGTCTCCGGGAACGGGGGCGCCGGTCGTGGCCCCGGGAGCGGGGGTGCCGTGCCGGGATCCCTCCCCGGCTCCGTGCCTCCCGTTCCCCGGCCGTCCGGTCCGGGAAACGGCCCCGGAACCGGCCCTGGGAGCGGCCCGGGGAGCGGTTCCGAGACAGGTCCCGGGAGCGGCCCGGGGAACGGTCCCGAGACCGGTGCGGCGAACGCCGCCGTGGACGATCCGGCGAACGGCGCCGGAGCCGGTGCGACACGGCTCCGGTGCCACAGGTACAGGCCCGCGGCCACGGCGGCCAGCACGGCCACCGCCCCCGCGAGCACCGCCGGCAGCGGAAGGATCCCGATCGGCGTCTCCACCGTCCCGAATCCCGCGCCGGGAAGACCGGGCGCGATGCCCGCCCGTTCCGGTCGCGGGGGACGGACGCCGTCCGGCGGCACGGGCGACGCGCCGGCCGGCCGCACCACCCCGCCCCCGGTCGCCGCGACGCAGCCGGCCAGCGCGGGCCACGCCGCCGCCCGCCACGCGCGTGCGGGCCGGGCGCGTGCGGATCGGGTGCGGGCGGGCGGGCGGCGTGGCGGCACGGGCCTGGCCGGGAGCGGCGGGGCGGGGAGCGCGCGTCGGTCCCTCATGGTCGCCTTCCTGTCGGCGTCCCGTGTGACCCGGGTCCGGGTCCCCTCCTCGGTACGGTCACACGGGTTCACGCCGGTTCGTGGGAATCAGACGGTCGGGAAGGGGCCCGCGGTCTCGGTGTAGTCCGAGACGCCGTCACCGTTCAGGTCGACCCGGGTCTCGTCGATGTAGCCGTCACCGTCGTGGTCGAGGTAGACGACGTCGGTGACGCCGTCACCGTCGGTGTCGTAGCGCTCCTCGTCGGCCAGGCCGTCCCCGTTGACGTCGATCAGCTGGGCGTCGGTGCCTCCGTCGCCGTCGTAGTCGACGAAGTCGGTGGTCACGTCGAAATCACTCATTGGTACGTCCCTTTCCGGTGGTGTTACAGGAGATGAGAGTCGCGATCACACGGGATTGTTGCGGACGTAGGCCATCTTTCTGGGTGAATTTTCAGAAAAGAGCCCTTCCAGCCTCCCTGTCCTCCCAGAAAAGCGGACGAACCACCCGAAAGCGCCCTAGCTGAGCGCGCGGGCGGTGTGGATCAGGGGCACGTGGCTGAACGCCTGCGGGAAGTTGCCCACCAGCCGGTTGTAGCGGGGGTCGTACTCCTCGGCGAGCAGGCCGACGTCGTTGCGCAGCGAGAGCAGGCGCTCGAACAGCTCGACGGCCTCGTCCTTGCGCCCGATCATCGCGAGCGCCTCGGCCAGCCAGAAGCTGCACGCCAGGAACGCGCCCTCGCCGCCGGGCAGGCCGTCCACGTCGTTGTCGGGGGAGACCGGGTAGCGCATCACGAAGCCGTCGACCATCAGCTCGCGCTGGATCGCCTCCACCGTGCCGGCCACGCGCGGGTCCTCGGGGGGCAGGAAGCCGACGATCGGGATCAGCAGCAGCGCCGCGTCCAGCTCCTGCGAGCCGTACGACTGGGTGAAGGTGCCGCGCACCGGGTCGAAGCCCCTGTCGCAGATCTCGGCGTGGATCCGGTCGCGCAGCTCCTTCCAGTTCTTCAGCGGCCCCGGCTTGCCGAACGCCTCCACCTGCCGGACGGCCCGGTCCAGCGCGACCCAGCACATGACCTTGGAGTGCACGAAGTGCCGGCGCGGGCCGCGGACCTCCCACAGTCCCTCGTCCGGGTCCCCCCAGTGCCGCTCGACGTAGGAGATCAGCTCGAACTGCAGGGTCCACGCCCGCTGATCGGCCTCCAGGCCGGAGACGCGCGACAGGTGCAGGGAGTTCATCACCTCGCCGTAGACGTCGAGCTGGAGCTGGTCCACGGCGCCGTTGCCGATCCTGACCGGCCGGGAGTTCTCGTACCCCGGCAGCCAGTCGAGCTCCATCTCCGGCAGCCGCCGCTCCCCGGCGACGCCGTACATGATCTGCAGGTCCTGGGCGCGGCCCGCGATGGCCCGCAGCAGCCACGAGCGCCAGGCGCGGGCCTCGTCGAGGTACCCGGCGCCGATGAGCGCGTCCAGGGTCATGGTGGCGTCGCGCAGCCAGCAGTAGCGGTAGTCCCAGTTGCGGACGCCGCCGATGTCCTCGGGCAGCGAGGTGGTGGGGGCGGCGACGATGCCGCCGGTGGGGGCGTACGTGAGCGCCTTGAGGGTGATGAGCGAGCGGACCACGGCGTCGCGCCACGGCCCCTGGTAGGTGCACTTCTCGACCCACTCCGCCCACAGCGCCTCGGTCTCGGCGAGCTGGTGGTACGGGTCGATCTCGTCGGGGCGGAGCTCGTGCGAGGGGTGCCAGGTGAAGACGAACGCCATGCTGTCCCCCTCCGACACGGTGAACCGGGCGTGGTGGGCGTAGTCGCCGCCCTCCAGCGGGACGGGGGAGTGCAGCCAGACCGAGTCGGGGCCGCCGACGGCCTGCAGGAGGTCGCCGTCACGGCGCACCCACGGCACGATCCGGCCGTAGTCGAAGCGGATGCGGATCTCGGTGGACATCTCCACCGTCCCGGACACGCCCTCGACGATCCGTACCAGGTCGGGGTTGGTGTGCCGGGTGGGCATGAAGTCGACGACCCGGACGGTGCCGGTCGGGGTGTCCCACTCGCTCTCCAGGACGAGGGTCTCGCCCCGGTAGCGCCGCCGGGTGGCGCGCGGGCGCTCGGCGTGCGCGGGCCCGATCCACCACTGCCCGTGCTTCTTGTCGCCGAGCAGCGCCCCGAAGCACGAGGGCGAGTCGAACCGCGGCAGGCAGAGCCAGTCGATGGAGCCGTTCCGCCCGACCAGGGCGGCCGACTGCATGTCGCCGATGAGCGCGTAGTCCTCGATCCACATGCCTTGACGCTAACGCCTCGGCCCCGGTGCCCGCTCCCGGCCGCGCCCGTCGCCCGGCCTCCCGGGGGACGGGCGCCGGTGTCCTCGTCACGGGACGGCCCGCCCCGCCGGGTGCTCGCGCATCATGGCGTGGAGCCGGCCGGCGAACGCCAGCAGCACCAGCGACGCCACGACGGCGATCCCCGCCAGCGTGAGGAAGTAGGCGGGCTCCGACAGGTACCGTCTCAGCCGCCAGGTCTGCCCGCCCACCGCGTCGCCCACCGAGAAGGAGATGAACCACAGCCCCAGCATCTGGCTCTTGAACGCCTCGGGGGCGAGCTTGGTGGTGACCGACAGCCCGACCGGGCTCAGCGCCAGCTCCCCGAAGACCTGGACGAAGTAGACCAGCACCAGCCACCACACCGAGATCCTGCCGCCCAGGGCGAGCTGGGCGGCCAGGGCCATGAGCATGAAACTCACCCCGTTGAGGAACAGTCCCGCGGCGAACTTCTGCGGGGCGCTCACCCGGTTGCCCAGCCTGACCCACAGGGCCGCGAAGACCGGCACCAGGATCATGATGAAGAACGGGTTGAACGCCTGGGTGGTCGCCGGGGTGATCCGGACGCCGAACATCGACAGGTCCGTCCTGTTCTGGGCGAAGAACAGCAGCACGGTCGGCGCCAGGTCGTAGATCATCCAGAAGATCGCGGAGGCGATGAAGAGCCAGATGTAGGCCTTCACCCGCGAGTGCTCGTCGTCGGTCAGGTTGTGGCTGCCCAGCAGGACGTAGCCGAAGTAGAGCACCGGCACGGCCACGATGAACAGCGTCATCACCAGCGCGAAGGCGTCCAGCGTGAACGTGCCCGACGCGACCCAGGCGCCCAGCGCGCCCGCGACCACCACGACGGCGGCGACGACGGCGAGCAGGAAGTGCCCGCGCTCGGCCGGGGTCATCCGGTGGCCCGGCCGCTCGCCCACCCCCTTCAGGTGGCGCCCGCCCAGCACGTACTGGACCAGGCCGAGCGCCATGCCGACCGCCGCCGCGCCGAAGCCCAGGTGCCAGCGGTCCCCCGAGGCCAGCCAGCCCACGACGAGGGGGGCGACGAAGGCGCCGATGTTGATGCTGAGGTAGAAGATCGAGAAGCCCGCGTCCCTGCGCCCGTCCTCGTCCGGAGGGTAGAGCCTGCCGACCATCGTGGAGACGTTCGGCTTGAGCAGGCCGGTCCCGACGATGATCAGCAGCAGCCCGAGCACCACGAAGACGCCGCCCCTGACCGGGACGGCCATGCTGATGTGACCGAACATGATCACGAAGCCGCCCCAGAGCACCGCCCTGCGGGCGCCGAGCACCCGGTCGGCGATCCAGCCGCCGGGCAGGGCGACGAGGTAGATCAGCGCGCCGTAGATGCCGATGATCCCCTGCGAGGTCTGCTCGCTCAGGCCGAGGCCGCCGGTCGCCGGGGAGGCGGCCATGAAGGTGGCGAGGATGGCCCGCAGGCCGTACCAGCTGAAACGCTCCCACAGCTCGGTGCCGAAGAGCGTGGCCAGGCCGCGCGGGTGCCCGAAGAAGGTCCTCTCGCGAGTCTCTCCCTGCGATGACATACGGTCCCCCCGGTGCCACGGTGTGATCGGACGGCCACTCTACGTACGACATCCGCCGACACGCGGACGCGGTTGTGCAACGTGGCGTTTCTTCTCCCTTTCAGGGGCTTGTCCGGAGGGAAGGGCGTGTGGTGCGATGCATGCCACTTGCGCAAGCAAACACTTTCTGGAGGGAGCGCCATGGCCGGTGTCCTTGACGAGCGCGCGGAGATCGAGCGGGAGATCGCTGGTCGCACGGTCTGCGATCAGCTGAAGGAGGCCGCCGAGGGCAACTCCGACGCCCCCGCCTACTCCGACCCGGTCGAGGGGGGCTGGTCGACGCTGACCTACGCGGAGGCGCGCGGGCGGGTCCTGGAGATCGCCGCCGGATTCGCCGCCCTCGGCCTGGAGCCCGGCGAGGCCGTCGCGCTCATGATGGTCAACCGCAGCGAGCACGTGCTGGCGGACCTGGGCGCGGTGCACGCCGGCGCGGTGTCCTGCTCGGTCTACTCGACGTTCGCCCCCGAGCAGGTGGCCTTCGTCGCCTCCGACGTGCGGGCGAGGATCGCGGTGCTCGGCGGCCCGGCCGAGCTGGCCAGGTGGGAGCCGGTCCTCGGCGACCTCCCCGAGCTGCGCACGATCGTCATGCTGGAGGGCGCGCCGGCCGGTGACGACCGGTTCATGGGCTGGGACGACTTCCTGACCCTGGGCCGCGAGCGGCTCGCCGCCGACCCCGGGGCCGTCGACGCCCGCTGGCGGGCGGTGAAGGCCGACGACGTCCTCACCGTGCTCTACACCTCCGGCACGACCGGCAACCCCAAGGGCGTGCCGCTGACCCACGCCAACGTGTTCTTCGAGGTCGTGGCCACCAACCGGATGGCCGACCTGCCGGTCAGGGGCACCCAGATCTCCTACCTGACCTACGCGCACATCGCCGAGCGGGTGCTCAGCCTCTACCTGCCGCTGTTCAAGTTCTCGCACACCCACTTCTGCACCGACCTGGCCCAGCTCGGCGCCACCCTCGGGCAGGTCAAGCCGGTGCTGTTCTTCGGCGTCCCCCGGGTGTGGGAGAAGATGATGGCCCGCCTGCAGGCGCTGCTGGGCTCCCAGTCGGAGGAGCAGCAGGCGGGCGTGCGCGCGGCCATGGCCGCGGGACTGGCCTACGTCGAGGCCAACCAGTTCGGGCGCACCCCCTCGCCCGAGGTGGCGGCCGCCTACGAGCAGGCCGACGCCTCCCTGCTGTCGATCATCCGGTCGATGATCGGTTTCGAGAACGCCGGCTGGCTCGCCACCGCCGCCGCCCCCATGCCGCTGGAGGTCCAGCGCTTCTTCGCCGGTCTCGGCCTGCGGATCCTGGACGTGTACGGGATGACCGAGACGACCGGCGCGTTCACCGCCAACGCCCCCGAGCGCTTCAAGCTCGGCACGGTCGGGCCGGCCGGGCCGGGCGTCGAGGTCCGCATCGCCGAGGACGGGGAGATCCTCACCCGCAGCCCCGCCAACACCCGCGGCTACCTGGGACGCCCCGAGGCCACCGCCGAGCTGATCGACGCGGACGGCTGGCTGCACACCGGCGACGTGGGCTCCATCGACGAGGACGGCTTCGTCAGCATCGTCGACCGCAAGAAGGAGCTCATCATCACCGCCGGGGGCGAGAACATCTCCCCGGCCAACATCGAGAACTACCTCAAGGAGCACCCGCTCATCGGCCAGGCCCTCGCCTACGGCGACGGCAAGCCGTACCCGGTGGCGATCCTCACCCTCGACGGCGAGGTGGCCCCCGGCTGGGCCCAGGCCAACGGGATCGCCTTCGAGACCCTGGGCGACCTGGCCGAGCACCCCGACGTCCTCAAGGCCGTCGAGGGCGCGATCGCCACGGCCAACGAGAAGCTGGCCCGCGTCCAGCAGGTCAAGCGCTGGCGGCTGCTGCCGGTGGAGTGGACGGCCGAGACCGCCGAGCTCACCCCGAGCCTGAAGCTCAAGCGCCGCATCATCCACGCCAAGTACGCCGAGATCATCGACGAGATGTACCGCGACTGACCACGTCGTCGCCGCCTCCGGGGAACGAGGGCCGTTCCCCGGGGTGGCGGTGTCGGCCGGTGTCGCCGGGCGGTGGGGGCGCCGTTTTGCCCAAGGGGGCGTGTGTCCTCTACCGCCCTGTTACCGGCGACCTCCTAGCGTCGTGACGCATGACGATCAGAGTTCTTCTCGCCTTTCTGGCGGCGGGAGCCGCGACCCTGCCCGCGGGGGCCGTGCCCCGGCCGGTGGCCCCGTCCCGGCCGGTGACCGTACCCCCGGCCACCGCCGTCGAGGACCTGACGATCCGCTCGGTGACCCTGCGCCCCCCGGCCCCGGTGGTCGGACCGGCCGACTCGGTGCGCATGGTGGTGGAGGTGGTGGCCCGGGGCGTCACCGGACCGGAGGGGGTGACGCTCAAGGTCGAGCCGGGCGCGCCGCCCGGCTCCCTGGACACCTTCTTCCCCCTCACCGCCCCCCGCCGGCAGGCCCGTCCCGGCAGGACCCCGGCGTCCCGCCCGGGTGGCGGGCCCGGTGGCGAACCCCGCCCCGCCCCCCGGCCGGGGCACGGCCACGACCGCGAGCACGGCCCCGCCCTCGCGCCGGGCCCGGCACCCGTCCCCTCCGCCTCCGCCCGCCTCGGCGCGCGGACGCGGACCGCGCCCCCGCCCGGGGACGGCTGGGAGACCTGGCGGTTCGCACCGCAGAAGAGCCTGAGCCGCTGGTATCCGGCCGGACCCTGGACCGTCACGGTGACCGCGAAGGCCGCCGACGGCACGGGGATCACCGGGTACCGGGGATTCCTGCTGAAGCGCCTGACCCGGTTCGGCGGCGTCGAGGTGGCCGGGCGGGGCCCGGCGGTGCGGGTGACGGGCGTGCTGAACCGGGTCGACCCGCAGGGGCACCTCGACTACGCCCCCTTCCCGGCCCAGCCCGTGGAGATCCTGCACCGGCCGGGACGGGAACACGCCTGGAGGACGGTGGCCGAGGTGATGACCGACTCCCACGGACGCCTCACCCGGACCGTGCGGGGCCGCACCGGCGGCGAGTGGCGCCTGCGCTTCGAGGGGACGAGCCGCTACGCGCCCAGGACGGGCGTCGTCCACCGGGTCGCGGAATAGGAGAACGCCCGCCGTCCCGCCGGACACGCCCCGCCCGGTCAGACCAGTCGGACCGGAGCACGGACCTCCCGGCCGGACGGAGGGCGAACCACCCGATCGAACCGGAACGCGGAACCGCGTCCGGGTCACGCCCCGCCCGGTCAGGCCAGGGCGTGGACCGCGGCGCCGAACAGCGCGGGCATCCGCCGCGCCGCCGGGACGATCAGCCGTCCCGCCGCCCGGTAACGGCGGGTGCCCACCAGCGCTCCGGTCAGCATCCGGTGCCGCCACGACAGCCGCCGCCAGGCCGGCTCGTACGCCCCGGGGGTACCGGCCCGCAGGCAGTCCACCAGCAGCCGCGCGGAGGTCAGCGCGAGCGACACCCCCTCGCCGGTGAGCGCGTCGACGTACCCCGCCGCGTCGCCGACCAGCAGCACCCGTCCGGCGACCCGGTGGCGGACCCGCTGGCGCAGCGGTCCCGCGCCGCGCACCGGGGTCGCTGGCACCCCGAGCCGTTCCAGGAGCGCGGGGAAGTCCGCCAGGTGCTCGGGGTAGCCGCGCCGCCGCGAGCTCAGCACCGCCACGCCCACCAGGTTCTCGCCCACGGGCGTCACGTACGCCTCGCCGTCCGCCGCCCAGTGCACCTCGACGAAGTCCGTCCACGGGGCGACCGCGTAGTGCCTGCGCAACCCGTACCTGCGCGGTCCGCGGCAGGGCAGCTCCAGGCCCAGCCGGGCGCGCAGCGGCGAGTGCAGCCCGTCGGCGGCCACCAGCCAGCGGGCCCGCAGCCCGGCGGCCTCGACCCGGTCGTCGCTCTGCCGTACGTCGTCCACCCTGCCGGGCACGACCCGCACGCCCAGCTCCCGCGCCCGCCCGGCCAGCGCGGCGTGCAGGGAGGTCCGCCGCACCCCCAGGCCGGGCCCCTCGCGGAACTCCGCCTCCACCTCGTGGCGCCGGTCCAGGTAGCGGATGCCGCGCAGCGGCCTGCCCTCCACCGGAACGCCCAGCTCCCGCAGGGCCGCGGTGCCGCTGGGCATCAGGCCCTCGCCGCACGCCTTGTCCACCGGTACGGGCCTGGGCTCGACGACCACCGCCTCCATCCCGGCCCGGGCGGCGTGGATGGCGGTGGCCAGCCCGGCGGGCCCGCCGCCCGCGATCAGGACGTCGATCACCCGCTTCCCCGCCCACCGGCCGGCGCCGACGAGCCGGGCCCGGTACCGGGCGCCGCCCCGGGCCCGGTGCCGTTCGCGGTGCTCGTCGCGGTGCCGGGCGGCATGCCGGCCGAGGCCGCCAGGGCGTCGTCCTCGCAGCGGATCCGCACCACCATCAGCGCGGCGTTGAGCACGGTGAACGCCAGCGCGGTCACCCACGCGCCGTGCACCAGGGGCAGCGCCGCGCCCTCCACCGCCACCGCCACGTAGTTGGGGTGGCGCAGCCACCGCAGCCGGTAGGGGCCGCGCTCCACCAGCGGCATGCCGGGGACCACGATCACCTGGGTGTTCCACTGCGGCCCCAGCGCGGTGATGCACCACCAGCGCAACCCCTGCGCGGCCACCACCAGGGCCAGCATCGGCCAGCCGAGCGCCGGGACGAAGGGCCGGCCGGCCAGGGCGGCCTCCAGCAGGCACCCGGCCAGCAGGCCGGTGTGCAGGGCGACCATCCACGGGTAGTGGCCCCGCCCGTACGTCACCCCGCCGCGCTCGGCGCTCCAGCGCGCGTTGCGCCGCGCGACGACCAGCTCGGCGACGCGCTCCAGCCCCACGAGCAGCACGAGCAGCACGTACCAGGACGACAACTGCCAGGACATCGGGCTCCTCTACCAGCGCAGCAGGACGAGTTCGGAACAGAAGCCCGGCCCCATCGCCAGGAGGAGCCCGGGCGTGCCGGGCGGGGGCGGCCGCAGGGCCAGCGTGTCCCGCAGGACGTGCAGGACCGAGGACGACGACAGGTTCCCGATCGTGGCGAGCGATCGCCAGGTGAGGTCCAGTGCCCCCTCCGGGAGCTCCAGCGACTCCTGCACCGCCTCCAGCACCTTGGGGCCGCCCGGGTGGCACACCCACGCCGTCACGTCCCCGGCGGTCAGCCCGTGGTCGGCGAGGAAGCCGTGCACGTCGTCGGCCAGGTAGGTGCGCACCACCTCCGGGACGCTCGCGTCGAGCACCACGCGGAAGCCGGTGTCGCCGACCTCCCAGCCCATCACGTGCTCGGACGCGGGGTACAGGTGGCTGCGCGAGGCCACCACCCGGGGGCCGGGCGCCGGGGAGGACGCCGCCGACCCGGAGAGCCGGGACGTCCCGGACGCCGGGGAGGTCCCGGCCGGGCCCGCGGGGCCTGCGGAACCGGGCGTCCCGCCCGCCGGGGAGGACCCGGCCGGTCCGCGGGGCCGGGTCGTGGCCGCGGTGAGCGGCGAGGTCCCGGCGCGGCCCGGCCGCCACTCGTCGCCGCAGGCCACCACGGCCGTCGCACCGTCGCCGAACAGGGCGCTGGCCACCATGTTGGCGACGGAGGCGTCGCCGCGCTGCAGGGTCAGGGAGCACAGCTCGACGGAGAGCAGCACGGCCAGGTGATCCGGCCAGCCGCGCAGGTAGTCGTGCAGGCGGGCGACCCCGGCGGCCCCCGCGACGCAGCCGAGACCGAAGATCGGGGTCCGCTTGACGTCCGGGCGCAGCCCGAGCCGCCCGGCGATGCGGGCGTCCACCGACGGCGCCGCCAGGCCGGTCACCGAGGTGAAGATGATCATGTCCACGTCCTCGGGCGCCGCCCCGGCGTCCTGGAGCGCGCCGCTCACCGCCTCCACGCCCAGCTCCATCGCCGTCTCCACGAAGGCGGCGTTGGCCGCCCCGAAGCCGTCCAGCTTGGCGTACCGGTCCAGCGGCAACGTCAGATGACGGGACTCCACCCGTGCCGAGGCGTGCAGCCGGTCCAGCAGCAGGCGGCTCGACCCCTCGGGCAGGCACGCGCGCGCGAACGCGTCGGTGATCTCTGCCTGGGAGTGACGGTTCGGTGGAAGCGCGCCGCGAACAGCGACGATTCGCGTCATCTGATCAACTACCCCCGGCTCGTGAAAAGCAGACACCTCCCTTTTGCCCAGCCGCGTCCGTGGCATGCGTGGCAACGCCCCCGATGCCCGCTTTCCGGGGCGGTCCGGCTTACCATCGATCGTTGACATCCTCCTCCGTCCGGGAGTCCGTCCGAGGGTCCGTCCGAGGGGCCGTCCGCGGGCGGGGGATCCGACGGCGCCTACCACAGCGGGACGAGGTCGCGTGACGACGAGCCGGTCACCGAAGCCGGGTCCGGAGCCGGTGCTCCGGTCCGTGCCGGGACTGCTGATGGCCTGCCATCCGGCGCCGACCGTGGCGGTGACCGTCCTGGTGACCGCGCTGGCCGTCGCGAGCGGGCGCGACGCGGCCGGGTGCGCCCTGGTGGCCGCCGCCGTGCTGGCCGGGCAGCTGTCGGTCGGCTGGTGCAACGACGCGGTGGACGCGGAGCGCGACGCCGCCGCGGGCCGTACCGACAAGCCCGTCGCCGGTGGCGCGGTGGGCGTGCGCGCGGTGTGGGCCGCCGCGCTCACCGCGCTGGCGCTGTGCGTGCCGCTCTCGCTGGCCTCCGGCCCGACGGCCGGGACCGTCCATCTCGCCGGCGTCGCCGCCGCATGGGCCTACGACCTCGGGCTCAAGGCGACCGTGTTCTCCTGGCTGCCGTACGCGGTGGGGTTCGGCTCGCTGCCGGCGTTCGTCACGCTGGGCCTGCCGGGACATCCCTGGCCCGCCTGGTGGGTGGTCCTGGCCGCCGCGCTGCTCGGCTGCGGGGCGCACCTGGCCAACGTGCTCCCCGACATCCCCGCTGACCTGGCGGGCGGTGTCCGCGGCTGGCCGCAGCGGCTGGGCGCCGGTCGCGTCCGCGTGCTGATCCCGCTGCCGCTGCTGGCGGCGACGGCCGTGCTCGTCCTGGGGCCCGGACGGCCGCCGGGACCGGGGGAGTGGGCCGCGCTGGCGGCGGCGGGCGCCCTCACCGCGGGCGGGCTGGCGCTGGGCCGTACCTCGCCGCGCGTGCCGTTCGCCGCGGCGATCGCGGTCGCCGCGGTCGACGTCGTGCTCCTCCTCGCCCGCGGCACCGCCCTCACCGGCTCCTGACCGGAGAACCGGTACGCCTGACCGGTACGCCTGATCGGGACGTCTTACCCGGACGCAGCCGGGGGAGCGGGAAGGCGGGGGCGCGGGAGCGGGGGAGCGGTCAGTGTGCCGGTGCGGGCACCGGCTCGTCCCAGGAGATGCGGTGGTCGTACAGCCAGGACATCGCACCCGGCTTCATCGCGTACCGCATGATCACGGGTAGCGCGAGGTCGCGGACGAAGGCGCCGGCGACCCCCGGGGCCTTGCCGCTCCCGTTGCGCCTGCCCTGCGCCACGACGCGCTCCACCCGCTCCCGGCGCAGGCGCTCGAAGGCGGCGAACGCCTCCCGGGGGACGGGGACGTCGCGCAGGCACCTGCCCAGCGTCACCGCGTCCTCGATCGCCATGGAGGCCCCCTGGCCCGCAGAGGGCGAGGTCGCGTGCGCGGCGTCGCCCACGATCACCATGCGCTCGTTGAACCAGCGCGGGACGGACGGGAAGTCGTAGGTGTTCCAGGCGGGCGGGATGTCGCCGGTCGCGCGGACGATGTCGAGCATCGGCCCGGTGTCGTCCCTGAAGAGCTCCTCCAGCCGGACGCGCCACTGCGCCGGGGTGATCGCCGCGAGCTCCTCGCGGGTCGGCTCCCGGGGGCTCGGCGGGTTGGCGAACCACCACACCTGGCCGTCGGGGTGGATCAGGTAGCCGAAGAAGCACCTCCTGCCGAAGACGAAGTAGCTCGTCCCCGGCTCGCCCGGCACCGTGACGCCCGTCGCGAAGCCGCCGGTGTTCAGCAGCCCGACGTGCCGGGCGCGGGGGGCGCCGGGATCGATGAGCGCGCGGGTGCGCGAGCGCAGCCCGTCGGCGCCGACCAGCAGGTCTCCCTCGGCCTCGCTGCCGTCGGCGAAGACCGCCCGCACCCCGTCGCCGGTGATCGAGGCGTCGGTGAGGCGCCTGCCGTAGGTGACCCGCACGCCGCGCCGCACGGCCTCGTCGCGCAGCGTCCGGTAGAGGTCGGAGCGCTTCACCGTCCTGCTGGGCTGGGTGAGGGTGGCGAGCCGCCTGCCGCGGCCGTTGACGATCACCATCCGGGGCGAGTCCATGCCCAGGGCGGCGACCTGCTCGCGCAGGTCGAGGACGCGCAGCGCCTCGAGCCCGTTGACCGCGATGGTCAGGAAGGCGCCCACGCCCTCGGAGCCGCGGTCGTAGGCCTCGAAGACCTCCACGTCGAGGCCCGCGCGCTGCAGCGCCATGGCCGTCACCGGGCCCGCGATGCCCCCGCCGATGATCAGAGCTTTTTTGGTCATATAATGACTATACATAGAATGACTATACAGCGCCACGCCGTACGATGGCGTCATGTCCACGAGGCGTTCACCCCTGGCCATGGCGCTGCTCTCGCTGGTCGCCGAGGCGCCGATGCACGCCTACCGGATGCAGCAACTGATCAAGGAGCGGCACAAGGACGACGTGGTCAACGTCGCGCAGCGCAACAGCGTGTACCAGACCATCGACCGCCTGCTCCGTGAGGGCCTCATCGCGGTCCGCGAGACCTCGCGCGAGGAGAACCGCCCCGAGCGGACCGTCTACGAACCCACCGAGCCGGGCCTGGAGACGCTGCGGACCTGGATGCGCACGATGCTCTCCACCCCGGCCCGGGAGTTCCCCGAGTTCCCCGCCGCGCTCGCCTTCCTGCCCGTGCTGCCGCCCGAGGAGGTCCGCGCCGCGCTCGACGAGCGCCTGGACTCCCTCGCGGCGCGGCTGGCGACGCTGGAGCGCGAGTTGGTCGAGGGCGCGACCTTCCTGTCGCGCGTGTTCCTGGTGGAGTCGGAGTACCAGCGCGCCGTGCTCAGGGCCGAGTCCGACTACGTCCGCGAGCTCGCCGAGGACCTGCGCTCCGGGCGGATCACCTGGCCTCGTTCCCTGTAGGGCGAGGGCGTTTCGGATAACCGTTCGGCCATTATCAGGTCGGAAACAAAAGCGGCCCGGTCCGCTCCTCGCTGTCCGAAAAGCTTTTTCTGAAACCGTGTTAAAGGAATGACCGAAACACGGGGTCAACGGCAGTGATCGCCCGTCTCCGCCTGCGGGGAACGCCTTTTCTTGCCATTTTCCGCTTTTCTTAGTTGTTTTGTAGGTTTTCGCGGTGAGCCCGGCGTCCCGGCGGGGGATCGTGCCCTCCCGGAGGTCGCGAGGACGCGTATCAGGGCCGTTCCGGGGCGTTGACCTCGCGCGGGCGGGGCCGGGGGCGCGGATGTCCGCGGGCGTTCCGGGCAGCCGTCCGCGCGCCTCAGACCAATGACATTTCCCCCATTGACACCTTCTGGACATTTAGGGAATATGCAGAAGGTTTTCATTCGCCTCCAGCATGATCACAAAGCCCGCCGGGCCTTCCGTGCGGGCTTCCGGGACGATTCATCCTTCTTTTCCGACCGACGCGACGCCCTTTCCGGTCCGCCGACATCCCGTGCCCGCAGCGGGCGCCCCCACGTTCACCGTCCCTCTCGACGCCACCGGCACCGCGTGACACGACCGCGCCGGCGGTGTGATCACGCCTGCCCGAACGCCCCCGACGAGAAGACCAGCCGCCCCAGCATCAAGGAGTTCGACGGTGAACACAGAGAAGGAGGGGGCGGCGCCGATCCTGCCGCCGTCGGAGACGCCGCAGACGGGGAAGGAGTGCCTGGCCCTGCACGGAGGCGAGCCCGTCCGCCGTACCCCATGGCCGACCTACGACAAGGGGGCCGTCTTCGTCCACCCCGAGGACGAGGAGGCGGCGCTGCGCGCCATCCGCAGTCACCTGTACTTCCGCTACGACTACCGCGCCCAGCGCGACACCGAGTGCGGCAGGTTCGAGGAGGACCTCTGCCGCTACCTCGGCAGCAGGCACGCGCTGGCCGTGTCGAGCGGCACCACCGCGATCGCGCTCGCCATCATGGCGGCGGGCGTCCCGCCGGGCTCCCTGGTCGCCTGCCCCGGCTTCACCTTCGTCGCCACCCCCAGCGCCATCGTGCTCGCCGGATGCACCCCGCTGCTGGTGGAGGTCGACGAGAACCTGCAGATGGACGTCGAGGACCTGCGCCGCCGCTGGAGACCCGAGATCAAGGCGATCCTGGTCGTCCACATGCGCGGCTTCGCCGCCGACATGGAGGCGCTGACGCGCTTCGCCGCCGAGATGGGCGTGCCGCTGTTCGAGGACGCCGTCCCGGCCTTCGGCGCCGAGCTGGGAGGCCGCAAGCTCGGCACCTTCGGCCTCGCGGGCGCCTTCAGCACCCAGTCCGACAAGTCGCTCAACTGCGGCGAGGGCGGGTTCCTGGCGACGGACGACAGCGTGCTCTACGCCCGCGCGGTGGTGCTCTCCGGCGCGTACGAGGGACGCTACCGCAGGCACTTCCCGGACGGCGAGCCACCGATCGCCACCGACCTGGACCTGCCGCTGCTCAGCTTCCGGATGGACGAGATCCGCGCCGCCCTGCTGCGCGCGGAGATGAAACGGCTGCCGATCCGCCTGGAACGCTTCCGCGGCAACTACGCCTACGTGGCCCGGGCGCTCGCCGACCTGCCCCAGATCGCCATCCGGCGGCCCGTGGAGCCCGGCGCCTACCTGGGCGAGGCGTTCATCTTCCGCGTCCCCGGCGTGGACGCGAAGTGGTTCGCCCGCGCGCTGTGCTGCGAGGGCGTGGACGCGCGCAACCTCGGCTCCGACGAGGACACCAACGTGCGGGTCTTCTGGAACTGGCGGTTCCTGTTCGGTTCCCGGGACGTCGAGGAGATCAAGGAGTTGCTGCCGGCGACCACCCGCCACCTTCAGGAGGCGATCGACATCCCGCTCTCCTCCAGCCTCACGACCGACGACTGCGACCACCTGATCGGCGCGGTCCGCAAGGTCGCGGGCGCGCTCGGATCCGGTCACCCCGCACCGGCCGGCACCACCGCCGTCGGGCAGTAGGGGTGGCTGCCTCCGCACAGGGGAGCCGGATCCCGCGCCGTGCCCTCCTCGGGGTCTTCGGCGGGCTGTTCTGCGGCTACCTGGGACTCACCTCGGCGATCCCGGTGCTGCCGGGCTTCGTCAGGGAACGCTTCGGCGCGGGGGACCTCGCGGTCGGTCTGGTGGTCACGGCGACGGCGCTCACCGCGCTGCTGGTGCGTCCCGTCTCCGGCCACCTGGCCGACACCTACGGCCACCGGCGCGTCATGCAGGCGGGCGCGCTGCTCGTCGCCACCGGCGGCCTGCTCTACTTCCTGCCGCTCGGCCTGGGCGGTCTCGTGGCCGTCCGCCTGCTGCTCGGCGTCGGCGAGGCGGCGCTCTTCACCGCCGGTGCCGTCTGGGTCGTGTCGCTCGCGCCGCACGAGCGGCGCGGGCAGCTCATCGGGCTCTACGGCGTCAGCATGTGGGGCGGGATCTCGGCCGGGACCTTCCTCGGCGCCGTGCTGCTGGACCTCGGCTACGGCGCGGTCTGGGGCTTCAACGCCGCCGCCGCCCTCCTCGGGCTGCTGCTGATCGTCTCCGTTCCGGCGTCCTCCCGCGCGGCCCGGCCGGTCACGGAACCACAGGACGTGGAACCACAGGCCGCCGAACCACGGGTCGCCGGACAACCGCTCACGGAACCACGGGTCACGGAACCGGCGCTCAAGGAACCGCCGGTGGCGGAAGGACCGGCGAAGGACCCGCGCGGCAGGTGGGAGACCCTGCTGCCGCGTCCCGCCCTGCTGCCCGGCCTGGCGCTCGCGCTCGCCGCCGCCGGATACGCCGGCGTCGCCGCCTTCGTCGTCCTGCACCTGCAGGCCAGGGGCACGGGATCGGGCGTCGTGGCGCTCAGCGTCTTCAGCGCCGTCTACGCCGGTACGCGGCTGGTCATCGGCCACCTGCCGGACCGGCTCGGGGCGCGCCGGGTCGCGACCTGGTCCGGCATCGGGGAGGCCGCAGGCCTGCTGATCATCGCCCTGGCGCCGAACCTGCCCGTCGCCGTGATCGGCAGCGTGGTCATGGGCGTCGGGTTCTCGCTGCTGCACCCCTCGCTGGCCCTGATGGTGATGGACCGCACCGACCCCTCCCGGCAGGGGGCCGCGCTCGGCGCGTACACCTCCTTCTGGGATCTGGGCCTGAGCGTCTGGGGGCCGCTGCTCGGGATGGTCGCGGCGGGTCTGGGGTATCCCGCCGTCTTCGTCGCCGGAGCCTGCTGCGCGGCGGTGGCCGTGGCGGTGGCGCTGAGCGTCCGCCGGCCGGACGCGGAGCCGGCGGCGTCGAGTCGAGTCAGGAGCACGCCTTGAACACATCGGACCGGTCCCCGCTCACGATCCTGTGCGTCACCGGATGGTGCCGCAACGGCAGCACCATCATCGGCAACATCCTCAACGAGGTCCCGGGGGTCTTCCACGTCGGCGAGCTGCACTTCCTGTGGATGAACGCCGTGGGCAGGGGCTCGAACACCTCCTGCGGCTGCGGCAGGCCGCTCGTCGAGTGCCGGATCTGGTCGGAGGTCCTGCGATCCGTCCGGCCCGCCGGGCTCTCGGCGGAGGCGCACGCCGCCGTCGTCCGCCGCCGCCAGCTGTCGTGCGTGCGGACCCGGCACACCTGGCGCGTCCTGCGCCGGGGCCTGTACCGCGACGACGTCCGCGAGCACGCCGAGCTGATGTCGCGGACCTACCACGCCATCGCCGGGGCGACGGGCGCGCGCGTGATCGTGGACACCACCAAGATCCCCGGCGAGGCGGCCCTGCTGCCCCACCTCGACGGGGTGCGGCCCTACTACGTCCACCTGGTACGCGACCCGCGGGCGGTCGCCCAGTCCTGGAGCAGGGAGAAGGAGTACTGCTACGTCATGTCGTCGCCGAAGAGCACGGCCTACTGGCACGGCTTCAACGTGGCCTCGCAGGCGATCCTCCGGCACAACAGGGAACGGTCGGTGTTCCTGCGCTACGAGGACTTCATCGCCGACCCCGCAGGGACGATCGACAGGCTGCTCCGGTTCTGCGGCGCCGGCCCGGACGGCAACCCGATGCGCGGCCGGACGGTCGACCTGCGTCCCAACCACACCGTCACCGGAAACCCGGACCGCTTCCACGCGGGCACGACCCTCATCAGGGAGCGGGACGACTCCTGGACGACCGAGCTCGCGTGGCCGGCCCGGCTGGCCGCGACGACGCTGTCCTGGCCGCTCTTCGGCCGCTACGGCTACCCCCTCGGCGGCCCCCGCACACCCGCACACCGGTAAGCCCCGTACACCCGTAAGACCCGCACACCCGCGAACCCCGTACACCGGAGTCACCGGCGGGCGTCCGGCAGGCACAGAGGAGGACGGTTGGACCTGGGACTCGACGACAGGGTCGCGCTCGTCGCCGGAGGATCGAGCGGGCTCGGTCTCGCCACGGCCATGGAACTGGCCAGGGAGGGCGCGCACGTCGCGATCGGCGCGCGCGATCCCGGCCGCCTCGCCGAGGCGGAACGACGCCTGAAGGAGGTGGCGCGCGGGCGCGTCCACGCCACCCGCGTCGACATCACCGACGAGGCCGCGGTCCGCCGCTGGGTCGACGACGTCGCCGCCGGCCTCGGCGCGCTCCACATCGTCGTGGTCAACGGCGGCGGCCCGCCGATCGGCACGGCCACCCGGTTCGAGCCGTCCGAGTACCGGGGAGCCGTCGACCGGGTGCTGCTGCCCGCGGTGACCCTCGCCCTGGCCGCGCTGCCGCACCTGCGGGCCGCGCGCTGGGGACGGCTGCTCTTCGTGACCTCGGAGACGGCGAGCGTTCCCGTCGCCCAGCTCGCGCTCTCGGGGATGACGCGTGCCGCCGTCGTCCGCTTCGCCCAGTCCCTCGCCTCGGAGGTCGGCCGCGACGGCATCACCGTCAACGTGCTGGCGCCCGCCGCGACCCGTACCCCGGCGGTGGAGCGGGCCGCGGCGAAGCTGGCCGGGGACGACGGCGACCCCGAGGCGGAACTGCGCGCCATGGGGCGGCACAACGCGCTGGGCCGCATCGCGACGCCGGAGGAGTTCGCCGCCGTCGCCGCCTTCCTGGCGGGGGAGCGCGCCTCCTTCGTCACCGGCGTGGTCCACCTGATCGACGGCGGCGCCAGCGTGGTGGGACCCGCGGCCCCCCACCTCACCTCCGCGGCCAAGGACACCTACACCTGACCCCGAGCCCCCGACCTCACCTCCGCGGCCAAGGACACCCACACCCGACGACCCGAGCCCCCGCGACCGAGACCGTCCACCCCCGCCGGCCACGGAACCCCGTGGCCGGGACACCCGCGCCCGGCGACCCCGCCGGACCCGGGACCCGCCGCACCGGCGAGCACCAGGAAGGAACCCGTGATGTCAGTGACCGGCCACGCGTACACCGAGAGGGACGTCGAGGACTTCTTCGACCAGACCCTGCGCACCTATCTGAGCTTCTGGGACGGCGACGGCGTCCTGCACACCGGGTACTTCGCCGGCGACACCGACGACGACTACCGCGCCGCCGCCGAGCGGACGTCGGAGATCCTGGCCGCGGACGCGATGATCGACGGCTCCTCCTACGTGCTGGACGCCGGCTGCGGCTGCGGCAACTTCCTGCTCCACCTGGCCGGGCGGTTCGGCTGCCGCGGCGAGGGGCTGGACCTCAGCGCCGAACGCGTCACGTTCGCGCAGGAGGCGCTGAGGACGCGCGGCGGGCTCGACCTGACGTTCCGCCAGGGGTCGGTGACGCGGATGCCCTACGAGGAGGGAACCTTCAGCCACGTCGTCAGCCAGGACGCGCTCTGCCTGGTGCCCGACAAGGCGACCAGCCACACCGAGATCCACCGCGTCCTGCGCCCCGGCGGGATCTTCGCCTTCTCCGACTTCCTCCAGCCCAAGGAGGAGGTCGGCGAGCGCGCCCGCAAGCACGTCTACGACCGGGTGAGGTGGAACGGGGGCTTCTCGTTCGTCGGCTACCAGGCCGCCCTGGAGCGGGCCGGCTTCGAGATCCTCCTGGCCCGCAACCTGGAGAGCCACATCCGGCAGACGTACCGCGTGCTGGGGAAGACCGCCGCCGAGCGCGCCGAGGCGACGACGGACACCGCGGCCCGCGAATGGATGCTGGCCTTCTCCGAGTCCTGTGCGGAGATCCAGATCGCCATCGACGAGGGCGAGTTCGGCTGGGGCATGTTCGTCGCCCGCAGGCCGCACACCGCCACGTCCTGACGCCGGCCCCTACCGAGCAGTTCCCGGACCACCAGTGAGTGAGGAAGTCATGCAGCGCGACGAAGGCGTGAAGCGGACGATGGCGGAAGTCGTCGCCCAACGGAAGAACGAGATGTCACCCGGCCGGATGTTCGTGGAGGCCTGCGCCGCCAAGGGACTGGAGGCCTCCGTCGAGTACGACGTGACGATCACCGACTCGCTGACCAGCTCGCGCAGGAAGCCCCGCTACCCGGCGCGCAACATGCTCAAGGTCGTCGACCTGTCCCGCGACCCCCGGCGCTTCTACTGGCACGAGAGCCCGCCCCGGCCGGGCGACCCCGAGGTCGACGAGGCCGACCTGAGGCGGGAGGCGGCCAACCGCTTCCACCGGTCGCCGATCCCCGAACTGCACACGACCACGGCGTGGGTGCAGGTCCCGCCGGAGCTGTGGGAGGACCCCGAGACGTTCGAGTCCTTCATCAACTACCGGCTGATCGTCCGCCTCGGCACGGCCGAGAACCACACGATCATCCGCGGCGAGGGCGGGCTGCTGAACATCCCGGGCATCCCGCGCATGACGTCGAAGGGGCCGTTCACCTCGACGATCCTGGCGGCCTGCAACGAGGCGGAGCAGATGGGGGGAACGGCCGACGGGCTCATCATCAACCCCGTCGACTACTACCGGTTCATGGGACAGGGCAGCCTGATGGACGACCTGGAGAGGAACGGCGTCTTCATCGTCAGGACCCGCCTGGTCGACCCGGGGACCGCCATCGTCGGCGACTTCGGGCACGGCGCCCAGCTCTTCGACGCCGGACGCTCGGTGATCCGCTTCGAGGAGCCGCCGCCGGGCACCTTCGCCGAGCCCGGCATCGCGCTCAAGGCCGAGATCTACGAACGGGTCGTGGTCAACCTGCTGACCAACGTCTTCATCGTGACCCTGTAGAGGCCCGCACAGGAAGGACGCGACCATGACGGCGATGCCCGCCCCGAAGACCCCCCAGCCCATCCGGTACGACCCGGACGCCCTCGTCGTCGGCGGCGGCATCGTCGGCCTGTTCTGCGCCTACCACCTGCGCCTCGCGGGCCTGAACGTGACCGTCGTCGAACGCGGGCCGATCGGCGGCCCGCAGTCCTGCTCGTACGGCAACACGGGCTTCGTCGGCACCCAGGGCGCGCTCCCGCTGGCCGAACCCGGCGTGATGGCCCAGGGAATGCGCTGGCTGCTCGACCCGGAGAGTCCCTTCCACATCAGACCCCGCCCGGACCCCGCCCTGCTGCGGTGGCTCTGGCACTTCCGCCGGGCCTGCAACGAGCGGGACGCGAGGGCGGGCTTCCGGGTGCTCGTCGACATGAAGAAGCGGAGCCTGGACATCCTCCGCGAGCTCTGCTCCTCGGGCGACCTCGCCCCGGCCTTCGCCGCCCCGGGCATGCTGCTCACGTACCGGACGCGGGAGGGGTTCGAGAAGGCGTGCCGGTCGGTGCCCGCGACGGTGGCCGGCGGGGTGCCGCTGCGGGTGCTGGGGCCGGGGGAGCTGCGCGAGCTCGAACCGGACGCCGAGTTCGACGTCCACGGCGCCCTGTACAACGAGGAGGGCGCCTACCTGCGCGTCCCCGAGTTCGTCACCGGGCTGGCCCACCGGCTGCGGGAGATGGGCGTCGAGATCCACGAGGGAACGGAGGTCGTCGGCTTCACGGCCGGGGCAGGGAAGGTCAGGCGGGTCAGGACCACGCGCGGTGACTTCACCCCCGCCGAGACGGTCGTCGCCGCCGGGACGTGGTCGGCGGAGTGCGCCGGGGAGCTCGGCGTCGGCCTCGACCTGCAGCCCGCCAAGGGCTACTCGATCACGGTCAAGACGCCGGCGGGCGCCCCCCGGCTGCCGGTCCTGTTCGGCGAGGGGAAGGTCGCGCTCGTACCGCTCGGGGACCGCCTGCGCTTCGGCGGGACCCTGGAGCTGTCGGGCATGGACGCCACGATCTCCCGCCGCCGGGTGGACGGCATCCTGCGCACCGTCCACACCTACCTCCCGGCGCTGGAACGGACCGAGATCCTGGAGACCTGGAGCGGTTTCCGCCCCTGCAGCCCGGACGGGCTGCCCTTCCTGGGACGAGCCGGCTCCTACCGCAACCTCTCCGTCGCGTGCGGCCACGGCCACATCGGCATGGGCCTCGCGCCGGTCAGCGGGAGGCTGATCGCCCAGATCGTCACCGGGGAGCGACCCGAGATGGACCTCACGCCGCTGCGGCCCGGACGCTACGGCGGCCGGTTCCCGCGCCGGCGGCTCCGGCACTGAACGCGGGCCGCCCCGCGTCCGGCCGCCGGGCCCGTCCCGCGGGACGGGCCGTTCACCGCGACACCGTCCCAGACGGGAGAGGACCGAGATGAAAGCCGAGACCGAGCCCAAGACCGAGACCGAGCCCGACACCGAGACCAGGACCGGACCCGAGTCCCGGGCCGAGTCCCGCGCCGAGTCCCGGGTGGGGAAGGGGCACGACGTCGCCGTCGGCGTCATCTGCATGGACACCTCGTTCACCAAGATCCCAGGTCACATCCGCAACCCGGCCACCTTCGGCTTCCCCGTCCTCTACCGGGTCGTGGAGGGCGCGACCGCCGAACGCGTGGTGACCCAGGCCGACCCCGCGCTGCTCGGCCCGTTCGTCGACGCGGCCCGGGACCTCCAGGCGCGGGGCGCGGCGGCCGTCACCAGCGGCTGCGGCTTCCTCGCCATCTTCCAGAGGGAGCTGGCCGACGCGGTCACGGTGCCGCTGTACTCCTCCAGCCTGATCCAGGTGCCCATGGTCGCCCGCATGATCCGTTCCGACCAGAAGGTCGGCCTGCTGGTCGCCAAGGAACGCTCCCTCACCCGGCGCCACCTGGCGGGAGTGGGGGCCGAGGACGTCCCGGTCTGTGTGGCGGGCATGGAGGAACAGCCGGAGTTCCGCGAGGTCATGCTGGAGGCCCGCCGCCCCGATCTCGACGCCGCCCGCCTGGGCCGCGAGGTGCTCGCACAGGCCGAACGGCTGGCCAGGGAGAACCCCGACATGGGGGCGCTCGTCATCGAGTGCACCGACCTGGTGCCCTACGCGCACGCCGTCCAGGAACGGATCGGCCTGCCGGTCTTCGACATCGTGACGCTCACCGAGATGGTCCACCACGGCCTCACCCGCACCCCCTACGGTGCCCGCTGAACGAGCACCGCACGGCCGGGCCGCCACGCGAACGGACGCCGCGTCCTCGTGCCCGGGACACCGTCCCGGGCACGAGGAGCGCGCACTCACCCCTTGTAGTTGAACACCTGGCGCAGGGTGTGCCGGACCGCGACCAGGTCCTTCTGGTCGTCCATCACCTGGTCGATCGGCTTGTACGCCTCCGGGTGCTCGTCCACCAGGGCGGCGGCCCGGTTCGCGTTCCAGGTGCGGCCGCGCATCGCCTCGGTCAGCGACGCCGCCGACAGCTCCCGCCTTGCCCTGGTACGCGACATCCTGCGGCCCGCCCCGTGGGAGCAGGAGTTGTACGACAGCGGGTTGCCCAGACCGCGCACGATGTACGAGCGCGTCCCCATCGAACCCGGGATCACGCCCTCGTCACCGGTGTCGGCCTTGATGGCCCCCTTGCGGGTGATCCACAGGTCCTTGCCGTCGTGCTTCTCCCGCTGGGTGAAGTTGTGGTGGCAGTTGATCGTCCTGATCCGCTCGCCCCCGCCGACGACGCGGAACAGCGCGTCGCTCAGCACCGCGTCCATCCGGGCACGCGAGGCCATGGCGTACGCCTGCGACCAGAGCATGTCCTCGATGTAGGCGGTGAACTCCGGCGTGTTCTGCACCAGGTAGGCCAGGTCCGGGTCCTCCAGGCCGACCTCCTGCCGCTTCATCAGCTTCTTGGCGTCGACGATGTGCTTGGTGGCGAGCTGGTTGCCGATGCCGCGCGAACCCGAGTGCAGCACCGTCCAGACCCGGTCACGCTCGTCGAGGCAGACCTCGACGAAGTGGTTGCCGGACCCGAGGGTGCCGAACTGCAGCGAGACCTTCCTCTCCTGCTGGGGGGTCAGGCCGGTGTGCGGGCGGCCGAGGTCGTCCAGCGCGCGGTCCAGCGACGGGTCGTCGTGCCCCTTGCCGACACCGGCCGGGATGCGCCTCTCCACCAGCGGCATCAGCGCGGCGAGGGTGTCGGGCAGGTCGGCGGCGGTGAGCGTGGTCTCGGTCGCGACCATGCCGCACCCGATGTCGACGCCCACGGCGGCCGGGATGATCGCTCCCTCGGTGGGGATCACCGATCCGACCGTCGCGCCGATCCCGACGTGCGCGTCGGGCATGAGGGCGACGTGGCCGGAGACGAACGGCAGGCGGGCGGAGCGCGCGGCCTGCGTGATCGTGCCCTCGTCGATCTCGCTGGCCCACGAGACCAGGTTCGGTGCGGGACGGTTCGGCATGATGATCTCCTTCGTTGCGAGATCCAGTCTGCTGCCGGCGAAGCGAGAATCCCACCCATTTTATCCGGCACCACGCCGCCCCTCGCCGCAGCCGGAACCGCAGCCGAACCCTCGGCCGAGACCGCGACCGCGACCGCGAACAAGACCGGAACAGAAGTGTGAGGAATCAACCACTTCGGGGTGATGTTGAACCGGTGACGGCCCGTCCGGGGCCGGGCGGGTGGTAGGCCGTAGGCTGGTCCCCTGTTCGCACAGGCGACCGACCGGAAGGTGGCACTCCGTGTTGCAGGACTCGTTCGGGCGTGTGGCGACCGATCTGCGGGTGTCCCTCACGGACCGCTGCAACCTGCGCTGTTCCTACTGCATGCCCCCCGAGGGGCTGGAGTGGCTGCCCAAACCCGAGCTGCTGACCGCCGACGAGATCGTCCGGCTGGTCACCATCGGCGTGGAGCGGCTGGGGATCACCGAGGTCCGCTACACCGGGGGCGAGCCCCTGCTCCGCCGCGAGCTGGCCGACATCGTGTCCCGTACCGCCGTCCTGACCCCCGCCCCGCAGGTGTCGCTGACGACCAACGGGATCGGCCTGAGCCGGATGGCGGCCTCGCTGGCCGCCGCGGGCCTGAGCCGGGTCAACGTCTCCCTCGACACCCTCGACCGCGAGACCTTCAAGCGGCTCGCCCACCGCGACCGGCTGGACGACGTGCTGCGCGGCCTGGAGGCCGCCGACGCCGCCGGACTGCGCCCGGTCAAGGTCAACACGGTGCTGATGCGCGGGATCAACGACCACGAGGCCGTGCCGCTGCTCCGCTACTGCCTGGAGCGGGGATACGAGCTCCGGTTCATCGAGCAGATGCCGCTGGACGCCCAGCACGGCTGGACCCGGGAGAACATGATCACGGCCGACGAGATCCTCGCCCGGCTCGGGGAGGCGTTCCGGCTGACCGGCGACGACCCGGTGGAGCGCGGCAGCGCCCCGGCCGAGAGCTTCCTCGTCGACGGAGGCCCGGCCGGGGTCGGCGTCATCGGCTCGGTCACCCGCCCGTTCTGCGGCGCGTGCGACCGGGTGCGGCTCACCGCCGACGGGCAGATCCGCAACTGCCTGTTCGCCACCGACGAGTCGGACCTGCGGGCCGCGATGCGCTCCGGCGCCGGGGACGACGAGATCGCCGAGCGGTGGCGGTCCGCGGTCAGGATCAAGAAGGCCGGTCACGGCATCGACGACCCGTCCTTCCTGCAGCCCTCCCGACCGATGTCCGCCATCGGCGGATGACGACCCGCTACGACGCCTGCGTCCTGGCGGGCGGCCTCGCGCGACGGCTGGGCGGTCGCGACAAGCCCGGCATGCGCGTGTCCGGACGTCCCCTGGTCGAGTCGGTGGCCGCCGCCGTGGCCGGCGCGGACAGGCTGGTGATCGTCGGCCCGTCCCGCCCCGGGCTGCCGCGCGCGCTCTTCCGCAGGGAGGACCCGCCGGGCGGCGGCCCGATCCCGGCGCTCCGGGCGGGGATGGCCGAGGTGACCGCCCCATGGGTGGCGCTGCTCGCCGCCGACCTGCCGTTCCTGGAGGCCGGGCACGTCGCGGCGCTGCTGGAGGCGGTCTCAGGGGAGGAACCCGCAGGGGACCGGGAGCCGCCGGCCGGGGCGGTGCTCGCCGACGACGACGGCCGTGAGCAGTGGCTCGCCGGGGTCTGGCGGACGGAGGGCCTGAAGGGGGCACTCGCCCGTTACGAGGGCCGTTCGCTGCACGGCCTGCTGGCCCCGCTCTCCCCGGCCGTCCTTCGCCTCACCGGCCGGCCGTGGTTCGATTGCGACACCATGGACGATCTACGACGGGCCCGCGAGGCGAGGCCGGGTCCCGACGACGGGGACGCGGCGCCGTGAGACCGGCCTGACCGAGAACGACCGGCCTGACCGAGAACGACCGGCCTGACCGAGAACGAGGAGTGAGCGTTGAACGTGCTGGAGGAGTGGACCGCGCTGGTCTGCCGGGAGCTGGGCATCGATCCCGCGACGGTCGACCGTGACGAGCTGCTGGACCTGACCAGGGAGGTCGCGCACGGGGTCACCCGGCCGGCCGCGCCGCTGACGGCGTATCTGCTCGGCCTGGCCCAGGGGGCGGGGACGGCACCGCCCGGCACGGTGGAGAGATTGACCACCCTGGCGCGCGACTGGGAACAGGCGACGCCCGAGACATTGGGCGATAAATAACAAAACAACGAGTAAAATAAGCAATGTTTGATAAAAGGGCGACGCCGGGTGGTTACGGGGGCAAACCACCCGGCGTCGCTTCATCGGCGTTCCGACGGGGGCCCGGAACGCCGGCAACAGTGCCCCGACGGGGGACCAGGGCACTTGGTTAAAGCGTACACCTACTACCCTTGGGATGCGTCAAGACTTAGTCACGACCCGATCTCGCGTCGATGGCGCGGGATCTCGCTCTGTGTGTAATCCCCCAAGTCGGGGGCATCGGACGGCCCGCGTGGCGGCGCGTTGGCCCCGATCACGGCGGCGTATGGTAAAAAGATCGCTCCGGCGAAGAGCAGGAGCCGTACGGGCATCGGGGCGGGCACGGTGAAGGCGAGAATCAGGCAGAGCAGCCGGATCCCCATCTTGATGAAGTAGCTCTTCTCGCGCTTGCCGATGTCATCGCTCAGGGAGGGCTGTGCGTCGGTCACCTGATGAACCACCGGGCGTCTGCGCCATCCGTTCACGATTCCCAATCTAGGCCTCATAACGACCGGCTGAGAACGGTCATGCGGTCACCGCTTTCTGGGAACAAGCATGAGATGACAGATCGAACGTACCGGGTGACCGAAGTGGTCGGAACGTCGGGGGAGAGCGTCGAGGCCGCCGTGCGCAACGGCGTCCGCCGCGCCTCCAGGACCCTGCGCCATCTCGACTGGTTCGAGGTGACCGAGATCAGGGGGCACATCGAGGAGGGGGAGGTCGGCCACTTCCAGGTCTCGATGAAGGTCGGATTCCGCCTGGAGGACGACGAGGACGACTGAGCCTGTACGCCGGGCCCTCCGGTGACGCAGACTGCCGGGGTGGACGAGAGACGGAGCGGACGGGCACGGATCGCGCTGGCCGCGGCGATGGTCCTGCTGACGGGCTGCGCGGGCCCCGCGGACTCACCCGCCGGGGCCGTCGCCGGGCGCCCCGGGGCGGCCTCCGGGCCCGCCGCGACCCCGCGGCCCGCGGCACCACCGCGATCCGCCACGACGCCGGAAGCCGACACCACGCCGCGGGCGGGTACGACGTCGCGGCCCGGGTCAGGGGGGGACACACTGCTGCGCCAGAGCGCCACCGAGGTCGCGCGGACGATCCGCAGCCTCCGGAAGATCGACGATCTTCCGATGTACGAGATGACCTTCCACGGCTCCTACGACCGCGAGGCCCCCCTCGGCGAGGGGGAGCTGGCCGCCTCCGCCGACGGCTGGGCCTGCTCGCTGTTCGCCCTCGACGGTGACCGGCCGCTGTTCGGCCGCAACTTCGACTGGGACCCCAACCCGGCGCTGATCGTCCACTCCGACCCGCCCGACGGCTACGCCTCGGTCTCCGTCGTGGACCTGTTCCACCTGCTGGGCCGCTCGACCCCGCCTGACCCGGCCTCCGCCTCCGACCGCCGCAGGATGGCCCACGCGGTGCTCGCCCCGTTCGACGGCGTCAACGAGAAGGGCCTGGCGATCGGGATGGCCACCGCGCCCGAGGGCGGGCTGCCCAAGCCCTCTCCCGACCGCCCCGAGCTCGGCAGCGTGCGCGTCATCCGGATGATGCTCGACGAGGCGGCGACCGTGGACGAGGCGGTGGCGATCATGCGCCGCTACGACGTGGACTTCACCATCGGGCCGCAGGTCCACTACCTGATCGCCGACGCCACCGGCAGGTCGGTCGTCGTGGAGTACGCCCGGGGCAGGCTCAACGTCATCGACGACCGGATGCTCACCAACTTCACCATGACCGGCACCTCACCGGCCCAGCGCCGGGCCGACGGCCGCTACGGCACGCTCGCCCGGGGGCTGCCCGCGGCCAGGGACTGGAGTGACGCCATGGGCCTGCTCCGGAGCGTGGCCCAGACGCACACCCGCTGGTCGGTCGTCTACGACCTCACCGACGCCACCGCCCGGGTGGTGACGGGCCAGCGCTGGGACCGGGTGCACACCGTCCCCCTCTTCCAGCGCTGAACGGGGCCGGGCGGGGCCCGGACGCCCCCGCGAGCCACGCGGGGTCACGCGGGGTCACGCGGGGTCACGCGGGGTCACGCGGGGGCACGCGGGGGCACGCGGGGGCACGGTGCGAGGATGCCGCGTCCGAGGTTGTCGACCAGGGCGTCCGCGAACGCCGGGGTGAGCGGCTCGTCGGGCAGGAGGAGGCGGTGGTAGCAGGCGCCCCAGAGCTGGTCGACGACGACCTGCGGATCGACGTCCCGGCGGATCTGCCCGGCGTCCCTGGCCTCGGTGAGACGATCGACGGCGAGCCGCCTGCGGTCGCGCGAGTAGTTCTCCGACCAGGCCCTGGCGAGGTCGGGGTCGTCCTGGGCCGCGCCGACGAGGTGGGCGATCGCCTTTCCCACCTCGGGCCGCAGGAGCAGCGCCACGAAGGCGCGCAACTGGGTGCGGAGATCGTGTTCGACGTCGCCGGTCGAGTCGAAACGAAGCCGTTCCTCGACGTGCGCGAAGTACGCCTCCGCCGCCAGCGCCCCCGGTGATCGCCACCACTTGTAGATCGTGGCCTTGCTGGCGGGGGCCGCCCGCGCGACCCTGTCGAACGTGACGGCCGATATCCCGTCCTCCAGGAGGAGCCGGGCCGTGGTCTCGAGAACGGCCGCGCGCACCTCGTCCGCCGACCGCCTTCTGCGGCCCGGCGAAGGCCGTGGCGGGGCCGGTGCCGTCACGGGGGCCTCCTCGTCCGGCGATCCGCCGATGGGACTCACCTGCCTTGGGATCCAGGGGGACGGGGTCAGGCGATGCCGCCGTTGACGTACACGACCTGGCCGTTGATCCAGCGGGCGTCGATGAGGCCGAGCACCGACCGCGCGATGTCGTCCGGGGTGCCGAGCCGCTCCAGCGGGGCGAGGGAGGACAGGTGGTCGACGACCTCCTGCGGCTTCCCGTCGAGGAACAGCGGCGTCGCGGTCGGGCCGGGGGCGACCGCGTTCACGGTGATGTCGCGCCCGCGCAGTTCCCGCGCCAGGATCAGGGTGAGGGCCTCGACGGCACCCTTCGACGCGGCGTAGGCGCCGTAGTTCGGCTGCTGCAGGCGGGTCACGGACGTCGAGAAGTTGACGATGCTCCCGCCGGCGCGGACCACCCGGGCCGCGGCCTGGTTCACGACGAACGTCCCGCGGACGTTGGTCCGCTGCACCCGGTCGAAGTCGCCGAGGTCCATCTCCGCGATCGGCCCCAGGGGCATGACGCCCGCGGTGTGGACGACGACGTCGACACCGCCGAAGGCGGTGCGCGCCCGCTCGAACAGGTCCGCGATCCCGGTCTCGTCCGCCACGTCGGCCCCGGCGGTGATCGCCCGGCCACCGGCGGCCTCGACGGCCTCGGCCGCGGCCTGGGCGCGGTCCCGGTTCCCGCTGTAGTGGACGACGACGTCGAAGCGGCGGCCGCCGAGGTGCGCGGCCACGGCGCGGCCGATCCCGCCGGATCCGCCGGTGACGACGGCGACGCGCGAGGTTTCCGAGCCGGTCATGGGGCCTCTTCCGTCAGTGAACAATCTGTACACAGTGGAGCGTACGTCACTATGGACAAACTGTACAAACGCGGCGAGCGCGTCCGGTGGCCCCGCGGGGACACCGGACGCGCTCCGGCGCGGGACGTCAGCTGGCCTGGCTGACCGTCGACATGTTGAAGTCGGGCACCCGGACCGCGGGCATGATCGCGCGGTTGAAGTAGTCGCCCCACTCGCGCGGCAGGGTCTGCTCCGAGGCGCCCACCTCGGTCAGGCGGCGCAACAGGTCCACCGGGCTCTCGTTGAAGCGGAAGTTGTTCACCTCGCCCACGACCTCGCCCTTCTCCACCAGGTAGACGCCGTCGCGGGTCAGCCCGGTCAGCAGCAGCGTCTGCGGGTCGACCTCGCGGATGTACCACAGGCAGGTCAGCAGCAGGCCGCGCTCGGTGGAGGCGATCATCTCCTCCAGCGACCGGCCGCCCTCGGGCCCCCGCATGATCAGGTTGTCGATGACCGGGGTGACCGGCAGGCCGGTCAGCTCGGCCGTGTGCCGGGTCTGCAGCAGGCCGGCCAGCCTGCCGTCGGAGATCCAGTCGGTGGGCGCCAGCGGCAGCCCGTTGTCGAACACCGAGGTCTGCCGCCCGGAGGCGTGCGCCACCACGAACGGCGGGCACTCCACCCCGGGCGCCCCCGGGTCGGAGTACAGCCGGATCGGCAGCGGGGACAGCACGTCGCCGACGCGGGTGCCGCCGCCCGGCCGGGAGAAGACCGTGCGCCCCTCCAGGGCGTTGCGGGCCCCGGCCGTCCAGTACAGGTAGATCATCAGGTCCGCCACGGCCGTCGGCGGCAGCAGCGTCTCGTACCGGCCCGCGGGCAGGTCCACCCGGTTCCCGGCCCACGCCAGCCGCCTGGCCAGCACGGCGTCCAGGGCCGCCACGTCGACGTCGGCGAAGTCGCGGGTGGAGACCCCGGTCCAGGCCGAGCGTCTCATGTCGGGGGACTTGGCGTTGAGCTCCAGGCGGCCGGTGGGCTGGACGTGCCGGAGGCGGGCACCGGCCGAGGTGCCCACGAAGGTCGTCGTGACCCGGTGCTCGGCGAACCCGTACAGCCTGCGCCCGCCCGCCTCGGCCGCGGCGAAGGCCTCTCCCAGGGCGGGGGCGAAGACGCCGAAGACCCCGATCGAGGTCGGCTCGGCGGGATCGTCCCAGTCGCCGGAGCGGGTGCCCTCCAGCAGTGGGCGGGCGTCCTCGGACGGCCGCGCGTCCTCGGCGGCGTGGTCGGCCGCGGCCACCACGTCGTCGAGCCCGTCCGGCCCGACCGCCGCCCGCGACACCACGCCCACGCCCCGGCCCACGATGGAGATCACCGTGAGCTGGGACGAGCGCGACACACCGTTGGTGGTGAGGGTGTTGCCCGCGAAGCGCAGGTTGGCGCTCGACCCCTCCTCCACGATCACGACGACGTCGTCGGCCGTGGAGAGGTCGAGCGCCCTCTCGACCATCTCCTGGGGGCTCATCCCGTTCCTCTCCCGCCGGCCGTCGTGGTCACCGTGCTCCCCGCCCTGCTCTCCGTACGCGTTCACGTTCCACTCTCCCGGGCGGTGTTCAGCACGCGCACGCCGCGGAAGAGCGCCGACGGGCAGCCGTGGCTGACCGGGGCGATCTGTCCCGGCTGGCCCTTGCCGCAGTTGAAGGCCCCGCCCAGCACGTACGTCTGCGGCCCGCCGAGTGCCGCCAGCGATCTCCAGAAGTCGGTCGTGGTGGCCTGGTAGGCGACGTCGCGGAGCTGGCCGGCGAGGCGGCCGTTCTCGATGAGGTAGAACCGCTCGCCCGTGAACTGGAAGTTGTACCGCTGCATATCGATGGACCAGCTCCTGTCACCCACCACGTAGACGCCCCGGTCGACGCCGGAGATCAGCTCCTCGGTGGAGGGGCCGTCCGGCGCCGGGCGGAGCGAGACGTTGGCCATCCGCTGGATCGGGGTGTGGCCGGGGGAGTCGGCGAAGGCGCACCCGTTGGAGGCGCCCAGGCCCTTCAGCAGCGCCATCCGCCGGTCGAGCTGGTAGCCGACCAGGACGCCGTCGGAGACGATGTCGAACTCCCGGGTGGCGACGCCCTCGTCGTCGTAGCCGATGGTGGACAGGCCGTGCTCGACGGTGCGGTCACCGGTCACGTTCATCGCCTCGGAGCCGTACACCAGCTCGCCGAGCCGGTCGAAGGTGGCGAAGCTCGTCCCGGCGTAGGCCGCCTCGTACCCCAGGGCCCGGTCCAGCTCGGTGGCGTGCCCCACGGACTCGTGGACGGTCAGCCACAGGTTCGACGGGTCGATCACCAGGTCGTACAGGCCCGCCTCGACCGAGGGGGCCCGGAGCTTCTCGTCGAGCAGCTCCGGGATGCGGGCGAGCTCGGCGGGGAAGTCCCAGCCGGTGCCGGTGAGGTACTCGTACCCCCGGCCGACCGGCGGGGCGAGCGTCCGCGCCGAGTCGAAGCGGCCCTCCAGAACCCGCATCGCCTGCAGCCGGGGATGGACGCGCACCCGCTGCTGCGTGGTGACCGTCCCGGCCGTGTCGGCGTAGAACTTCTGCTCCTTGACCTGCATCAGCGACGCCTGCGTGTGGTCCACCCCGGGATCGCGCAGCAGGCCGCCCGACCAGTCGGCGAGCAGCGCCGCCTTGTCGCTCATCGGCACCTCGAACGGGTCGAGCTCGTAGGAGGAGACCCAGGTGACGTCGGCGTGCACCGGCTCGGGCGCCAGCTCCACGGGCTCGCGGTTGACCGCCGCGCAGACGACCGCCACCTCCACCGCCTGCTCGGCGACCGCGACGGCCGCCTCGGCGGTGAGCTCTATGCCTCCGGCGAACCCCCACGTGCCGTCCTTGACCACCCGCACGGCGTACCCCAGGGTGTCGGCGTCGATGGCCCCCTCGGTCGCGGTGTCGGACAGGCGCACGGTCTGGCCGCGGATCCGTTCCAGGCGGAAGTCGGCGTGCTCGGCGCCCAGGTCACGGGCACGCTGCAGGGCCGCGTCCGCCAGCCGCCGCAGCGGGAGGGCGAGGAAGTCGGCATCGATCTGGCGCATGTCGACGATCCTAGCGGCGTGATCTTGTCCCCCCCGGACAAGAGGGTTACCCCCCGGTAGCCGATACCGTCTGACCATGGCTCGCTCTGTTCTCGTAACCGGCGGCAATCGCGGCATCGGCCTCGCGATCGCCCGCGAACTCGCTCAGGCCGGCGACGACGTCGCCGTGACCTACCGATCCGGACAGCCCCCCGAGGGCCTGTTCGGCGTGCGCTGTGACGTCACCAGCACGGCGGACGTGGACGCCGCGTTCGCGAAGGTCGAGGCCGAGTACGGTCCGGTCGAGGTGCTCGTGGCCAACGCCGGCATCACCCGGGACACGCTGCTGCCGATGATGAAGGAGGAGACCTTCACCGAGGTCATCGACGCCAACCTCACCGGCGCCTACCGGGTCGCCAAGCGCGCCACCCGCGGCATGCTCCGCCTCAAGCGGGGACGCATCGTGCTCATCTCCTCGGTGGTGGCCATGCTCGGCTCGGCAGGGCAGAGCAACTACGCCGCCTCCAAGGCGGGCATGATCGGCTTCGCCCGGTCGGCGGCCAGGGAGCTCGGCTCGCGCAACATCACCGTCAACGTGGTCGCCCCCGGTTTCGTGGAGACCGACATGACGGCCGAGCTGGACGAGGTGTACCAGGAGCAGATCAGGAAGAACATCCCGCTGGGCCGCTACGCCAGCGCGGAGGAGATCGCACGCGTGGTCAGGTTCGTGGCCGGCGAGGACGCCGCCTACATCACGGGGGCCGTCATCCCCGTGGACGGCGGTCTGGGAATGGGGCACTGACATGGGAATCCTCGACGGCAAGCGACTTCTGATCACCGGCGTCCTCACCGACGCCTCCATCGCCTTCACGGTGGCCAAGCTGGCCCAGCAGGAGGGCGCGCAGATCGTGCTCACCGGCTTCGGCCGGCTCAGCCTGGTCGAGCGCATCGCCAAGCGGCTGCCCGAGCCGCCCCCGGTGCTGGAGCTCGACGTCACCAGCGAGGAGCACCTCGCCTCGCTGGCCGACCGGGTCGGCGAGCACCTCGGCGGGCTGGACGGGGTCGTGCACGCCATCGGCTTCGCCCCGCAGACCGCCCTGGGCGGCAACTTCCTGAACACCTCGTGGGAGGACGTGGCGACCGCCGTGCAGGTCTCCACGTACTCGTTCAAGTCGCTCGCGGTGGCCGCGCTCCCGCTGATGAAGGAGGGCGGCGCGATCGTCGGCCTGGACTTCGACGCGACGAAGGCCTGGCCGGTCTACGACTGGATGGGCGTGGCCAAGGCAGGGCTGGAGTCCTGCTCCCGCTACCTGGCCCGCGACCTCGGCAAGCAGGGCATCCGGGTGAACCTGGTCGCCGCGGGCCCGATCCGGACGATGGCCGCCAGGAGCATCCCCGGTTTCGTCGAGTTCGAGGACAGCTGGCCCGCCAAGGCGCCGCTCGGCTGGGACGTCAACGACCCGGGCCCGGCGGCCAAGGCGTGCGTGGCCCTGCTGTCGGACTGGTTCCCCGCGACGACGGGCGAGATCGTCCACGTCGACGGCGGCGTGCACGCCATCGGGGCCTGACCTTCTCGCATCCCTTCCGCGCCCTTTTCGCGTCCCGGCCGTGCCCTGATCGCCCCGCGGGGGATCGTCCGGCCGGGACGGGGCGCGGTCCGGCCGGGTGTTCCGGTGGCGGTCCGGCGGACGGGTCACCGTGGACGGATCACCGCGGGGCTCACCCGGGCGCCGTTCCGGTAGGCCCGGTGCCCGGGCCGCCCGCTCCTCAGGCCACCCGGTGGTGTCCCGGCGGAGCCGGCTCGAACGGTATCGACTCCGTGACCTTCCGCCTGCTGTACAGCAGGCGCACCGCGAGGATCGCCCCGACGAGCACCACCGTGGTGAGCACGGTGCCGGCCGTGTCGGACGACCTGCTAGGCGTCACCGGCCGCTCGTCCCGCATCTGCCGCTGGAGTTCCTGCATCAGCGGGGCCGGCCAGAGCAGTTCCACCCGGGGGGCCTCGGCGTCGACCACGGCCGACGGCCGGGGGGACGGCCTGCGGTCGTGGTCGACGACGAGCGGGCCCGTCTCCGGCGACCGCGGCGGCGCCTGCCAGGTCATCGCGGGCTCCGGGGCCCTGCGGGCGGGGGTGGGACTCGGGCTGCGGGAGGGCTCCGGGGTCGGCGACGGACTCGGGGACGCCTGCGGCGAGGCCGTTCCCTCCGCCGGGGCGTCGGCCGTCGGGGCGGGGCAGCCGGGGGAGCCCACGGGCCGGCAGGGGGTGTCGAGGGGTTTGGGCAGGTCCGACGTCCTGGCCGCCTGATCGCCGCCGGAGGCGTCGTGCCGCTCCTCGGGGGCGGGAGCGGGGGCGGGGGCCTTCGTGGTCGTGGCGCCCGGTGCCGGCGTCTCCTGCCCGGCGGGGGTCTCCTGCCCGGCGGGCGCCTCCTGCGGTGGGGGAGCCTGCTCGGCGTCGTTCCGCCTCTCCCTGCCCTGGCCCCTGGGACGGCCGTCGCCGGAGGGTGACGAGGGGGGCGGCGTGGTGATCGAGAAGGGGCTGGACAGGAGCGGGGACGGGGACAGGCCGCGGGTGAGCCCGCCCACGACCCCTCCCACCGCCCGGCAGACACCGCCGGTCACGGCCCCCAGCAGCCCTTCGTGATCACAGTCGTCGCCCCGCGCGGCGGATCGTGTGACGTCCACGGGCGTGACGTTCGCGGAGGTGACGCTCATGGGCGTGACCGCGGCCTGTGCGGCGCTCGCGGACGCGATCGCGAGCGCCGGGACCCCGCTCCCCAGCGCCAGCGCCAAGATGCCCGCGGACATCGCAGCTCGCACCCGTCTCCCTCCCCCGCGCCCGCATCGGCCGTGTCGCCTCGCCGATGTCCGGGCGTCCCCCGCCCACCTGGCTGACAGTTTTGTAGGGGGGCTCGCTTTTTCCACGTAAAGTCGCCATTCGGTATCGACTAGTAATACGTGAGACGCATTCTCATTCGCTTCCCTCAATGACGGGTCCCGGTCATGACCGTGCGAGCCGTCCTGCGCCGCGGCCTCCGTCAGGGCCCCCGTCGCGTTCCGTCCCGCGGTTCCGGTCACGCACCGCGTCACGGCTCGCGTCCGCACAACTCGTGCCGGCTCGCGTCACGGCTCGTGCCACGACCCGCGTCACGCCCGTCCCGCGTCTCAGTCGGCCGACACGTCGTCCAGCGCCTCCCTTATCTCCACCGGCAGCGTGAGATCCTCGGCCTGGAGCACCCCGGAGAGCTGCGCGTGCGTGCGGGCGCCGACGATGGCGGAGGTCACCCCCGGCTGGTCGCGTACCCACGACAGGGCCACCGACAGCGGCGAGACGCCCAGCCCCTCGGCCGCGGTCGTCACCGACTCCACCACCCGGCGGCACCGCTCGTCGAGGTAGGGCGTGACGAAGTCGGCGAGGTGCGGGGTCGCGGCCCGGGAGTCGGCCGGGATCCCGGTGCGGTACTTGCCGGTGAGGACCCCGCGCCCGAGCGGCGACCAGGCCAGCACGCCCGCGCCCACGTGCTCGGCGGCGGCGACCAGCTCGCGCTCGGCCTCGCGGGCCAGCAGCGAGTACTCCACCTGGGCCGCGACGATCGGCACCCGGCCGGGCACCGAGCGCTGCCCCACCGCGGCGGCGGCGAGCTGCCAGCCCGCGTAGTCGCAGACCCCGGCGTACGCGGCGCGGCCCGAGGACACGATGGCGTCCACGGCGGCCAGCGTCTCCTCCAGCGGGACGTCGGGGTCGAAGGCGTGCAGTTGCCACAGGTCGACCTCGTTGACGCCCAGACGGGTCAGGGAGGCGTCGATCGCGGAGATCAGGTGCTTCCTGGAGGCGTCGCGGGGGCGGCGTCCGGCCGGGGTGAGCACGGCCTTGGTGGACAGCACCAGCTCCGAGCGCGGCACCGAGTCGCGCAGCAGCCGGCCGAGCAGCCGTTCGGCGTCACCGCCCGTGTAGACGTCGGCGGTGTCGATGAGCGTGCCGCCCGCCTCGGCGAACGTGCGCAGCTGTGCCGCGGCCTCCTCGGCTCCGGTGTCACGCCCCCACGTCATCGTCCCCAGGCCCAGGCGGGACACCGACAGGCCGCTCCGGCCCACATAGCGCTGCTCCATGATCCGGCCAGGTTACCGCCCGGCCACTTAAAAGTAGTGGAGCGAGGGCTGCAAGACTTGGCCGCGTGACGACCTTGCTGCTGGCCAGACACGGCCTTACCCATCTCACCGGACCGGTCCTCGCCGGATGGACGCCCGGGGTCCACCTCAGTGACGCGGGCCGGGCCCAGGCGCGGGCCCTCGCCGAGCGGATGACCGGCCTGGAGCTCGACGCGATCGTCTCCAGCCCGCTGGAGCGCTGCCAGGAGACCGCGCAGGCGGTCGCCGAGGGGCGGCCGGAGGCCGAGGTGCTGACCGACGAGCGCTTCGGCGAGTGCCGCTACGGCGACTGGACGGGCCGCCCGATCGCCGAGCTCCTCAAGGAGCCGCTCTGGCCGGTCGTCCAGGCCCACCCGAGCGCGGTGACGTTCCCCGGCGGGGAGTCGATGCCGGCCATGCAGTACCGCGCCGTGACCGCCGTCAGGGAGTGGAACGAGCGTCTCGGCCCGGACGCGGTCTATCTCGTCTGCAGCCACGGAGACGTGATCAAGGCCATCGTGGCCGACGCCATGGGGCTTCACCTGGACCAGTTCCAGCGGATAACGGCGGATCCGGCCTCGCTCACCGCCATTCGCTACACCCCGCTGCGTCCCTTCGTGCTCAGGCTCAACGACGTCGGCGGAGATGTGATCGGATTGCGCCCGAAGAAGGGTTCGGAGGGTGGGGACGGGGGAGAAAATCCCACCGGGAGCGATGCCGCAGTCGGCGGCGGATCCGGGACCACGTAAGGTCGGTCTATGCCGGTCTTCGACTACGATCCACCCGAGAGATTCGTGGCCGGTGCCGTGGGGCAACCGGGAGCACGAACCTTCTTCCTGCAGGCTCGGGGCCAGGGCAGGCTGACCACCGTGGCGTTGGAGAAATTCCAGGTCGCGGCACTGGCCGACCGCCTCGACGATCTGCTCGACGAGGTGCTGCGCGGGGACGAGGGCGGTGTCCCGATCCCCGCCGTCCAGGCCTCGCCGGCCGACAACGCCCCCCTGGACGTGCCGATCAGCGAGGACTTCCGCGTCGGCACCATGGCGCTGGCGTGGGACTCCGAGGCGGCGCAGGTGGTCATCGAGGCCCAGGAGGCCGTCGCCGAGGAGGAGGATCTCGACCCCTCGGTGCTCGGCGAGCCCACGGTGCTGCGCGTGCACATCAGCCCCGGCGCCGCGCGGGCCTTCACCAGGAGGGCCCTGGCGCTCGTCGCCGCCGGGCGCCCGCCCTGCCCGCTCTGCGCCCAGCCCCTCGATCCCGAGGGGCACATCTGCGTGCGGCTCAACGGTTACCGGGGTAATAGCGCTTCATCTACCGGAGGAGGCGAATGAGTGCCGAGAGCGAGCCGACGCCGAGTGCGGCGCCGGCCAAGGAGCTCGACGAGGAGACCGCGACGCGTCTGCTCCGGAACGGGCACCTGGAGGTGGCGGGCCGCCTGGTCGAGGCGACCAACATGACGCTCTACTGCTCGGTACGGCTCGCCGGGCTCACGGCGGCCTGCGTGTACAAACCCGTGCGGGGGGAGCGGCCGCTCTGGGACTTCCCCGACGGCACCCTGGCCGCCCGCGAGGTCGCCGCCTACGAGGTGTCGGCGGCCATCGGCTGGCGGATCGTGCCACCCACCGTCTACCGCGACGGCCCGTTCGGCCCAGGCATGTGCCAGCTCTGGATCGACGCCGACCCCGAGATCGACCTGATGGCGCTGATCCGCAGCCGTCAGCCCTCGCTGCGGCGGATGGCGGTCTTCGACGCCGTCGTCAACAACGCCGACCGCAAGGGCGGCCACCTGCTGCCGCTCGCCGACGGCCACGTCTACGGCGTCGACCACGGCGTCTCCTTCTCCCCCGAGGACAAGCTGCGCACCGTGCTGTGGCAGTGGCGCGGCAAGCCGCTCTCGCGCGAGGCCATGAACGTCCTGACCCGCCTCGAACGGGATCTGGAGCAGGGGAGGCTCCGCGGCCGCCTGCGCGAGCTCCTCACCCCCGAGGAGGTCGAGGCCACCTGGATCCGGGTCCGCAGGCTTCTCGACACCGGCCTGCACCCGCTGCCCTCCAAGGACTGGCCCGCCATCCCGTGGCCGCCGATCTGAGCCCTCCCGCGGCGAGGGGACGACCGTGCCGCGCGGGACCCCGCCACGAGGCCGTGCCCGGTGAGGGCGTACTCTCCCGGCATGTGCACGGTTGTCGTCAGCATCGATCCGAGCGCCGAGATCCCCCTGATCGTGGTCGGGGTGCGCGATGAGTTCACCGAGCGACCCTGGGTCCCCCCGGCCGAGCACTGGCCGCAGGACCACCCTGGCCTGATCGGCGGACGCGACCTGCGGGGCGGCGGCACCTGGCTGGCGGTCGATCCCGGCGGCAGGCGGGTCGGAGCCGTCCTCAACGGGCGCGGCCTGCCCGCCCCGGCCAGGACGCGCTGCTCGCGAGGCGATCTTCCGCTGCTCGCGGCGGCCGGGGGACGCCTGTCCGAGAGCGGCCTGGGCCGCTACGACCCCTTCCACCTGCTCCGGGCCGACCCCGCAGGCGCCCGGCTGTGGCACTGGGACGGCATCGCGCTGAGCCAGGAGGACCTCCCGCCGGGAACCCACATGATCGTCAACAGCGGCTGGGAACGCGGCGAGGAGAACGAGCGCGTCGCGTTCTTCCGGCCGCTGTTCGCCGCCGCCGAACGCCCCTCGGGCCTCGGCGGCCCGTGGGAGAGGTGGCGCGAGCTGGCCACCGGCGCGGGGATCCCCTCCGAGGACCCCAGAACCATGATCATCAATCATGACCTGCCCGAGGGCGGGCCCTTCGGGTCGGTGTCGGTCACCCTTCTGGGCCTGGCGCCCGGCGGTGTCCACTACGAGTTCACCGCCGACCCCCGCGACCCGGCGGCCTTCCACGGCGTCCTGCCGGAATGATCGTGGAGCCGCCGGGGTTGGGGTGAGTAGCCCTGTATCCACCACCCCGGGGTGACCGGGATGGTCCGTCCCCTGGATAGGCTCCCTTTCTGACGCTCCCCCCATGGCCGGAGCCGCGCCGCCCGGCCCCCGAGGGCCGGACCCCCCGCCGGCACCGCGTGGCCCCGCGGCCGTTCCTCCCGGGGCTAGAATCCGGGGTCCCCACGCTGGAGGTATGTGATGAGATCGTGGTCGGCGCCGACGGTTCCCGGGTTGCCCGGTGCCGGTGTCCCGCTGCGGCTGTTCGACACGGCCGCGCGCGAGGTCGTCACCACGCGGCCGGGCGCCACGGCACGGATGTACGTCTGCGGCATCACGCCCTACGACGCCACCCATCTGGGCCACGCGAACACCTATCTCGCCTTCGACCTGGTCAACCGGGCCTGGCGGGACGCCGGGCACGAGGTGCACTTCACCCAGAACGCCACCGACGTCGACGACCCCCTGCTGGAGCGCGCGGAGCGGACCGGCATCGACTGGCGTGACCTGGCCGAGCGTGAGATCGAGCTGTTCCGGACCGACATGGAGGCGCTGCGCATCCTCCCGCCGCGCGACTACGTGGCCGTGACCGAGGTGATCGACCAGGTGGCGGACCTGGTCGAGGTGCTGCGCGACAAGGGCGCCACCTACGAGCTCGACGGGGACGTCTACTTCGACGTGTCCGCGGCCCCCAAGTTCGGGGCCGTCTCGGGCTACTCCGAGGAGCGGATGCTGGCCCTTTTCGGCGAGCGCGGGGGAGACCCCGGCCGGCAGGGCAAGAAGCACCCCCTGGACTGGCTGCTGTGGCGCGCCGAGCGCCCGGGGGAGCCGTCCTGGCCCTCGGCGTTCGGGCCGGGCAGGCCGGGCTGGCACATCGAGTGCACCGCCATCGCCCTGGCGAACCTGTCCTGCGGCTTCGACGTCGCCGGCGGCGGCTCCGACCTGATCTTCCCGCACCACGAGTGCGGGGCCCACGAGGGGCACGTGGCCTCCGGGGAGTGGCCCTTCGCCAGGGCGTACGTCCACGCGGGCATGGTCGCCCTCGACGGCGAGAAGATGTCCAAGTCCAAGGGCAACCTGGTCTTCGTCTCCCGCCTGCGCCGCGAGAGCGACCCGATGGCCATCAGGCTGGCCCTGCTGGCCCACCACTACCGCTCGGACTGGGAGTGGACGCCCGGCCTGCTGGCCTCGGCCGAGGTGCGGCTGGCGCGCTGGCGCTCGGCCGCGGGGCTGGCGGCGGGACCGGACGCCGGCGACCTGCTGGAGCGCGTACGCGCCCGGCTGGCCGACGACCTGGACGCCCCCGGCGCGCTCGCGGCCGTCGACGACTGGGCCGAGCGGGCACTGTCGGGGGGCGGGACCGACCCGGACGCTCCGGCCCTGGTCGGCCGGACCGTGGACGCGCTGCTCGGGATCGCGCTCTGACGGACTGAACGGCCGTCCGGACTGAACGGCCGTCCGGATCCGGCAGGGGTGCCGGGTCACCGGCCCTGGACGACCTCGCCTCGTCGCCGGATCTCGTCGAGGGCCCCTGCTTCGTCCCCGAACCCCGCCGACGGCCCCGGTCTGCTCTTCGGAGCCCGGGGCCCGGGGCCTTGAACGACCCCGGTGTCCTCGCGGGATCCGAGGCGTGCCGTGACGGCGCGGCCGGGAGAGCGGGGGAGGCGGAGGCTGGGGGCTGGGGCTGGGGCTGGGGCTGGGAAAACGATAGAGCCCGCCCCGCTCGCGCGGGACGGGCTCTATCTGAAGCCTTGGGTCAAACTCAGGTCAGATGACCTGGACCTGGTCGGCCTGCGGGCCCTTCTGGCCCTGCGTGGTGACGAAGCTGACACGCTGGTTCTCCTCCAGGCTGCGGTAGCCGCCGGAGTTGATGGCCGAGTAGTGCACGAAGACATCGGCGGTGCCGTCATCCGGTGCGATGAATCCGAAGCCCTTTTCGGCGTTGAACCATTTAACGGTGCCCTCAGACAAAACTACTTCTCCTCATTGGGAGCCACACCGAACCGCCAGGTCGGCGGCACGGGGCTGCGTTGCGGACCCTACCATGCACCCGCGGAAACCATCCGGAGAAACCTGTAACGCCCGCTGTCGGCGGACTCTCATAAGCACTTGAGATGATAAGGCTGAACTGAGAATTACGACTGCAACCAAGCCAACTCTATCGTCCCGCATCGCGACGCACAACTCACGGGATCGACGACAGGAACCGCTCCCGCTCCTCCGCCGGGAGACGGTCCACGAACAGGGTGCCGTCGAGGTGGTCGGCCTCGTGCTGCAGCACCCGGGCGAGCATGCCCAGCGCCCTGACCGTGACGGGTTTGCCGAACATGTCGCGGCCACGCGCGGTGACCATGTAGGAGCGTTCCAGGGGCCACCAGTGGCCGGGCGCCGACAGACAGGCCTCGTCGGCCGTGATCCGGCGGTCGGACAGCTCCAGGCGGGGGTTGACCAGGTGACCGGCCTTGCCGTCCAGGTCGTAGACGACCACCCGGAGCGGCACGCCGATCTGCGGGGCGGCCAGGCCCGCGCGGCCGGCGCCCGCCCGCATCGTCGCCTGGAGCGACTTGACCAGCACGCGCAGCTCCCGGTCGAAGACGGTCACCGGCTCGGCGACCGTGCGCAGAACGGGATCGGTGAAGGATCGGATCGGCTGGACGGCCACGCGCACTCCCCGCAGAGGTCGAATCGGCACCGAGGACGGTTCCCGTCGTCGCCACGGCTCAACCGTCACCGCCCGGACCTCGATGTTTCGGTCATGTTGCCGGGGTGCGGCGTGTGCATTGCGTATTTCCGCGGTTAGTCACATGTAACCGGCGCACCATCACCGAGAGTGAATGTGCGTAACGGCCTCCTCGTAGGTTTCGGACCGACGCCCCCCGAACACGCGCAGGAGGAACGATGGCCAAGCCCTGGATCAGTGACTGGCGGCCCGACGACCCGGACTTCTGGCAGGGGCGGGGCAGAGGGGTGGCCCGGCGGAACCTGATCTTCTCCATCTTCGCCGAGCACCTGGGGTTCACGCTGTGGACCGTGTGGAGCATCGTGGCCGTGCAGATGGGCTCCTACGACTTCTCCACCGACCAGCTCTTCTGGATCGTCTCCCTGCCCAACCTGGTCGGCTCGGCCCTGCGCATCCCCTACACCTTCGCCCCCGCCCGGTTCGGCGGCCGGAACTTCACCGTGGTCAGCGCCCTGCTGCTGCTGGTGCCCGCGGTGCTGCTGGCGTTCGCGGTCGGGAACCCGGACACCCCGTACTGGATGTTCCTGGTGATCGCGGCCACCGCGGGCCTGGGGGGCGGCAACTTCGCCTCCAGCATGGCCAACATCACCTACTTCTACCCCCAGGGCAGGCAGGGGACGGCGCTCGGCCTCAACGCGGCGGGCGGCAACATCGGGGTCAGCTCCGTGCAGCTCGTCATGCCCCTGGTGATCGGCGCGTTCGGGCTGGCCGCGGCCGGGCTGTTCTGGATCCCGTTCATCCTGGCCGCCGCGCTCGGCGCCTACTTCTTCATGGACAACCTGACCTCCGCCAAGGCCAGCCCCGCCGACCAGCTCAAGGTCGCCGGCCGCGCCCAGACCTGGATCATGTCGCTGCTGTACATCGGCACGTTCGGCTCGTTCATCGGCTACTCCACGGCGTTCCCGCTGCTCATCAAGAGCCAGTTCCCCGAGCAGGCCTCCCTGGTCGGGCTGGCCTTCCTCGGCCCGCTGGTCGGCTCGCTGATCCGCCCGGCCGGGGGCTGGCTGTCGGACCGGCTCGGCGGCGCCCGGGTGACGCTGGTCAACTTCGGCGCCATGGCGGGCGCGGCGGCGCTGGTCTGGCAGGGCCTGGCCCAGCACGCCTTCGCGCTCTTCTTCGGCGCGTACATGCTCCTGGTCGCCACCACCGGCATCGGCAACGGATCCACCTACCGGATGATCCCGGCGATCTTCCGGGCCAAGGCCGTCGCGGGCCTGGCCCCGGGTACGGCGGCCCACGAGGCGGCGCTGGCGGTCGGCAGGCGGGACTCCTCCGCGGCGGTCGGGATCATCTCCGCGATCGGCGCGTTCGGCGGGTTCTTCATCAACCGAGGGTTCGGCAGTTCCATCGCCGCGACCGGCGGGGCCGGTGCCGCGCTGGGGTCGTTCGCCGCCTTCTACGTGGTGTGCGCGATCCTCACCTGGGCCTGCTACCTGCGGACCGCGGGTCCCGTGCCCAGCCTGGCGGCGGCCCGCGTGTGACCGCCGGCGCGCCCGGCACCCGGCGCCACCGGATCCCGGCAGCGGTCCTTGCAGCGGGTCCGGCAGCGGGTCCGGTATCCGGCGGCGGCGCCCGGCGCGTCCGGGACCCTGCCCCGGCGCGCCGCTCACATCCGGCACGGCCCGGTCGACGGACGACTCACACCCGCCCCATCGCGCGTGTGAACACGGTTAGCGGCTTGTAGCACATCGGTAACAGGGGAGACCTCGCGGTGAAACCGCCTGAAAGCACCATCGGATCCATGCCGTTCTCACCGCCCGCCCCGTCGCCTGTGAAGGCCGGGACGGCGACGCACTGCCCGTACTGCGCGCTGCAGTGCGGCATGAACGTCGTGCCGGGTGAGACGATCACCATCACCCCGCGCCACGACATCCCCGCCAACGCGGGAGGACTGTGCCAGAAGGGCTGGACCGCGGGCGAGCTCCTCACCGGCGAGCGGCTCACCACCCCCCTGCTGCACGGCGAGGAGGTCGGCTGGGACGAGGCGCTGGACTTCGTCGCCGACCGCGTCCGCGCCGTCCAGGCCGCCCGGGGCCCCGACGGGGTGGCCGTGTTCGGCGGTGGCGGGCTGACCAACGAGAAGGCCTACCAGCTCGGCAAGTTCGCCCGGGTGGTGCTGCGCACCAGCCAGATCGACTACAACGGCCGGTTCTGCATGTCCTCGGCCGCGGCGGCCACCGGCCGCGCCTTCGGCATGGACCGCGGCCTGCCGTTCCCGATCACCGACCTGGCCCGCGCCGACGCGGTGCTGCTGGCGGGCGGGAACGTGGCCGAGACCATGCCGCCCTTCGTCCGGCACCTGGCCGCGATGCGCGAGGCGGGCGGGCGGCTGATCGTCATCGACCCGCGCGTCACCGCGACCGCCCGCCAGGCCGACCTGCACCTGCAGCCCACCCCCGGCACCGACCTGGCGCTGGCGCTGGGCCTGCTGCACATCGTCGTCGCCCAGGGCGACGTCGACGAGGACTACGTGGCAGCCCGTACGAGCGGCTTCGAGGCGGTCCGCACCTCGGTCGCGGCCTGGTGGCCCGAGCGGGTGGAGCGGATCACCGGCGTGCCGGTCGCCCGGATGCGCGCCGCGGTGGACATCCTGGCGGCGGCCGGCCGGGCCGCGATCCTCACCGGACGCGGCGCCGAGCAGCACGCCAAGGGCACCGACACGGTCGGCGCGTTCGTCAACCTCGCCCTGGCCCTCGGCCTGCCGGGCCGTGAGGGGTCGGGGTACGGTTGCGTCACCGGCCAGGGCAACGGCCAGGGAGGCCGCGAGCACGGCCAGAAGGCCGACCAGCTCCCCGGCTACCGGAAGATCGACGACCCGGCCGCCCGCGCGCACGTCGCCGCCGTCTGGGGTGTCGACCCCGATGACCTGCCCGGCCCCGGCCGTTCGGCCTACGAGCTGCTGGACGCGCTCGGCACCCCCACCGGCCCCCGGGCGCTGCTGCTGTTCGGCTCCAACCCGCTGGTCTCGGCGCCGAACGCCGGGCGGGTGGCCGAGCGGCTCGGCGCGCTGGACCTGCTGGTGGTCTCGGACCTGGTCCTGTCGGAGACGGCCGCCACGGCCGACGTGGTGCTGCCCACCACCCAGTGGGCCGAGGAGAGCGGCACCATGACCAACCTGGAGGGCCGGGTGCTGCTGCGCCGCCGGGCGCTCGCCCCGCCGCGGGGGGTGCGCAGCGACCTGGAGATCCTGCGCGGCCTGGCCGCGCGGCTGCGCGGGACGGACGGCTTCTCCGCCGACCCCCGCGAGGTCTTCGACGAGCTGCGCCGCGCCTCGGCCGGCGGGATCGCCGACTACGCGGGCATCACCTACGAGCGGATCGCGGCCGAGACCGGCGTGTTCTGGCCGTGCCCGGACGAGGACCACCCCGGCACCCCCCGGCCGTTCCTGGACCGCTTCCCCACCCCCGACGGGCGCGCCCGCTTCATCCCGGTCGAGCACCGCCCGCCCGACGAGGACGTCGACGCCGAGTACCCGCTCTACCTCACGACGGGGCGGGTGCTCGCCCACTACCAGAGCGGCGCGCAGACGCGGCGGATCGCCGCCCTCAACGCGGCGGCACCGGAGGGCTTCGTGGAACTGCACCCCGATCTGGCCGAACGGCTGGACGTGACGCACGGCGAGAGGCTGCGGGTGATCGGCCGGCGCGGTGCGACCGAGGCCCCGGCCAGGGTCAGCGCGGCCATCCGGCCCGACACCGTGTTCATGCCCTTCCACTGGCCCGGCGTCAACCTGCTGACCAACCCCGCCCTGGACCCGGTGTCGCGGATGCCGGAGTTCAAGGTGTGCGCGGTCAGAGTGGAGCGTGCCCGATGACCCGCGTCGTCGTGGTGGGCAACGGCATGGCCGGCGCCCGCCTGGTGAGCGAGATCCGCGCCCGTGACCGGCACGTGGGACTGACCGTCTTCGGCGCCGAGAACGGCCAGCCCTACAACCGGGTGCTGCTGTCGAACGTGGTGGCCGGGACGATGCCCCCCGAGCGGGTGCGGCTGCTGGACGCGGCCTGGTACGCCGACCACGCGGTGACGGCCGTGCCCGGCGTCGAGGTGGTCGCGGTGGACCGCGAGACCCAGGGCGTGATCACCGCCGGCGGCCGGCGCGAGCCGTACGACGTCCTGGTGCTCGCGACCGGCAGTGAGGCCGTGGTGCCGCCGATCCCGGGCGCCGAGCGGGCCGTGACGTTCCGGACCATGGACGACTGCCACGCGATCCTGCGGGCGGCCCGGTCGGCGCGGCGCGCCGTGGTGGTCGGCGGCGGGCTGCTCGGCATCGAGGCGGCCCGCGGCCTGGCCGGGCGCGGGCTGCCGGTGACGCTGCTGCACCTGGCCGATCACCTGATGGACCGGCAGCTCGACGCCGAGGCCGGGCTCGTGCTGGGCCAGACCCTGGGCGGGCTGGGCGTGGACATCAGGACCGGCGTCGTCATCGAGGAGATCGCCGACGGCGGCGTGCGGCTCGCCGGGCAGGAGACGGTCGAGGCCGACCTGGTGGTGCTGGCCTGCGGCATCCGCCCGGTGACCGGACTGGCCAGGGACGCGGGGCTGGAGGTGGCGCGCGGGATCGTCGTCGACGACGAGATGCGCACCGACGACCCCTCGATCTTCGCGATCGGCGAGTGCGCCGAGCACCGGGGCCGGGTCTACGGCCTGGTCGCCCCCGCCTGGGAACAGGCCGCGGTGGTCGCCGACCTCGTCACCGGCACCGACAAGACCGCCCGCTACCGGGGGTCGCGGCTGGTGACCCGGCTCAAGGCCAAAAGCGTGGAGCTGGCCGCGATGGGCGAGACCCACCTGACCGAGGACGACGCCGAGGTCGTGCGCTTCAGCCACCGGGCCACCGGCACCTACCGCAAGCTGGTCATCCGCGACGGCCGCCTGGTGGGCGTGATCCTGCTGGGCGAGACCTCCACGGTGGGCAACCTCACCCAGCTCTTCGACCGGGGCGGGCCGCTGCCGGGCGACCGGGCGGGCCTGCTGTTCCCCGGCCTGTCCGGCGGCACGGTCGCCGAGAGCCCGGTGAGGATGCCCGACGCGGCCAGGGTCTGCCAGTGCAACAACGTCACCAAGGGCCAGATCAGGGCGTGCTGGGAGTCCGGGGCCAGGGACGTCGCGGCCGTCGCCGCCGCCACCCGGGCCACCACCGGCTGCGGCGGCTGCCACGACGCGGTGGAGGGCATCGTGGACTGGCTCTGCGAGCAGGAAGGGGTGTCGGCGTGACCGGCGGGACGAGCGCGGCGCGGTCCGACGGGGCGGGCGCGGGGCGGCCCGACGGGGCGGGCGCGGGGCGGCCCGGCGGGGCGGGCGGGATGGACGGGACGGACGAGAAGGGAAGGACGACCATGTCACGGCTTGTCGTGGTAGGACACGGACCGACGGCGCACCGCCTGGTCGAGGCCCTGATCGCCAAGGGCTTCGCGGGCCGGATCACCGTGCTGGGGGAGGAGCCCCGGCCGGCGTACGACCGGGTGGCGCTGACCTCGTACCTGACCGGGAGGAGCGCGGAGGACCTCGGCTACCCCGTGCCCGACGGCGTCGTACTGCGGCTCTCGTCCCGCGTCGTCGAGATCGACCGGCCGGGCCGGGAGGTCGTCACCGCCGACGGCCACCGGGAGCCCTACGACACGCTGGTGCTGGCCACCGGGTCCAGCCCGTTCGTGCCACCGGTGCCCGGCAGGGAGCTGGAGGGCTGCTTCGTCTACCGCACGATCGACGACCTCGACGCGATCAGGGAGGCCGCCGCGGACGCCACCGCCGGCGTGGTCATCGGCGGCGGGCTGCTCGGCCTGGAGGCCGCCGACGCGCTGCGCGGCCTGGGCATGGACACGCACGTGGTCGAGATGGGCGGCTGGCTCATGCCCCGCCAGGTCGACGAGGGCGGCGGTTCCGTGCTCCGCGGCCACGTGGAGGCCCTGGGCCTGACCGTGCACACCGACGCGGGCGCCAAGGAGATCGTCGCCGGCCCGGACGGGCGGGTCGCCGGGCTGGTCAAGCCCGACGGGGAGACCGTCGAGGCGCAGATCGTGATCTTCTCCGCGGGCGTCAGGCCCCGCGACGAGCTGGCCCGGCAGGCCGGGCTGGAGGTCGGCGCGCGCGGCGGGATCGCGGTGGACGACGGGATGCGCACCAGCGACCCGGCGATCTACGCGGTCGGCGAGTGCGCGCTGCACGACGGCATGGTCTACGGGCTGGTCGGCCCCTGCTTCACGATGGCCGAGGTCGCCGCCGACCGCGTCTGCGGCGGCGAGGCGGTCTTCGCCCGCGCCGACCTGTCCACCAAGCTCAAGCTGCTCGGCGTGGAGGTCGCCCAGTTCGGCGCCATGGACGGCGCGCTGGACGTGACGTTCATGGACCCGGTGGGCGGCGTCTACCAGAGGCTCTTCGTCAGCGACGACGCCCGCACGCTGCTGGGCGGGATCTGCGTCGGCGACGCCACCCCGTACACCACCCTCAAGCCGTTCGTCGGACGCGAGCTGCCGGGATCGCCGAGCGAGCTGCTGTTCACCGGCGGCCCGGCGAGCATGGAACTGCCCGACGACGCCCAGGTCTGCTCCTGCAACAACGTCACCAAGGGGCAGGTCTGCGCGGCCATCGCCGACCACGGCCTCACCGACGTGCCCGGGATCAAGGCCTGCACTCGGGCGGGCACCACCTGCGGCAGCTGCGTCCCGATGCTCAAGCAGCTCCTCGTCTCCTCGGGCGTCGAGGTCTCCAAGGCGTTGTGCGAGCACTTCGAGCAGAGCAGGGCCGAGCTGTTCGACATCGTGCGGGTCCGCGGGCTCACCACGTTCTCGCAGATCATCGCCGAGCACGGCGCCGGGCGCGGCTGCGACGTGTGCAAGCCCGTCGTCGCCTCGATCCTGGCCTCGCTCGGCAACGGCCACATCCTCGACGGCGAGCAGGCCGCGCTGCAGGACACCAACGACCACTTCATGGCCAACATTCAGCGCAACGGGACCTACTCGGTGGTGCCGCGCATCCCCGGCGGGGAGATCACCCCCGAGAAGCTGATCGTGATCGGCGAGGTGGCCCGCGACTTCGACCTCTACACCAAGATCACCGGAGGTCAGCGGATCGACCTGTTCGGGGCCCGGGTGGAGCAGCTCCCGCTCATCTGGAAGCGCCTGGTGGACGCCGGCTTCGAGTCCGGCCACGCCTACGGCAAGGCGCTGCGCACGGTGAAGTCGTGCGTGGGCTCCACCTGGTGCCGCTACGGCGTGCAGGACGCGGTCGGCCTGGCGGTGGCGCTGGAGCTGCGCTACCGGGGGCTGCGCTCGCCGCACAAGCTCAAGTCGGCCGTGTCCGGCTGTGCCCGCGAGTGCGCCGAGGCCCGGGGCAAGGACTTCGGCATCATCGCCACCGAGCTGGGCTGGAACCTCTACGTGGGCGGCAACGGCGGCTTCACCCCGCGCCACGCCGACCTGTTCGCCTCCGACCTGGACACCGAGGAGCTGATCCGCGTCATCGACCGGTTCCTGATGTTCTACATCCGCACCGCCGACCGCCTGCAGCGCACCTCGGTCTGGCTGGAGAACCAGGGGCTGGACTACGTCAGGGAGGTGGTCCTGGAGGACTCCCTCGGGATCTGCGCCGACCTGGACGCCCAGATGGGACGGCACGTGGCCGGTTACGCCGACGAGTGGCGCGCCGCGATCGAGGACCCGGAGAAGCTGCGCCGGTTCGTCTCGTTCGTCAACGCCCCGGGGACGCCCGACCCCTCGATCGCCTTCGAGACCGAACGCGACCAGGTCAAGCCGGTCCTGATCCCGCTGGAGGTGGTCCGCTCCTGAACCGCGCGTCCGGGGCACGACCGCTCCGGCCACCGCACCCAGACCACCGCGCCGAGACCACCGCGCCGAGACCACCGCACCGAGACCACCGCACCGAGACCACCGCATCCGAGCACCCGGGCACCCGAGGACCCGGGCACCCCGCATGACCCGAGCAGCCCGAGCAGAAAGGCCCGCACCGATGACCGCCGTACGCGAAGCCCTGGAGACGACCGTCTGGACGCCGGTCTGCTCCTACACCGACCTGCTGCCCGAGCGCGGAGCCTGCGCGCTCGTCGGCGGCCACCAGATCGCGGTGTTCCGCACCTTCGACGGGGCCCTGTACGCGATCGGCAACCGCGATCCGTTCAGCGGCGCCCAGGTCCTGTCCCGGGGGATCGTGGGCACCCGCTCCGGTGAGCCCATCGTCGTCTCTCCCATGCACAAGCAGGCGTTCTCCCTGGTCACCGGGGCCTGCCTGGACGAGGAGCCGGTGGTCGTGCCGATCTACCCGGTCCGGCTGGCCGGCGGGGCGGTCGAGGTGAGCGCGGGATGAGCGCGAAGGGCCCGCGACCGGCCCGCGACCGGCACGGTATCCACGAAGGAGTGGTGAACGACAGATGAGCATCACCGTCGCCGAGGACCACCTCGGCTCCCCGGAGACCGCGCCCGACGCGCTGGCCGGGTTCACGATCGGGGTCACCGCCACCCGCCGGCGCGAGGAGTTCTGCGCGCTGCTGGAACGCCGGGGCGCCAGGGTGGTGCGCGCCCCGGCGATCCGGCTGGTGCCCCTGGCCGAGGACGCCGAGCTGCTGGCCGCCACCCGGACCAGCCTGGCCGCTCCCGTCGACGACGTGGTGGTCACCACCGGCGTCGGCTTCCGGGGCTGGATGGCCGCGGCCGAGGGCTGGGGCCTGTCGGGCGAGCTCGCCGAGCACCTGACCGCCGCCCGGCTGCTGACCCGCGGCCCCAAGGCGCGCGGCGCGGTACGGGCCGCGGGCCTGACCGACCACTGGACCCCGCCCACCGAGTCGTGCGAGGAGGTCAAGCAGTACCTGCTCGCCCAGGACCTGCGCGGGCGCCGCATCGCCGTGCAGCTGCACGGGGAGCCGCTCACCGGTTTCGTGGCCGCGCTGCGCGAGGCCGGGGCGGAGGTCATCGAGGTGCCCGTCTACCGGTGGCTGCCCTACCGCGACGTGTCGCCGCTGCGCCGCCTGGTCAGCCAGGCGATCTCCGGAGGGGTGGACGCGGTGGCGTTCACCAGCGCGCCGGCCGTGCTGGCCATGCTCAACTCCGCCCGCGCCGAGGGGCTGGAGGACGCGCTGGTCGCGGCGTTCGCCGGCCCGGTCGTGGCCGCCTGCGTGGGACCGGTCACCGCGGCCCCGCTGGAGGCGCGCGGGGTGCGCACCGTTCAGCCCGAACGCTCCCGGCTGGGCACGCTGGCCCGTACGCTCGCCCGGCACCTTCCCGAGCACAGCGTCACCCGGCTGACCGCCGGCGGCCACCGGCTGGAGATCCGCGGCCACGCCGTCGCCGTGGACGGGGAACTGAAGCCGCTGCCGCCGGCGCCGATGGCCGTCCTCAAGCGCCTGGCCGACAAGCCCGGGCACGTGGTGGCCCGCTCGGACCTGCGCGTCGTGCTCCCGGGCGGACCCTCGCGGGACTCGGCCGAGCACGCGGTCGAGATGGCCATCACCCGCCTGCGCCGCGCCCTCGGCCCTTCGGGCATCGTCGAGACGGTCGTCAAGCGCGGCTACCGGCTGGCCTGCGACCGTGGCGAGGGCCTTTGACGACGCTGGTGCTGGCCGGGCACGGGACGCGCAGCGCCAGGGGGGAGGAGACCGTGGCGGGACTGTGCGACCTGGTGCGCGCCACGCGCCCGGGGACGCGCGTCGAGCAGGCGTTCCTGGAGATCAGCTCGCCCCCGCTGGCCGGCGTGCTCGCCGGGCTGACCGGCCCCGTCGTGGTGGTCCCGCTGCTGCTGGCGGGCGGCTACCACGTGCACGTCGACCTGCCCTCGGTGATGGCCGCCGCCGGGCCGGACGCCGTGGTCGCGTCCCCGCTGGGGCCGCACCCGCTGCTGACCGGCGTCCTGGCGCGGCGGCTGGCCGCCGCGGGCCTGCGGACGTCGGACTCGGTGATCCTGGGGGCGGCGGGCTCCTCCGACCCCGCGGCCCTGGCCGACGTACGGGCGGCGGCCCGGCTGCTGTCGGTCCGGCTCGCCCGCCCGGTCACCGCGGCCTTCGCCGCCGCGGGCACCCCCACGGTCGCCGAGACCCTGGAGCGATCACGCTCGGGACCGGCGCCGCGGGTCGCGCTGGCCTCCTACCTGCTGGCGCCCGGGTTCTTCCAGGGCCGTCTGGAGGCGGCCGGGGCCGACCTGGTCTCCCAGCCCCTGGGGGTGGACGCCGACCTGGCCGCGCTGATCTGGACCCGCTTCGACCAGGCCCGCCGGGCGGCGGTGGCCGCCGGTGCCGACCGGGCACGGCGGAGCCTGCGGGAGATGTCGCGCCCGGCCTGACCGCCGGAGACGTCACGGCGGGCAGGGCCGGCACGGTGGGCACGGTGGGCACTGCCCCGATCCCGGCTCCCGGAGCCTCGGGGCCCCCGGCGGGTCAGGCCCCTCGGCCCGTGGATCGCCGGAAGGGACCCCGGCCTCCGGGGTCTCAGCCGTCGGAGTCGCGGTCGCGGCGGCGCAGGTAGCGCTCGAACTCGGCCGCGATGGCGTCGCCGCTCGCCTCGGGCAGCTCGGCGGCGTCCTTGCGCTCCTCGAGCTCCTTGACGTACTCGGCGACCTCGCTGTCCTGGGAGGCCAGCTCGTCCACGCCGTGCTCCCAGGCCCGTGACTCCTCGGCCAGCTCGCCCAGCGGCATCGGGATGTCGAGCAGGTCCTCCATCCGGCTGAGCAGCGCCATGGTGGCCTTCGGGTTGGGCGGCTGGGCCACGTAGTGCGGCACCGAGGCCCACAGCGAGACGGCGTGCACGCCGGCGGCGCCCAGGGAGTGCTGGAGCACGCCGACGATGCCGGTGGGGCCCTCGTAGCGGCTCAGCTCCAGGTTGATCGCCCTGGCCAGGCCCTCGTCGGTCGCCGACCCCACGATCGGCACCGGGCGGGTGTGCGGGGAGTCGTTGAGCAGCGCGCCGAGCAGGACGGCCAGTTCGACCCCCAGCTCACGGCAGACCACCACGATCTCCTCGCAGAACGCCCGCCAGCGCATGTTGGGCTCGATGCCGCGCAGCAGCACCACGTCGCGGTCGACGCCCGGGGGCCTGGCCACCGAGAGCTTGGTGGTGGGCCAGGTGATGGAGCGGGTCAGTCCCTCGCCCATCTCGACGATCGGGCGGGTCACCTGGAAGTCGTAGTAGTCCTCGGGGTCGATGGCGACCAGCGGGGTGGCCTTCCACTCGTCCTCCAGGTGCGCGATCACGCCGCTCGAGGCCTCGCCCGCGTCGTTCCACCCCTCGAACGCGGCGATCATCACCGGGTCGACGAGCTCGGGCAGACCTTCGATCTCGATCACGCGCCCCTCCTTTTCGCCGTACCGTCCTATCCGGCTAAGCCTATGCGGTGAGGGGGGCTTCACGTCACCTCCCCGAGGTGGTGTGGACGATCAGGACGTCGCGGCCCGCGCGCTGCGAGACGGCCGACGGCACCGAGCCCAGAAGCCTTCCGGCGAGGCTGTTGAGCCCCCGGTTGCCGACGACCACGAGGTCGGCCCCGCGCCTGTCCGCGAGCGAGACCAGCACGTCCACGGCGTCGCCCTCCTCGGCGGCCAGCTCGACCGTCCGGGCGCCCGCGGCGACCGCGTGCTCGCGGGCGGCCCGCAGGGCGTCGTCGGCCGGGGTGGAGCCGTTGACCTTGTAGGAGAGGTCGCCGAGGGCGTCGGCCGCGGCGGTCCGCTCGCGCTCGCGCATCGGGGCGTAGGCGCACGCCAGCACGAGGACGGCGCCGGTGGCGGCGGCCAGGGAGGCGGCCGAGGAGACCGCTCCGAAGGAGGAGGCGGAGCCGTCGGTGCCGACGAGGATGGTGCGGTAGGTCGTCATCGTTACCTCACACGGGTCACGGGAGTAATTGGACGCGCCGTTCAATTGCCTCCGCGAACGATAACCTCCCGGACGGCCCCCGGTACCCTTGCTCCCATGACGAGCACCCCGCGCACGCCGTCCCCGCTGTCCGTCCCGGCCGTCCCGGCCGGGCGGGTGACGGCTCCCACCGGGGCCGGACATATCGACGTATGACCGACGATCGGGGGGGCGAGACGATGCAGGGGGTCCTGTTCGACATGGACGGGCTTCTCGTGGACAGCGAGAAGATCTGGTTCCAGGTCGAGGCCGAGGTGATGGAGCGGCTGGGCGCCGGCTGGACGCCCGCCGACCAGGAGAACCTGGTGGGCGGCTCCATGGCCTCCAGCGTGGCGTACATGATCCGCGTCTCCGGCTCCGGTGTCGCGCCGGAGCGGGTGGAGACCTGGATGCTGGAGGGCATGGTGGCCCGCCTGTCCGGCGGGGTGGAGATGATGCCCGGCGCCGCCGCCCTGCTGGCCGAGGTGCGCCGGGAGGGCCTGGCCGCCGCGCTGGTCACCTCCTCGGCCCGGCCGATCGCCGAGGCGTGCCTGCGCAGCATCGGCACCCATCACTTCGACCACGTCGTCACCGGTGACGACGTGGCCAGGCCCAAGCCCGACCCCGAGCCCTACCTGACGGCGGCCCGGCTGCTGGGCGCCGATCCGGCCCGCTGCGTCGCGCTGGAGGACTCCCCGAACGGGGTGACGGCGGCGACCGCGGCCGGATGCCGGGTGGTGGCCGTGCCGAGCGTGCTGCCGATCCCCGAGGCACCCGGACGGCTGGTGGCCGGCTCGCTGCTGGAGGTCGACGTGGCCGTCCTGCGCGCGCTGTCGGCCACCCGCCCCTGAGGGGGATCTCCCCGATACCGGGCGGGACGCGGGCTCCGTCCCCCTAGGGGGTGATCCCTCCTCAGGAAGGAGACCCCGTCCCGGATCCACGTGCCAGGATGGAGAACGGGTACGCCTAAACGAGGGGATCTGCTATGTCGTTCGGACAGATCGCGTGGTTGCCGCTCTGCGCCGGGATCACCGGGGTGGGACTGGTGCTGAGTTTCCTGCTGATGCGGCGCCGGGGGGCCGCCGCGGGGCTGCGCGCCATGGGCTGGTCGCTGCTGCCGATCGCGGCCTACCTGACCGGGGCGCTGCCCACCCTGTGGCAGATCGGCACGGCGATCGTCTCCTTCGTGGCCGGCCTGGCGCTGAACCCCATGGTGTGGGCCGGGGTGGGGGTGGCCGGGCTGTCGGTGCTGCTCTTCCTGATCTCGGGTTTCCTGCGCGGCCGGCGGCTCAGGTCCGCGGCGCCGGGGTCCTCCGGGCGATCGGCCACTCCGGCCACTCCGGCCGTTCCCGCCTCCTCGGCCGCTCCGGCCGCCGCGGCCACGGCCGGGCAGGGCCGGGCCTCACTGCCCGGTGCGACGGCCCCCACCCAGCCGCTGCCCAAGCGCACCCCCAGGGAACAGGCCGCGCCCGCCCCGGCCCCGGCCGCCCGGCCCGCCGCGGCCCGGCCGGCCGCCGACGACGATTTCTCCGACATCGAGGACATCCTCAAGCGCCGCGGAATCGGATGACGTACGGTGACGGCCCGTTTTCATGTCACGGTTCCGAGACAGAAGCGGAACGGCGTCCAGACATTTTCCGCAGGATCAAAACAAATGAATTTCGCGTGAATCACAGTTAAGCCACATAGCGCCCCAGGGGACTGGTCAGTGCAGTTCAGCCCGTAGATTCTGCGCACGGGACCAAGAATACTGGCCCACAGACTCACGGCTCGCCGTCCGAACCGGACGGCGAGCCGACGGACAATGTCGTCTGGGATCCAGGGGGCCACCTGTATGACCGCACCGCTCGACGCACCCGGCAAACCCGCCGAGGTCCCGCCGGAGGCAGTGCTCGCCGGGTCGAGCGCGAAGGCCATCCAAGGCCGCTCGCTCGGGCAGATCGCCTGGATGCACCTGAAGCGCGACAAGGTCGCGCTCGTCGGTGCCGGCGTGGTGATCCTGCTGATCCTCACCGCGATCTTCGCGCCGCTGATCGTCAGCGTGTTCGGCCACCCGCCGAACGAGTTCCACCAGGAGATGATCGACACCTCCACCATGACGCCCAGGGGCGGCACGGGCATCGGGGGAGAGTTCCTCTTCGGCGTGGAGCCGGTCAACGGCCGTGACCTCTTCAGCCGGGTGATCTACGGGGCGCGGATCTCGCTGCTGATCGCGGTCCTCGCCACCTTCCTCTCCGTCGTCATCGGCACCGTCATGGGCGTGGTGGCCGGGTACTTCGGCGGCTGGGTCGACACCCTGATCAGCCGCGCGATGGACGTCTTCCTCGCCTTCCCCCTCCTGGTCTTCGCCATGGCGCTGGTCGGGGTCCTCGGACAGTTCGAGCAGAGCCTCGGGGTGTCGGGGGACACCCTGCGCATCGGCCTGCTGATCTTCGTGATCGGCTTCTTCAACTGGCCCTACATCGGCAGGATCATCCGGGGCCAGACCCTGTCGCTGCGGGAGCGGGAGTTCGTCGACGCCGCCCGCAGCCTGGGCGCCCGCGGCCCGTACATCCTGTTCCGCGAGATCCTGCCGAACCTGATCGCCCCGATCCTCGTCTACGCGACGCTGCTCATCCCCACGAACGTGCTCTTCGAGGCGGCGCTGTCGTTCCTCGGGGTCGGCATCCAGGCGCCCACGGCGACCTGGGGAGGCATGCTCTCGCAGGCCGTCAAGTTCTACAACGTGCCGCACTTCATGTTCTTCCCCGGCATGGCGATCTTCATCACGGTGCTGGCGTTCAACCTCTTCGGCGACGGGTTGCGCGACGCGCTCGACCCGAAGTCGTCCCGCTGATCTTCGATCTTCCACCTCCCGTTGTCCCTACCCATCAAGGGGTGCAGTAAATGAACAAGCGATCCGCACTGGCCTTCGCGGCCACCGGTGCCGCTCTCTCCCTCGGGCTCGCCGCCTGTGGTGGTACCAGCAGCTCGCCGACGCCCCCCGCCGGTGGTGGCGCCTCGGGCTCGGGTGCTCCCGCCTCCGCCGACGCCTTCAACGCCGGCCTGGAGAAGGTGTTCAACCCTTCCGACAAGAAGGGTGGCATCCTGAAGATGGCCATCTCCGAGGACTGGGACTCGGTCGACCCGGGTGACACCTACTACGGCCTCTCCTGGAACCTGATCCGCATCTACGGCCGCTCGCTGGTCACCTACACCCCGGCCCCCGGCGCCGAGGGCCGCAAGCTCTCCCCCGACCTGGCCGAGAACCTGGGCGAGGCGAGCGACGGTGGCAAGACCTGGACCTACAAGCTCCGCGCGGGCCTGAAGTTCGAGGACGGCACGCCGATCACGTCCAAGGACGTGAAGTACGCGGTCCTGCGGTCCATGGACAAGGAGACCTTCGTCAACGGCCCGACGTACTTCAACGACTGGCTGGACCTGCCGAAGGACTTCAAGAGCGTCTACAAGACCCCGGACGTCAACACCGACTCCGCGATCGAGACGCCCGACGACCAGACGATCGTCTTCCACCTCAAGAAGGCCTACGGAGGCTTCGACAACTTCGCGGCCCTGCCCGGTACGATCCCGATCCCCAAGGACAAGGACACGGGCGTCAAGTACCGCGAGCACGTGATCGCCTCCGGTCCCTACAAGTTCGACAAGGTCGAGGCCGGCAAGCAGTACACCCTGGTCCGCAACGAGAACTGGGACCAGGCGACCGACCCGATCCGCAAGGCGCTGCCGGACGGCTACGAGATCTCCCTCGGCGTCAACGCCGACGACCTCGACAACCGGATCCTCTCCGGCGACCTGCACATCGACCTCGCCGGCACCGGTGTCCAGCCGGCCGCGCTCGGCCGCGTGCTGAGCGACCCGGCCCTGAAGGCGCGGTCGGACAACCCCACCGCCACCCGGACCTGGTACACCTCGATCATCGCCGACGTTCCCCCGCTCGACAACGTCGACTGCCGCAAGGCCGTCATCTACGGCGCGGACCGGGTGGGCCTGCAGAACGCCTACGGCGGCGAGTTCGCCGGTGGCGACATCGCGACCGGCCTGATGCCCCCGACCCTGGGCGGCTGGAAGAAGCTGGACCTCTACCCGACCGGCACCGGCGACGCGGCCAAGGCCAAGGAGGCCCTCACCGCCTGCGGCAAGCCCGACGGCTTCGAGACGATCATGGCCTACCGCGCCGACCGTCCCAAGGAGAAGGCGACCGCCGAGTCGCTGCAGCAGTCGCTGGCCAAGGTCGGCATCAAGCTGACCCTCAAGGGCTACCCCACCGGTGACTACTTCTCGCTCTACGCCGGCAAGCCGGACTTCGTGAAGAAGAACGGCATCGGCCTGGCCACCAACGGCTGGGGCGCCGACTGGAACGACGGCTTCGGCTTCATGTCGCAGATCGTCGACAGCCGCACCATCCGCGAGTCGGGCGGTAACTACAACCTCAGCATCAAGGACAAGGAGATCGACGCCACGATCGACGAGATCTTCACGAAGACCGAGGTCGCCGAGCGCGACGCGCTCTGGGGCCAGATCGACCAGAAGGTCATGGAGCAGGCCTACGTGCTGCCCGGCGTCTGGTCCAAGAGCGTCCTCGTCCGTCCCCAGGGCGCGACCAACGTCTTCGTCACCGGCGCGTTCGACATGTACGACTACCTGAACCTGGGTGTCCAGTAAACGTCGGCGATCCTGTTCAGTAAGGAAGAGGCTTGAGGGGACCGGCTCACGAGGCCGGTCCCCGGAGCCGGGGGGACTGTGGTCACTTACATCATCCGGCGCCTGATCGGCGCCCTGCTCATGCTCATCATCGTGAGCATGGTCACGTTCTCGATCTTCTTCGTCGTCCCCCGCCTCGCGGGCGCCACGTCGGAGGACTTCGCCAGCAGGTACATGGGCAGGGCCGCCAGCACGGAGATGATCTCGGTCACGGCCGAGAAGCTGGGATTCAACGATCCCATCCCCGTGCAGTACGGACGCTGGATCAGCGGTGTCTTCGTCGGTTCCGAGTTCGACACCGGCGTCGCCATCGAGCAGTGCCCCGCCCCCTGTTTCGGTTACTCCTTCATCAAGAGACAGCCGGTCTGGCCGGAACTGGTCGACCGCATCCCGGTGACCATGTCCCTCGCCGCCGGCGCCTCGGTGATCTGGCTGCTCGGCGGGGTCGCGGTCGGCGTGCTGTCCGCGCTGCGCAGAGGTTCCATATTCGACCGGGCGGCGATGAGCATCGCGCTCGCGGGAGTCTCGCTGCCGATCTTCTTCACCGGCATCGTCTCCCTGGTGGTCTTCAGCTACGGGCTCGGCATCACCGCGCCGGGCGGAAGCTTCACGCCGCTGCAGGAGAACCCCGCGCAGTGGGCCTACAACCTCCTGCTGCCGTGGATCACGCTGGCCTTCCTCTACGCCGCGTCCTACGCGCGGCTGACCCGGGCGGGAATGCTGGAGACCATGGGCGAGGACTACATCCGCACGGCCCGGGCCAAGGGCATGAAGGAGTCCCGGGTGGTCGTCAGACACGGCCTGCGCGCCGCCCTGACGCCCATCCTGACGATCTTCGGCCTGGACCTGGGCCTGCTGCTGGGCGGCGCGGTGCTCACCGAGAGCACGTTCTCGCTCAAGGGCATCGGCGACTACGCGGTCCAGGCGATCGTGTCGAACGACCTGCCGAAGATCATGGGTGTCACCATGATCGCCGCGCTCTTCGTGGTGGTGGCCAGTCTGATCGTCGACCTGCTGTACGCGGTGGTCGACCCGAGGGTGAGGCTGGGATGAGCACTCCGACGAGCTTCCTCGAACTGAGAGACCTGCGGATCCACTTCCCGACCGACGACGGGCTGGTCCGGTCCGTCGACGGACTGTCGTTCCAGCTCGAGCGCGGCAAGACGCTCGGCATCGTCGGCGAGTCCGGGTCCGGCAAGAGCGTCACCTCGCTGGGCATCCTCGGCCTGCACAAGGGCGGCCGCGCGAGGATCTCCGGCGAGATCTGGCTGGACGGCGAGGAGCTGGTGGGAGCCTCCGCCGAGCACGTCCGGCTGCTGCGCGGCAAGAAGATGGCGATGATCTTCCAGGATCCGCTGTCGTCGATGCACCCCTTCTACACCGTGGGCGCGCAGATCGTGGAGGCCTACCGCATCCACAACCAGGTCAGCAAGAAGGTCGCGCGCAAGCACGCCGTCGACATGCTGGGCCGGGTGGGCATCCCCCAGCCCGACAGGCGCGTCGACAGCTACCCGCACGAGTTCTCCGGCGGCATGCGGCAGCGCGCGATGATCGCGATGGCCCTGTCCTGCGACCCGGAACTGCTGATCGCCGACGAGCCGACCACGGCCCTCGACGTGACCGTCCAGGCCCAGATCCTGGACCTGATGCGCGACCTGCAGCGCGACTTCAACGCCGCGCTGATCGTCATCACCCACGACCTGGGCGTCGTCGCGGAGCTGTCGGACGACATCCTGGTGATGTACGGCGGCAAGGGCATCGAGTACGGCACGGCCGAGGACATCTTCGAGCGGCCCGAGCACCCCTACACGTGGGGTTTGCTGGGATCGATGCCACGCCTGGACCGCGAGCGGACCGAGCGGCTGATGCCGATCAAGGGCTCGCCCCCCTCCCTGATCAACGTGCCCTCGGGGTGCGCCTTCCACCCGCGCTGCGCCTTCGCCGGCCGTAACGGTGACAGGTCGACCACCGAGGTGCCCGAGCTGCTGGAGAGCGAGGGCGGTCACCTGGTCCGGTGTCACATGCCCCGCGAGGTCAGGCTGGACATCTGGGAGAACGAGATCAAAGCGAACCTGGAGTCCTCGTGAGCGAGCGAGCAGACAACCCCGTCATCCCGGTCACCCCGGTCACCCCGGTCACCCCGGCGGCCCCGGCGGCACGGCCGGAGCGCCACGGGTCCGAGAGCGAGCCGCTCCTGTCGGTGCAGGGGCTGGAGAAGCACTTCCCCGTCACCAAGGGACTGCTCAAGCGCCAGGTCGGCGTGGTCAAGGCGGTCGACGGGATCAGCTTCGACGTCCGCAAGGGCGAGACGCTCGGCCTGGTGGGCGAGTCCGGCTGTGGCAAGACCACGACGGGACGCATGATCACCAGGCTCATCGAGCCGACCGGCGGGAAGGTCGTCTTCGAGGGCCACGACATCACCCACATGTCGCAGGCGAAGATCCGGCCGCTCCGGCGCGACGTGCAGATCATCTTCCAGGACCCCTACTCCTCGCTCAACCCCCGCCACACGGTCGGCGCCATCGTCGGCGCGCCGTTCCGCATCCAGGGGGTCAAGACCGAGAACGGGGTCAAGAAGGAGGTCCAGGACATCCTGGCCCTGGTAGGGCTCAACCCCGAGCACTACAACCGCTACCCCCACGAGTTCTCCGGCGGGCAGCGCCAGCGCATCGGCATCGCCCGCACGCTCGCGCTCAAGCCCAAGCTCATCGTCGCCGACGAGCCGGTCTCGGCCCTGGACGTGTCCATCCAGGCCCAGGTGGTCAACCTGCTCGAGGACCTGCAGAACGAGCTCGACCTGACCTACGTGGTCATCGCGCACGACCTGTCGGTGGTCCGGCACATCAGCGACCGGGTGGCGGTCATGTACCTCGGCAAGATCGTCGAGCTGGCCGACCGCAAGGACCTGTACGAGTCGCCCATGCACCCGTACACCACCGCGCTGATGTCGGCCGTCCCCATCCCGGACGTCAAGCGGCGCAACGACCGCGAGCGCATCCGGCTGCAGGGCGACGTGCCCAGCCCGCTCAGCCCCCCGCCCGCCTGCCGGTTCCACACCCGGTGCTGGAAGGCCCAGGAGGTCTGCAAGACCGTGGAGCCGCCGCTGGCCGAGCTGGCCCCTCGCCACCAGGTCGCCTGCCACTTCCCGGAGAACGCCCCCGGCGCCTCCGACGGGAAGGGGAACGCGCAGGCGCTCACCGTCGACTAGGGCCTTCGCCGCACCGGTTCCGGCCGTGCGGGCACGGCCTCAAGGCTCGGGGGCGACCCGCGGGCCCCGCGACATCGCGGGCCCCGCGGGTCCTCGACCTCCTCGACCTCCTAGACCTCCGCGGGTCAGGCGGGCCTCCGCGAGCTCCACGGGCCCCACGGGCTCGCGCCCGGCTCCTCAGGGCAGCGCGCCCGGCGTGATCAGCCCTGTCTCGTACGCGAGCACGACGGCCTGGACCCGGTCGCGCAGGCCCAGCTTGGTCAGCACGTTGCCGACGTGGGTCTTGACGGTCGTCTCGCTCACCACCAGCTCCGCGGCGATCTCCGCGTTGGACATGCCCTTGGCGATCAGGCGGAGCACCTCCAGCTCGCGCTCGGTCAGCCGGTTCAGGCGCGCCGGGGTGGACTGGCGGTGGGCCGGAGGCAGGTGGGCCCCGAACCTGTCCAGCAGGCGCCTGGTGACGCTCGGCGCGACGATGGCGTCACCGGCCGCCACCACCCGGATCGCCTGGACCAGCTCCTCGGGCGGCACGTCCTTCAGCAGGAAGCCGCTGGCCCCGGCGCGCAGCGCCTCCACGATGTACTCGTCGAGGTCGAAGGTCGTCAGCACCAGCACCCGGGGCACGTGCGCGCCGCCCGCGGCCTCGCGCACGATCCGCCGGGTCGCCTCGATGCCGTCCACCCCCGGCATCCGGACGTCCATCAGGACCACGTCCGGCAGCAGCGCCCGTGACTGGTCCTGCGCGGCCTTGCCGTCCCCGGCCTCGCCGACCACGGTCAGATCGGCCTCGGCCTCCAGGATCAGCCGGAAACCGGTGCGCAACAGCGGCTGGTCGTCCACCAGCAGCACTCGGATCGTCATCGCGTGTCCTTGAGGGGGAACCGGGCATCGACCTCGAATCCGCCCCCGGGTCGCGGGCCGATCCTCAGGAGTCCACCATAGAGGGCGACCCGCTCCCGGATGCCCGCCAGTCCGTGACCGGTCACCTCCTCGTCGGCGTCGCGCGCCACCGGCCCGATGCCGTCGTCGGCGACCGAGACGGCCAGCACGTCCGGCTCGTGGCGCACCGTCACCCAGGCCCGCGCCCGGGGCCCGGCGTGGCGCAGGCTGTTGGTCAGGGCCTCCTGGACCAGCCGGTAGGCGGCCAGGTCAACGCCGGGGGAGAGCGTCTCCCGCTCGCCCTCGATCCGCAGCTGCGTGCGCAGCCCGGCCTCGCGCATCTGGTCGACCAGGGCGGGGATCTCCCCCACCCCGGGCTGGGGGCCGCGCTCGGCCGGGGTGGCGTCGGTCCTCAGCACCCCCACGATGCTCCGCATCTCCGTCATCGCGGTCCTGCCGAGCTGTTCGATCGCCGACAGGGCCTCCCGTGCCCCGTCGGGGTCGCTGGCCAGCACCCGCCGCGCCGCCGCGGCCTGGACGGTCATCACGCTCACGTGGTGGGCGACCACGTCGTGCAGCTCGCGGGCGATGCGGGAGCGCTCCTCGGCCCTGGCGGCCCGGGTGTCGGCCTCCCTGGCGCGCTCCATCCGCCGGTCCCGGTCGCGCAGCTCCGCCTGGTAGGCCCGGCGCAGCCGCACACCGCGTCCGGCCACCCAGAGCGAGGCGGTGAGGACGACCACCAGCAGGTGGGTGCTCCACCGGCCGGTCCCGCCGTCCGCCACGGACGACAGCAGATAGGCGGTCACCGCCAGCGCCGGAGCGCACAGGCTGAGCGCCAGACCGCGCCGGGAGGCGATCACGTAGACCAGCACCAGGGCAACCCCCCGGAGCGGCCACACCCCCCACCCCGCCACCCCCGGCCCCGCGACGGCCAGCACCACCTCACCCAGACAGGCGAGAAGCAGTGTCAGCAGCGACTGTGTTATCGGCGACGCTTCGCGTCGCGGTGAGGCCGCTCGGATCCGGCTCCTTCCCTCGTCGCTCATCCGCTTCGCTCCTTCGCTCCTCAGTCCAGTCGCCGGCGCGGCCTCACACGAGTCCCCAGGGAGCGCTTCGAGGGTACGTCCCCCTCGACGGCAACGCCGATGCGGCCTCAGCCGAACCACCCCTCAAGAAGCGCACGCGGGGAATCACCCTCCCCGCATCCTGTGGGACCCTCGTGAGGCCGCGCCGGCGACTGGACTGAGGAGGGCGGGGTCGTGAGGAACGAGCGATTCCGTCCGACGAGGGAAGGAGTCGGGTGTGAGCGGCCTTACCGCGACGCGTTAGCGTCGCCGTCAACAGGTGAGGCCGCGCCGGCGACTGGACTGAGGAGGGCGGGGTCGTGAGGAACGAGCGATTCCGTCCGACGAGGGAAGGGGTCGGGTGTGAGCGGCCTCACCGCGACGCGCAGCGTCGCCGTGAAACTCAGCGTCGCCGGGCGATCTTGTCGTTCGGCTGGCGGGCCGGGACCGGTGGGGGGGTCCCCCCGAACTCCGGGCACAGGTCCTTGTAGTTGCACCAGCCGCACAGCCTGCTGGGCCGGGCACGCCACTCGCCCGTCTCCAGGGCCCGTTCGATGGCCTGCCACAGGGCCCAGACCTTGCGCTCGGTGGCCAGCAGGTCGGCCTCGTCGGGGCTGTAGCGCAGGATCTCGCCCTCGCCGCCGAGGTACATCAGCTGGAGCAGGCGGGGCACCGAGCCGCGCAGCCGCCAGATGACCAGCGCGTAGAACTTCATCTGGAACAGGGCCCTGGCCTCGAAGGCGGGCCCGGGGGCGCTGCCGGTCTTGTAGTCGACGACGCGGATCTCGCCGGTGGGCGCCACGTCCAGCCGGTCGATGTAGCCGCGCAGCAGCAGGCCGCTGCCGAGCACCGCCTCCACGTAGAGCTCCCGCTCGGCCGGTTCCAGGCCGGTGGGGTCCTCCAGGGCGAAGTAGCGCTCCAGCATGACGCGGGCCCGCGCCAGCCACTGGGCGCGTTCCTCGTCGTCGCCGAACATCTCGGCGTACGACGGCTCCTGCTCCAGGAGTTTGCGCCACTGGGGCTCCAGCAGGTCCTGGGCCGCGCCGACCGTCCGCTCGGGGGCGGGGAGATCGTACAGGCGTTCGAGAACCGAATGGACCATCGTGCCGCGCACCGCGGCGGGCGACGGCGGCTCGGGGAGCCGGTCGATCACCCGGAAACGGTAGAGCAGCGGGCACGTCATGAAGTCGCCCGCGCGCGACGGCGACAGGGCTCCGACGATCGTGGGCTCGGACGGCGACATGACCGCACTGTAGGTCACGGTGACGACAGTTCGCGCCCCGGCCGCCCTGCGGCGCCTGCCGTGCCGCGCCGGCGCGTACCATCGAGGCCTGAGAGCGGATCGGACGAGGAGTGGTGAGCCAGCGGTGAGCAGCCAGAGCCCGCGCCGGGACAGCCGGGGCCTGCGGATGGGGCGCCCGTTCGGCATCCCCGTCTACGTCTCGCCGACCTGGTTCATCGTGGCGGCGTTCATCACCTACGTCTTCCAGCGCGTGGTGGCCTCCTGGCTGCCCGAGCTGAGCACCCCGATGACCTATCTGGTCTCGTTCGTCTTCGCGGTGCTGCTGTACGTCTCGGTGCTGCTGCACGAGCTGGCGCACTGCGTGGTCGCCAGGATGTACGGCCTGCCCGTCCGGAGCGTCACGCTCTACCTGCTCGGCGGCGTCTCGGAGATCGAGCGCGAGCCGGAGACCCCGGGCCGGGAGTTCATGGTGGCCTTCGCCGGGCCGCTGCTCTCGCTCGGGCTGGCGGGGATCGGCTTCGCCGTCTCGCAGTTCGCCTCCCCGGACACGATCGTCGGCGTCCTGATCTTCCAGCTCTGGTTCTCCAACCTGATCGTCGGGATCTTCAACCTGCTGCCGGGGCTGCCGCTCGACGGCGGCCGCATGCTGCGGGCGGGCGTGTGGAAGGTTACCGGCAGGCCCGGCACCGGCACCGTCGTGGCGGCCTGGGTGGGCCGGGTGCTGGCCGTGGGCCTGGTCGTGATCTTCGTCGGGGGGCCCCTGGTGACCGGTCAGGAGCCCGACACGATCAACCTGGTCTGGTCGCTGGTGCTCGCCTCCTTCATCTGGTTCGGCGCCACGCAGGCGCTGCGCGGCGCCCGGGTGCGGGCCCGCATCCCGCAGGTCAGCGCCCGCGCCCTGGCCAGGCGGGCCATCGTGGTCACCGGCGACGTGCCGCTGGCCGAGGCCCTGCGCCGGGCCGTGGAGGCGCAGGCCGGGGCGATGGTCGTGGTCGACCACGAGGGCCGTCCCACCGGGATCGTCAACGGGGTCGCGGTGGAGGCCACCCCGGAGGCCCGCCGTCCCTGGGTGACGGCCGGTTCGCTCTCGCGCAACCTGGAGCCCTCGCTGGTGCTGGCCGCCGACCTGGAGGGCGAGCCGCTGATCGACGCCATGCGCGAGTCCCCGGCGGGGGAGTACCTGCTGGTGGAACGCGGCGGCGAGATCTTCGGGGTGCTCGCCACGGCCGACGTCAACAGGGTGTTCAGCGGAGTTTAAGCGAACCACAGGTCGTTCACAGGCGTCTCACTGGATACTCGGCGTGAGAGGGACGCCAGGCGGATCGTGCCCGTTCGTCCCACTCGTTTTCGGCGTGTACCAGGACTAGGGTTTCGATCAGCGAACGGGCTGGTCACATAGCTTAGGGACGCATCAATTGGCACCCCCCCACACCCCGGCCCCGGCCGGTGATCTGACACCGGACCTTCTCGGCACCCCCGAGTGGACCGACCAGATGGTCGCCGCCGCGGGCATTCCCATGTACGACATCCCGTTCCTCAGCGTCGGCGGTGGCATCGGGTCCTTCGTGACCCTCGACTACCTGAGGATCTACGGGGTCCCGACCTCGCAGATGCGGGTGGTCTCCAACATCGACCACCCGTGGCAGACCTACGAGTTCCTCACCAGGTGCTCGCAGATCCCCCGCGGGGAACGGATCCGCTCCGACTCCTCCTCGCGCCCGGACAACCTGTGGGGCTTCCCCTCCTACGCGCTGGAGGAGGCGTGGAAGGACAGGAACCCGTCGCACCTGTGGCAGATCCTCACCGAGCCGCTGCTGAACGACTACTGGACCCCGCGCGCCGGCACCGTCTTCGAGAACCTGGAGCGCGAGGCCAGGCGCATCAACTACTGGGACATGCTCGTCAAGGGCCAGGTGCGGATGGTCCGGCGCCGGGCGGGCGGGGGCTACTTCACCGTGGTCACCCCGCCGGACGGCGCGGCGGCCACCAAGCGCATCGTCTTCCGCTCCCGCTTCGTGCACATCGCGATCGGCTACCCGGGCCTGAAGTTCCTGCCCGACCTGCAGGAGTTCCGCACCAAGCACGGCGACTACCAGCACGTCGTCAACGCCTACGAGCCGCACGAGCAGGTCTACGAGTTCCTCAAGACCAGGCCGGGCACCGTGGTCATCCGGGGCGGCGGCATCGTCGCCTCCCGGGTGCTCCAGCGGCTCTTCGACGACCGGGAACGGCACGGCCTGAAGACCCAGATCATCCACATCTTCCGTACGTTCGTCTCGGGCTCGCACGGCCCGCACGTCTGGTCGCGCCGCAAGGGCGGCAACGGCTGGGCCTACCAGGGCTTCAACTACCCCAAGTCGGTCTGGGGCGGCCAGCTCAAGGCGGAGATGCGCAGGCTGGAGGGCGCCGAGCGGGCCAAGAAGTACAAGGAGATGGGCGGCACCAACACCCCCTTCCGGCGGCGCTGGCAGGAGCAGATGCGCGCGGGCCGCGAAGGCGGCTACTACCACGCGGTGCAGGGCACCGTCGACCGGGTGGAGCGCGGCCCCGACGGGCGGCTGGTCAGCTACGTGCGCAGCAACGACGGCATCGTCCGCGAGCCGGTCTCCGACTACATCATCGACTGCACCGGCCTGGAGGCCGACATCGCCGAGCACCGGGTCTTCGACGACCTGCTGCGCAACGGCGGGGCGGGACGCAACCCGGTGGGCCGGCTGGACGTGGAGCGCCACTTCGAGGTCAAGGGCACGGCCAACGGCGACGGCGTCCTCTACGCCTCGGGGTCGGCCACGCTCGGGGGGTACTTCCCCGGCGTCGACACCTTCCTGGGACTGCAGATCGCCGCCCAGGAGATCGCCGACGACCTGGCACGGCGAGGGTTCGTCAAGAGGATGGGACCGCTGCGCTCGACCGCGCAGTGGTTCAAGTGGGCCCGCAACTCGCCGGTGTAAGGAGTATTCCCGTGGTTCCGACCCTGTGGGGCCGTATTCAGACGCGCCTGTTCATGCTCGCCACCCTCGGCGTGCTCGTCACCCTGCTGATCGTCCCGTTCCTCCCGGGATCCTCCGGTCCGCTCTCCGGCCGTTACGTCAACGGGCTGCTGGTCATCGCGGCCGTGGGGGTTCTGGGAGTCGTCTGGGAGCTGATATATCACTTCCTGATGCAGTTCAGATGGGAGAAGGACTGGCCGACCCTGTTCGGCCTGCTGACGCTCGTCCCGGAAGGCCTTGTACTGTTCTTCTTGCTACGGTCCGGTGTGATCGGCTTCATCGATCCGGTGCCCGCGGCGGCTTTCTGGACGCACTTCACCGTCGTCTGGATGTGCATCTGGCTCGTGACGAACGGCCCCATGCGGGTGCCGTTCATCCGGTGGCGTTTCCGGGGAGGGAGAGTTCTGTGACCGACCAGGGCTTCGGGGTGGTGCGTCCGCTTCCGGGCAACGGGCTGGTGGCCCATGTGGGCGGCCTGCTGCTGGTGTGCGACGCGGCCGAGGCCGTGGTCGAGGATCTGCTGGGAGCGCTGCGGGAGACCGCGGGCTCCGGCGGCGACGGCAGGGCGCTGGCCCGCCGGGTCGCGCAGATCCTCGCCGTCATGATGGGCGAGCCGGTGGCGTGCGCCGTCGCCGGCCCCGTCGGCGGCGGTGTGGCCGTCCTGGTCAGCGGTCCGGCGTTCGCGTCGGTGACCGGTTCGGCCGGTGAGGTCCAGCTCGCCGGGCGCGACGCGCTCACCTGGTCCGACCGGCTGGTGCCCGGCCCGGTGAGCCGGGTCGAGCTGCGCCTGCCGGAGGCCGGGTCGGCGCATCCGCTCTCCACACTGGACGCCGGGGTGATCGTCGCGGGCGGGGTCGAGTGCGACCTGACCGCGGTACCGTCCCGCGCGCCGGCGCCGCCGCGCACGGAGTCCGCCGCGTCCGCCGCGTCCGCCGCGTCCGCCGGGTCCCAGGCCCGGCACGTCGCACCGCAGATGCAGCCCGCCGCGCCCGAGCCCACCCCGATGCCCGCGCCGCCCGAGCGGGCGGAGCCCCCCCAGTGGTCGGCGCCGTCTCAGACCGCCCCGCCCTACCCGATGGGGCAGCCCGAGTCCGCCCCGCCGAGGGCCGTGCCGCCGCCTGTGGAACCGCGGCCCGAGCGGCAGCAGCCGCCCCCGCAGCCCGTCGCGGACCGGGTCCCCCCGGCGCAGCAGGCGCCGCCCGGCCCCGCGGCCGGGGCCGGGCCGTCGAGGGCGGGGCACGAGGACATCGACACCGCCCTGTCCAGCGGGATGGGCGGCGACCCGATCGGCGTCGACGGCCGGCCGTTCGAGTACGAGCTGCTGACGCCCGATGGCCCGCGGCAGGCCGACGAGCGGCCGCCGGCCGTGGCGGAGCCCGAGCCCGAGCCCGAGGCGCGCCCGCTGGTCTACGGGGTCGACTGCAAGAACGACCACTTCAACGACCCCCGCGTGCCCTACTGCGCGGTCTGCGGCATCGCGCTGGTGCAGCGGACCCTCGTCCCCTACAAGGGGCCGCGCCCGCCGCTGGGGGTGCTGCTCCTCGACGACGGCCTGACGCTGCGCCTGGACACCGACTACCTGGTGGGACGCGACCCGGAGCGGGCCCCCGAGGTGGCCGACGGGTCGGTCCGCCCGGCCAAGGTCACCAGCCCCGACGGCTCGGTCTCCCGCCGTCACCTGCGGGTGGCGCTGGACAACTGGGACGTCAACCTGGTCGATCTGGGGTCGGTCAACGGCACCCAGATCCAGCCGCCCGGCGACCCCAACTTCTACGACATCCCGCCGAACGAGCCGGTCGCGATCATGCCGGGCACCACCGTGCGGATCGGGGTCTCGCGGACCATGCGCTACGAGTCGCACCGCAACCGCTGAGAGCACCCGCGCCTTTCCCGGGCGGTACGGCCGTGGCCGTGCCGCCCGTCGTGCTCCCCGGGGCCGGCCGGGCCCGCCGGGCCCGCCGGACCTCCAGGCTCACCGGGCTCACCGGGCTCGCGGCGGGGGGAGCGGGGCGCGGGAAGGGCGGTCGTCAGGGCCGCGGGACGGGGGAGCCCGACACGACCGGCCGGGCGGAGACGGCCCCGGCCCAGTCGACCGGGTCGGGGTCCTGCTCGGCGCGGACCAGCAGGTGCGCGCCCGGGGGAGCCGCCGCGGTGTCGGGCGCCACGACCAGCGCGCCCGGCGGGACCTCGCCCGAGGTGGCCGCCACGCCGAGACGGGCCAGCCGCTGGGCCAGCGCCGAGGCCCGGCCGCCGCCGACGACGACGAGCGGGCGTCCCGCCCGCAACGCCAGGACGAGCGCCACGTGCGCCGCGGCGTCACCTCCCGAGCCGTGGTGCACCGCGACCGGGCCCGTCTCGAACACGGTCTCGCCCTGCTCGGGGGCGCGTACGGTCACCACCCGGCAGACGGCGCCGTCGCGGACGGCGGCGCGGCCGGGCACGCCTGCGGGCAGCACCAGCAGGTCGGGCCGGGCGCCGGAGACCAGCTCCGGCAGCTCGGCCGCGACGTCCACGCTGAACCTGCTCACCACCCGGACGTCCGGGCCCCGCTCGCGCACCGTGGCGGCCAGCGCCTCCAGGTCGTGCAGCGTCTCGGCGAACTCGGCCAGCTCGAAGGACAGGCCGCTGCCGACCTCCAGGTGACCCGCCGGATAGGGACGCAGGTGACCGAGGGCCACCTCGGAGGGGGAGGCGGACAGGGCCAGGGTGGTGGCCAGCCCGACCAGCGGGGCCTGCTCGGCGGGGGGATCGGGCACGATCACCAGCACCCGGTGGGCGGCGGTGACGCCGAGGGCGGCACGCTCGGCCTCGGCGATGTCGCGGGCCACCCGACGGTCGGGGTAGATCCTGCTCACCAGCGGGCCGGTCATCGCGGTCGTGACCAGGGCCATGACGACCATCAGCGAGTACAGCTCGTTGTCCAGCACGCCCTTCTGCAGGCCGACGCTGAGGATCACGATCTCGGTGAGCCCCCGCGTGTTGAGCAGGGTGGCCAGCGCCCAGGACTGGCGGCGGGGCAGCCGCTGCGTGCGTGCGGCGGCGTAGGAGCCGATCAGCTTGCCGCCGATCGCGACGGCCAGGATCGCGGCGAGCGTGCCCAGGCTGGACAGGTCGAGCTCACGCAGGTTGACGTTGAGCCCGGCGACGACGAAGAACATCGGCAGCAACAGCAGCACGGCGAGCTGTTCCAGCCGCTCCAGGATCTCGTGGTTGAGCCTCTCGGCGCCCTCGCGCGGCATCACCACGCCGAACAGGAACGCGCCGAAGATGAAGTGCACGTGCATCCACTCGGTGGCCCACGACGACGCGATCAGGCCGAGGAGCACCAGCGACAGCAGACCGGGCGTCAGCCGCCCGGCCTTCTCGTACGCCGGGACCAGCCGGGCCAGCAACGGCTTGACCAGCAGGAACATCACCAGCGCGTACGGCAGGGCGAGCATGACCTTCCACTGGCTCTCGGCCTCCCCGGCTCCCGCGATGCCCACCACGACCGCGAGGACGGTCCAGGCGAGGACGTCGATGACGGCCGCGGAGGCCAGGGCGAGCCCGCCGAGCTCGATCCGCTGCATCCCCCGGTCGGTGAGCACCCGGGCCAGTACGGGGAAGGCGGTGGCCGCCATCGCCGCGCCCATGAAGAGCACGAACGCCAGCGTCCTGTCGCCGCCCACGTGGTCGCCCGCGATGGCCAGCGCGAGCACGCAGCCCAGCACGAACGGCAGCACCGTCGAGCCCAGGGCCACGGCCACCGCGATCCGGCCCTTGCCCTTGACCAGCTTCTGGTCCAGCTCCAGGCCCACGACGAACATGAACAGCACCAGGCCGACGTTGGCCAGGGCCTGCAGCGGGGGCCGCATCCGGGGGCCGAAGAGCTCGTCGCCGATCAGCGGGCCCATCAGGGTGGGGCCCAGCAGGATGCCGGCCACGATCTCGCCGACGACCGACGGCTGGCCGAGCCACCGGGCCAGCGCCCCGAAGAGCCGCGCCGCCGCGAGGACGATGACAAGGTCGAGCAGAAGCAGGTCCATCTGGAGCACTGGGGAGCACGCTTTCCGTATGTGAAGAAAAGCCCCGAGAATGTCGAGGGCGACGTTACCGTGTGGGGAATGTCGTCGCGAACGTTGCGCGGACATGGAGGGGAGACCGTTGGTGGAAGGCATCGCCGACTACGAGTTCATCCGGTCGCTGGGGGCCGGGAACCACGGCGAGTTCTACTTGGCGAAGAGGCCCGAGCGGTTGCCCGTCGAGGTGGACCTGGTCGCCGTGAAGGTGGTGGGGGGCACCGGGAACGACGCGTTCCGCCGCGCGACCCGGGAGCTGAAGGCGTTCGCCGCGGTGCGCTCGCCGTACCTGGTGCGGCTCTACGACGCCGGCCAGCAGGACGGGGTGTTCTACTACTCGATGGAGTACCTGCCGGGCGGCTCGCTGGCGCGGCCCGCCGAGCCTCCGTCGCGCGAGCGGGTGCTGCGCTCGATCGCCTGCGTGGCCCACGCGGCGCAGGCGCTGCACGAGGAGGGGATCGTCCACCGCGACATCCGTCCGGGCAACGTGCTGCTCGGCGACGACGGCGGCAAGCTGTCGGACCTGGGGCTGTCGCAGGTGCTGACACCGGGCGCGACGGTGACCGGGATGGGCGACATCGGCTCGGTGGAGTTCACCGACCCGGCGCTGCTGCAGGGGGAGAAGCCCGCCCCGCCGGGTGACGTGTGGTCGCTGGGCGCGACCCTGCACCGGGCGGTCAGCGGCAACGGGCTCTACGGGGAGCTGCCCGTCCACGACCCGCTGCTGACGCTGCGCAAGGTGCACGGCACGCCGCCGTCGATCGACCCGGACCTGGAGCCGGAGCTGGCGGACCTGGTCCAGGCGTGTCTCGGGGACGTGGCCGGGCGTCCCACCGCCCGGGGGGTGGCCGACCGGCTGTACGCCCTGCTCGGCTGAGGGGCCGGGGGGCCGGGAGTCCGAGACCGGGGCGGTGTCGGCGGGGGCGGGCTCCGGCGGGGGGCGGCAGCGTCAGGTTCCGGTGGAGAGCGGCAGGGGGCGTCCAGGCTCCGGCAGGGAGTGCGGCAGGGGGCGTCAGGCGCCGGTGGGGCGGAGGCGTCCCAGCTCGGTGTCGAGCATCCGCGCCAGACGCTCCGGGCCGAGCCTGCCGGGGTAGAGCAGGCGGTGCACGCTCAGGCCGTCGACCAGGGCCAGCAGCCGCTCGGCCACGTCGTCGAGGTCCTCCCCGGTGACGACCTCCCCCTCCGCCGCCGCCGAGCCGAGCAGGCTGCGTACCAGGTAGCGCAGCTCGTCGGCCTCGGCGCGCTGCGCCTCCAGCAGCGCGGGGCTGGTCATGCTCCTGCTCCAGAAACCGACCTCCAGGCCGCTCTCGGCGACGCGCTCCTCGTCCAGCGGGAGGTTGTCCAGCAGGAGCTCGCGCAGGGCGGCCAGGCCGGTGAGGCCCGCCAGCTTGCCGCGCAGCCGCTCCACGATGCGCCGGTGCGAGGAGCGCAGGGCCGACAGCATGATGTCGTCCTTGTCGGCGAAGTAGTGGGTGAGCACGCCGTTGGAGTATCCCGCCTCCCTGGCGATGGCCCGGGTGGTGGCGGCCTCGATGCCCTCGCGCAGGATGATGCGGCGGGCCGCCTCGACGACCTCCTCGCGGCGCTCCTCGTGATCGACGATCTTCGGCATCGCGTTCTCCTCCCCGGGGATCGTTCGTTGACATTTTAGTCGGTCGCCCGTCTATTATCCGCTCAAGACATGAGGAGGACCGTCATGACCGTCGTCACCCTCGGGGTGCACATCGTGGACGTGCTGGCCAGGCCGGTGGAGTCGATCCCCGCCGGGCAGGACACCCACCTGCTGGAGCAGATCCGGGTCACCGCCGCCGGAGCCGCGGCCGCGACCGCCGTCGACCTGGCCGCGCTCGGCGTGCCGGTCGCCTCGGTGGGCGCGGTCGGCGACGACGAGCTCGGGGACCTGCTCGTCATGATGATGGGGCGGCGCGGCGTCGACGTGACCGGGATCGTCCGCAGGGCGGGGGAGCAGACCGCCGCCTCGATCCTGCCCATCCGCCCCGACGGAGGACGCCCCTCCTTCCACGTACCCGGCGCCAACCTGGGCCTGTCGACCGCCGACGTCGGCCGCGAGCGGATCCTCGGCGCGCGGATCGTGCACCTGGGCGGCATGGACGTCACCTGGGGCCTGTACGACCCGGCGTTCTTCGCCCTGCTGGACGAGGCGCGGGCGGCGGGCACGATCGTCACGATGGACCTGCTGTCCAACATGCCGGACCTGATGCAGGGGGTGCGGAGCTTCCTGGCGCACGTCGACTACGTGCTGCCCAACGAGGAGCAGGCCCTCATGATGAGCGGCGCCTCCGGGGCCGAGGAGGCCGCGACCGCCCTGCTGGCGGAGGGACCCTCGGCGGTCCTGGTCACGATGGGGGGCGGGGGGAGCCTGATCGCCGGTCCCGAGGGCCTCACCCGCGTCCCCGCCCTCGCGGTGGAGGTGGTCGACACCACCGGGTGCGGCGACGCCTACTGCGCGGGGTTCATCGCGGGCCTGGCCGACGGCCTCGACGTGCTCGGCTCGGCCAGGCTCGGCACCGCGCTGGCCGCCCGGGTCGCCGGAGGGCTCGGCTCCGACGCCGGGCTGACCGGGGCCCGCGAGCTCCGCGAGCACCGCGACCCGGCGTGAACGTGAGCACCGCGACCCGGCGTGAACCGGCGTGAACGTGAGCACCGCGACCCGGCGTGAACCGGTGCGGGCCCGTGTGGCGCGGCACGTCCCGGCGCGCATCGGCGTGCACGGGCGTGACCCCGCGACCCTCCCGATCATGATCTTCGAACCGTGACCTTCCGACCGTGAAAGGACGACGCATGTCCAACGACGCCGAACTCAGGGAGCGGGCCGCCAAGGTCGTCCCCGGCGGCATGTACGGCCATCTCAACGCGGCCCTGCACGGCCCGGCCTACCCGCAGTTCTTCGTCGGTGGCGAGGGCTGCCGCCAGCGGGACGCCGACGGCCGCGAGTACGTGGACCTCATGTGCTCCTGGGGGCCGGTGGTGCTCGGTCACCGCCACCCCGCGGTCGAGGCGGCCGTCGCGGCCCAGCTCGCCGAGGGCGACTGCCTCAACGGCCCCGGCCCCGTCTACGTCGAACTCGCCGAGCTGCTGGTCGAGACCGTCCCGCAGGCCGACTGGGCGATGTTCTCCAAGAACGGCACCGACGCCACCACCCAGGCGCTGATGGTGGCCCGCGCCGCCACGGGCAGGAACAAGGTGCTGATGGCGCACGGCGCCTACCACGGGGCCGACCCCTGGTGCACGCCGAGCACGGCGGGCACCACCCCGGCCGAGCGCGCCGACCTGGCCGAGTTCACCTACAACGACCTGGCCTCGGTCGAGGAGGCCGCGGCGCGGAACGAGGGCGAGGTCGCCGCGATCATCGTCACGCCGTTCAAGCACGACTCGTTCGAGGACCAGGAGCTCGCGACGCCCGAGTTCGCCCGGGGGGTGCGGGCCCTGGCCGACCGGCTCGGCGCCGCGCTGGTGATCGACGACGTGCGCGGGGGCTGGCGGCTGGACCTGGGCGGCTCCTGGGAGCCGCTGGGCGTCCGTCCCGACCTGTACGCGTTCAGCAAGGCCATGGCCAACGGCCATCCGATCGCGGCGGTCACCGGCGTGGACTCCCTGCGTGATCCCGCCCAGACGCTCTACACCACCGGCTCGTTCTGGTTCAACGCCGCCCCGATGGCCGCGGCGAAGGCCACGATCGAGACGTTGCGCGACATCGACGGCGTCGCCCTGATGGAACGCGCCGGCACCCGCCTGCGCGAGGGGCTCGCCGCCCAGGCGGTCTCGCACGGCTTCACGGTCAACCAGACCGGCCCGGTGCAGATCCCGTGGCTCTCCTTCGAGGGCGACGCGACCCTGGAGAAGGGCATGTTCTGGGCGGCGGCCTGCGTCGAGGAGGGCGTCTACCTCCATCCGTGGCACAACTGGTTCCTGTCGGCCGCCCACACCGACGCCGACATCGACCGGGCGCTGCAGGGCACCGACGCCGCCTACGCCAGGCTCAGGGCCCACTTCGGGGCCGACTGAGCCCACGCCGGGAGGGCCCGCCCCCGGGACGGGCCCTCCCGGGCTGTCGGCGGGTCAGTGGCCACCCGGGGTGCCCGGGCGGGGCGGGGTGTCCTTCAGGCGGTACCACTGCAGGTCGTCCAGGCGCGTGCCGTCCGGGCCGGGCATCAGCCCGCGCATCACCGCCTCCTCGGTGAAGCCCGCCCGCCGCAGCACGGTCTGGGAGGCGAGGTTGCCGGGCGCGGTGCCCGCGATGACCCGGCCCAGGGACGTGTGCTCGAAGGCCCACCCCACCAGCAGGCTCACCGCCCGCGTGGCGAACCCCCTGCCGCGGAACTCCGGTCGCATGCTGTAGCCCGTCATGGCCTGCCCCAGCGGCGGGATCACCCCGGTGAGCTGGATCTCCCCGGCGAACGCGCCGGTCGAGGCGTCCTCGATCACCGCCTGGAGCATCGTGCCGTCCAGCCAGGCCGCGCCCGCGGAACGGCACCGGTCGCGGGCGTCCTCGGGGCTCGGCGGCTCGGGCGGGACGCTGTGCCTGACCACGTCCGGCAGGATCTGCAGCGCCTGGTAGTCGTCGGTGTCGGCCGCGGTGAGCGGCCTGAGCCGCACCGTCCCGTCGGTCAGCGAGCCCCCGGGGAACCACGGCAGGTAGGGCCGTACGGGCTCGCCGGAGTCGCCGGGCAGGCGCGCGAAGGAGACCAGGTCGTGGCGGGTGCCGTCGCGCTGCTCCTCGCCCCCGCGCCGCACGCCCTCGCGCCGGAAGCCAGCGGCCATGGCCACCTGCTGGCTGGCCAGGTTCTCCACCCCGGCGAGGAGTTCGAGGCGCCGCACCCCGTGCTCCAGGGCCCATCCGGCCAGGGCCGAGGTCGCCGCCGTGGCCACCCCGCGCCGCCGGGCCCACGGCGCCACCAGGTAGCCGATCTCGGCGGTGGCGCGTGGCAGCGGGGGTTTGAGGTCGATGGTGCCCAGCCACTCGTCCGTCTCCGGGTCCGCGATCGCGAACGCGGCCCCTCCGGCCTTCCGGACGTCGCGGGCCGACTCCAGGTACCGCAGCGCGTCGTCGTGGGTGTAGGGGACCGGGATCGCAGGGATGAACCGGACGATCTCCGGGTCGGCGCAGGCCCGCGTGATCGGCTCGGCGTCACCGGCCGTGAGCGGTCTGAGCACGACGGGGCCGGCGGGAATCACATCTTCTGGGAGCATAGGGCAACAGCTACCAGGTCCCCGGCGGTAACGGCCAACCGTTTAGGGAGTTCGGCCGCGGCCTCTTCCCGCCCTGGCACCTTGCCGCCCCGCCTCGTCCCCGGCGCCCCGACGCCCCGACGCCCCGACGCCCCGACGCCCGCGGGTCCTGCCGGTTGCGCCGGGGGCGTCCCACCCCGCTCGCCGTGGGCCGGTGTCCTGGGGTTCCGCCTCGTCCTCCGTGCCCGGACGGGTGGGACGGGCCGCAGCCGGGCGCCGTTAACCTTGCGCTCATGGGTTTTCGCAGGCATGGGCCGTTTCAGGCCGGGGATCAGGTTCAGCTCACCGACCCCAAGAACAAGCGCCACACGGTGACGCTGAAGGAAGACGGCGTCTTCCACACGCACAAGGGCGGGATCCCGCACAGTGAGCTGATCGGCCAGCCCGAGGGCTCGGTGGTGCGTTCGTCCGGCGGCACCCAGTATCTGGCGTTCAGGCACCTGCTCCAGGACTACACGCTCTCCATGCCGCGCGGCGCGGCGGTGATCTACCCCAAGGACTCGGCGCAGATCGTGGCCATGGCCGACGTCTTCCCCGGCGCCCGGGTGGTGGAGGCGGGCGTCGGCTCCGGCGCGCTCACCTGCTTCCTGCTGCGCGCCGTGGGCGCCGAGGGCACCCTCACCTCGTACGAGCGGCGCCAGGACTTCGCCGAGGTGGCCACCAAGAACGTGGAGAAGTTCTACGGCGGGCCGATGGACCAGTGGCGCCTGGTGGTCGGCGACTTCGTCGAGTCCCTCGACGAGAGCGACGTCGACCGGATCATCCTGGACATGCTCGCCCCGTGGGAATGTGTGGACGCCGCGTCGAAGGCTCTCACCCCCGGGGGCGTGATCTGCTGTTATGTCGCGACCACAACCCAGCTGTCGCGGACGGTCGAAACTCTCCGGGAGCACGGGAGTTTCACCGAGCCCCATGCGTGGGAGACCCTGGTTCGTGACTGGCATGTCGAGGGACTGGCCGTGCGACCCGACCACAGGATGGTCGGCCACACCGGTTTCCTGGTCACGGCGCGTCGTATGGCGGACGGTGTGACGCCGCCACCTCGGCGCAGACGCCCGGCGAAGGGGGCCAATGTCGAGGATTCCGCGACCTCCACCGTTTGATGACGATTCGGACACGAGGATCGGTAGGAGAGTGACGCGCGAACCGACCCTCATGTTCATATACTTCTAGTACTAAAAGCACTAAAAGGGATTAATCATCGCGCACCTAATGTAGTCATACGAACACTGCTCGACCAGGTAAGGGGCAGCCCCCAGATGGGTAGGCTTTTGAGTAGTCGGTCTCGACTGGGAAGGAAGTGACGCCGTGGCAGCTCGCGACGACGCTGAGGCTCGTGCCGCGCAGCGCGAACGGGAGGTCGCCGACCTCACAACACAGGTCTCCTTCCTGCAGGAGGAGATCACCGCGTTGCGAAGGAAGCTGACGGAGTCTCCCCGGCAGGCCAGGGTCCTCGAAGAGCGTCTCCATGACGTCCAGGTGAACCTCGCGGCCGTAACGGGACAGAACGAGCGTCTGGTGGCCACCCTCAAGGAGGCCAGAGACCAGATCGTCGCCCTGAAGGAGGAGGTGGACCGGCTCGCGCAGCCGCCGTCCGGGTTCGGCGTGTTCCTCGAAGCCCGGGAGGACGGCACGGTGGAGGTCTTCACCGGTGGCCGCAAACTCCGGGTGAACGTCAGCCCCGCGGTGGAGATCGACTCGCTGAAGCGTGGCCAGGAGGTCATGCTCAACGAGGCGCTCAACGTGGTCGAGGCCCTCGGGTTCGAGGACCTCGGCGAGATCGTGATGCTCAAGGAGCTCCTTGAGGACGGCCGGCGCGCGCTGGTGATCTCGCACGCCGACGAGGAGCGGGTGGTGGAACTCGCCGAGTCGCTGGTCGGCCAGCCGATCCGGGCCGGCGACTCCCTCCTGCTCGAACCGCGCTCGGGATATGTCTACGAGCGCATCCCCAAGTCCGAGGTCGAGGAGCTCGTCCTGGAGGAGGTGCCCGACATCTCCTACGAGGAGATCGGCGGGCTCATGCGGCAGATCGAGCAGATCCGGGACGCCATCGAGCTCCCGTACCTGCACGCCGACCTCTTCCGCGAGCACAAGCTCCGCCCGCCCAAGGGCGTCCTGCTCTACGGTCCCCCCGGCTGCGGCAAGACGCTCATCGCCAAGGCCGTCGCCAACTCCCTGGCCAAGCAGGTCGCGGAGAAGACCGGCCAGTCCGGCAAGAGCTTCTTCCTCAACATCAAGGGCCCCGAGCTTCTCAACAAGTACGTCGGCGAGACCGAGCGGCACATCCGCCTGGTCTTCCAGCGGGCTCGCGAGAAGGCCTCCGAGGGCACCCCCGTGATCGTCTTCTTCGACGAGATGGACTCGATCTTCCGGACCCGGGGGTCCGGCGTCTCCTCCGACGTCGAGAACACCATCGTTCCCCAGCTCCTGAGCGAGATCGACGGCGTGGAGGGCCTGGAGAACGTCATCGTCATCGGCGCCTCCAACCGCGAGGACATGATCGACCCGGCGATCCTGCGGCCCGGCCGCCTGGACGTCAAGATCAAGATCGAGCGGCCGGACGCCGAGGCGGCCAAGGACATCTTCTCGAAGTACCTCATCGAGGAGCTGCCCCTGCACGCCGAGGACCTGTCGGAGAACGGCGGCGACCGCAAGGAGACCATCTCCGGCATGATCCAGCGGGTCGTCGAGCGGATGTACACCGAGAGCGAGGAGAACCGCTTCCTCGAGGTGACCTACGCCAACGGCGACAAGGAGGTCCTGTACTTCAAGGACTTCAACTCCGGGGCGATGATCCAGAACATCGTCGACCGCGGCAAGAAGATGGCGATCAAGCAGTTCCTGGAGACCGGGCAGAAGGGCCTGCGGATCCAGCATCTGCTGGCGGCCTGCGTGGACGAGTTCTCCGAGAACGAGGACCTGCCCAACACCACCAACCCCGACGACTGGGCCCGCATCTCCGGCAAGAAGGGCGAGCGGATCGTCTACATCCGCACCCTCGTGACGGGCAAGCAGGGCACCGAGGCGGGACGTTCCATCGACACCGTGGCCAACACCGGCCAGTACCTGTAACGGCGGCGCCCCGCCGGTCCCGCGTGGCCCGGCGGCAGGCGCTCCCGTCCGGCGGGGGGGGGGGGGGGGCCCGGGGGCGGGGCGCGCGCGGCGGCGGGGGCGCCGGCCGCGGGGCGCGGGGGGGGGCCG
>NZ_JBNCLF010000006.1:219821-223061 GCF_049844535.1 Streptosporangium sp. DT93
CCCTCCCCCCCCCCCCCCCCCCCCCCCCCCCCCCCCCCCGGCCCCCCCCCCCCCCCCCCCCCCCCCCCCCCCCCCCCCCCCCCCCCCGGCGTTCCGGCCCTCCTCCGGGGCGGGACGGGGCAGGACGACGGTGCAGGACGGGTCGGATCAGGCCGGGCCGCGGCCTTGTTCCGCGAGGCCGTTCCGCCGGGCCACGGCCCTGTTCCACGATCCGTCGCCGCGTTCCCACAGGTCACACGGGTGCGCAGGAATCGACACCCGTCGCAGGGAACCCAAGTGATCGGCAAGCCGTCCAAGTGGCGTGCGTGAACATTCCGGCCCGGCCCCCGGGTGACCGGCGCGGCCCCGCGCGAGACGCCCCGGGAGGGCGGCCGTCTCGCCGAGCTGGACCTGCTGCGTTTCACCGCCGCGCTGGCGGTGCTCGCCTTCCACTACTTCATCGCCTTCGCCTCGGTGTGGGGCGAGCGCCCGGCCGAGCTGTTCCCGGCGATCGCCACGATCTCCGGGCTCGGCATCCTCGGCGTCGAGCTGTTCTTCATGATCAGCGGCTTCGTGATCCTGATGAGCGTCTGGGGCAGGGGCCTGGGCGCGTTCGCCCTCTCCCGGCTGGTGCGGCTCTTCCCCGCGTACTGGGTCAGCGTGGCCGTCACCGCCGTCGTCTACGGCCTGACCGCCGCCACCGCCCTGGACCCCAAGCTCACCCTCGGGGAGTACGGCGTCAACCTGACGATGCTCCAGCGGGCCTTCGGCGTCTACGACGCCAACGGCGTCTACTGGTCGCTCTGGGTGGAGCTGCGCTTCTACCTGCTGATCTCGATCCTGGTGATCGTCGGGGTGACGTTCGCCCGCTGCCTGGTCTTCATGGGCGTCTGGCTGCTGGCGGCGGGGTTCTTCGCCGGGAGCGAGCAGGCGTGGGTCGATCTCGTGATCATGCCCAAGTACGCGGCGTACTTCGTGGGCGGCATGGCGTTCTTCCTGATGACCAGGTTCGGGCCCCGGCTGGTGCTGTGGTGCCTGGCCGGGATCAGCGGCGGCCTGGCCGTCAGCGCGGCGCTGGAGCGGGTGGCCGGGCGCGTGGACAGGGTCGGCTACGCCGCCATGCCCGTGCCCGGCTGGGCCGTCGTCGCCACCGTGGTCGGCTTCTACGTGCTGATGGCGATGGTGGCGCTGGGCTGGCTGCGGTGGCTGCGCTGGCGCGGCCTGGTCGTGCTGGGCGCGCTGACCTACCCGCTCTACCTGTTCCACACCGCGGCCGCGGTCGTGATCGTCCCGGCGCTGCGGGACACGCTGCCGCCCCCGCTGACCGCGCTGGTCACCGTGCTGGCCGCGATGGCCTTCTCCTACCTGGTGTACCGCGTGGCCGAGCGGCCCCTGCAGGAGCTCGTCAGGGCCCGCAGGCGGAGAGGGACCCCGGTGCCCGCGGAGGTTTCCGGGGCTTCGGAGGCTTCGGCGCGCCGGGAGGCGCCCGGCCAGGCGCTCTCCGCGTTCCCCCTCGCAACGGGCGAAAAGGCCTCGGTGCCATAACTGTCCGACCACCGGGCATAGTGAAGGGTCTAGGGTCGGGAATAGACACCAGGCAGAGAAACAGTCCCTGATGAACAGAGGGTGCGCATGACGGTACGGCGGGTGATGGGCATCGAGACCGAATACGGCATCTCCGTGCCCGGACAGCCGGGGGCCAACGCGATGGTGACCTCCTCTCAGGTCGTGAACGCCTACCTGGCGGCCTCCGCGGCCCGGGTCCGGCGCGCGCGATGGGACTTCGAGGAGGAGAACCCGCTGCGCGACGCGCGCGGGTTCGATCTCGCGCGGGAGGTGGCCGACCAGAGCCAGCTCACCGACGAGGACCTCGGCCTGGCGAACGTGATCCTCACCAACGGGGCCCGGCTGTACGTGGACCACGCCCACCCCGAATACTCCACGCCCGAGTGCACCAACCCCCGGGCGGCGGTGATCTGGGACAAGGCGGGCGAGCGGGTCATGCACGACGCGGCGGTCCGCGCCTCGGCGATGCCGGCCAACGCCCCGATCCAGCTCTACAAGAACAACACCGACAACAAGGGCGCGTCCTACGGCTGCCACGAGAACTACCTCATGCGCCGGGCCACCTCCTTCGCCGACATCGTCCGGCACCTGACGCCGTTCTTCGTCTCCCGGCAGGTCGTCACCGGGGCGGGCAAGGTCGGCATCGGCCAGGACTCCCGGAGCGAGGGTTTCCAGATCAGCCAGCGCGCCGACTTCTTCGAGGTCGAGGTGGGCCTGGAGACGACCCTCAAGCGGCCGATCATCAACACCCGGGACGAGCCGCACGCCGATCCGGAGAAGTACCGGCGCCTGCACGTCATCATCGGCGACGCCAACATGTCGGAGATCTCGACCTACCTCAAGCTGGGGTCGACCGCGCTCGTCCTGGCGATGATCGAGGACGGTTACTTCACCCGGGACCTCGCCGTCGAGAACCCGGTGCAGGCACTGCGCGCGGTCTCGCACGACCCCACGCTCAAGTACGAGATCTCGATGCGCGACGGCCGCAGGCTCACGGCCGTGCAGCTCCAGATGGAGTACCTGGAGCTGGCGCGCAAGTACGCCGAGGAGCGCAGCGTCAACGGCCTGGACGAGCCCACCAAGGACGTCCTGGAGCGCTGGGAGTCGGTCCTCACCCGCCTGGCGGACGACCCGATGCAGCTGTCGCGGGAGCTCGACTGGGTCGCCAAGCTGGAGCTGCTCGAGGGGTACCGCACCCGGGACGGCCTGCCCTGGTCGCACCCGCGCCTGCAGCTCGTCGACCTGCAGTACTCCGACATCCGGCCGGACCGGGGGCTGTACAACCGGCTGGTCGCCCGGGGCCGCATGCAGCGCCTGGTGACCGAGGAGGAGGTGCTCCGGGCCGTCGAGGTGCCGCCGAACGACACCCGGGCCTACTTCCGGGGCCGCTGCCTGAGCCAGTACAGCGAGTCCGTGGCCGCCGCCTCCTGGGACTCGGTCATCTTCGACATCCCGGGCCGTGAGTCGTTGCAGCGCGTCCCGACGATGGAGCCGCTGCGGGGCACCAAGGCACACGTGGGCGAGCTGTTCGACCGCTGCCGTACCGCGTCCGAGCTGGTGACGGCGCTGACCGGCGAGCAGTGAGGTCTCGTGAGGGGGGAGGCGGGCCCGGCGGGGCGGCCCCCCCCCCCCCCGGGCCGCCCCCGGTGTGGGGGGGTTAGCGTGTTTTTGTGGGTTTTCGGGGGGGGGGGAACC